>DFYJ01000093.1:0-548 GCA_002383325.1 Candidatus Aminicenantes bacterium UBA4085
ATGAAGGGCTACTACAAGAACGAAGCCGCCACGGCCGAGGTCATGGTCGGAGGCTGGTTCCACACGGGCGACCTTGGCTCCATGTCCGAGAACGGCTTCCTGACCATCACCGACCGCAAGAAGGACCTCATCGTGACCTCGGGCGGCAAGAACGTCGCGCCGCAGCCGATCGAGAGCCGCATCCTGGCCAACCCCATCTTTTCCAGCGTCGTCGTCGTGGGCGCCGAGCGCAAGTTCATCGCCGCCCTGGTCGTCCCGGATTTCATCCGCCTGGAGGCCTACGCCCGGGATCGCGGCCTGGCCTTCGAAGGCCGGGCCGACCTCTGCCGCAAGCCGGAGATCGCCGCCTTCCTGATGGAGCAGATCGACGCCTCGACGCCCGACCTGGCCGCCTACGAGCGGATCAAGAAGATCGTCGTGCTGGACAAGGATTTCGAGATCGGGGAGGACGAGGTCACGCCGACGCTCAAGATCAAGCGCAATATCGTCGAGAAGAAATACAAGGACCTCATCTACGCCCTCTACGCCGAGTGAGCAGGCGCCGGCGG
>DFYJ01000093.1:596-48394 GCA_002383325.1 Candidatus Aminicenantes bacterium UBA4085
GCCAGCCCGCCGCCAAGTCCGCGACCAGCCAGGCCGGGGCCGGGACATCCCCCGCCGACGTGCGCCGCTCGGCGACGGCGCCCCGCACATCGATCCCCAACCAGCCCCGGCCGGCGGCCAGCGTCCGGCGCAGGCCCAGCCGCCCTTGCATGGGAGGCAGATCGTCCAAGACCTCGTCGTTGCCGTGGACCGCGGCGCCCAGAGCCGTGATCGCGCCCTGGAGGATCCAGCCTTTCTCCCAGGCCAGGGCGGCATCCGCCTCCAGGCCGTAGATCTCCGTGCGGCCGGCGTTGGCGAAGACGCCGACTCGGTCGCCGGTGGGCTTGTCCCACTTGATGACGATCAGATCGCGCAGCCGGTTGACGAACCCGGCCAGCGAGCCTTCAAAGCTCAAGGGTCCCGGAACCTCCGAGCGGTATTTGAGAACCAGGTCGGCGTTCAGGCTGTGCTCGGGGACCAGGTCGGGATTCCCGATGTTGATCCCCTGGGGCGTCTGACCGATGAAAAATCGATCCTTGGGCGTCGGCAGGCGGAAGGCGGTCCCGACATTGGCTCCCAGCCGCAGACCCGACCCCATTTTGTAGAGCAGGCCCAGATTGCCGTTGAGCTCGGGATCGAAGCGGCGGACCTGGACGCCGTCCGGAAGCTCGGCCCTCTCGTAGGGAAAGTCGACGCGGGTCCCGAAGACGACGTCCCAGCGCTCCGCGGCGGACCAGGTCCCCTGGGCGAACAGGCCCGCGTCGCGGGTGGCGGCCAAGGGCACCTCGTTCAAGGGCGCGGAGGAGGCGGGCGAATCCTGACCCAAGAGGTAGATGTTTTTGACGCCCGCGATGCTCTGTTCCTCCTGGAAATACCCATCCAGGCCGGCGAAGACGATCATTCGGGACGAGGGCGAGAATCCCGCCCGCAGGAGGATCCCGTAGTCGTCCTCGCCCATGTCACGCAGGCTCTGGACGGTCCGGGAGGCCGTCAGGGTCCGGAAGTCGGAGGCCAGGTCGAAGCGGCCGAGCGAAAACTTGGCCTCCATGGCGTGGAAGAATGGGCCGTTGGGCCTCCATTCGTAGGTCAGCGCGCCGATCTCGTTTCTCTCGGACGGATGGCGGTTGACGATGGCGGGATCGCCGCTGGCCTTGCCGATGTCCGTCCCATCCGTCCGCAGGTAGAAAAGCTCCAGACGGTGTCCGGCGGCCGGGTGGATCTCGCCCTTGGCCAGGATCGAGGCCAGACGGAAGCCCGACTGGGGCAGGGTCTCGCCCCCGCCCATCCGGTAGTCCTCGGCAGCCGTCCGGCCGTAGGATAAAAGAAAGGACGCCGCCCGCGTCCCGCCTTCGATGTGGAAGGCCGCATCGGAGCCGGAGGCCGCGGACTGGTAGCCGGCCGTCGCCCCGCCCCGGACGGAGAATCCCTCCGTTTCCGGGGTGAACCGCAGGGTGTCCACCTGAAGGACTCCGGCCATGGCATCGTGGCCGTAGACCGTGGAGAAGGGACCCTTGACGACCTGCACGGCATCCACCGCGAAGGGATGGATGAAGCCGAGGTGGCCGCCGATCGTCCGGATGGAGGCGGTCCGAACCCCATCGACGAGCAGGACCAGGCGGTTGCGGGCCAGGCCGCGCAGGGCCGGAGCGGAGTAGAATCCGCCGCCCAGGAAGGACAGGCCGGGGACGTCGGCCACGGCCTCGTTGAGCGCCTCGGCGCCGCCGTCCAGCAGGCGCTCGCGGAGCAGAGTCCGCCCGGCGTAGGGAAGCTCGAAGCCGGGGCGGTCGAGGCCGGTCGCTTCGACCACGACCTCCCGGGAGGGCAGGAAGGCGGACGGGTCGGCAGTCAGGCGGATGACGAGATCCTCACCGGGGACGACCGGCGCCATGGACCCGGCGAAGCCGTCGCACCGGACAAGCAGGACGATCCCGGGACCGGCGGGAACGTCCAGGCGGAAGCGTCCTTGCGCATCGGTCCTGGCCGCCGCTGCGAATGCGGAGGCCCCGTCGCGCAGGGTGACGAGGGCCCCGGCCAGGGGCCGGCCGTCTTCGGCCGCGACGACCCGGCCGGAGACAAAATCCGCGGCCGAGAGCCGGTCCGGGCTGGACATCAGGATGGAAGCCAGAGCGAACGCCGCCGTAATTATCGCCATGGCCGCCGGGGGGCGGCGAATTCGCAGCCTCATCCAAAGCTCCTTTCAACGCGCTGGGTGACGGTCGGGGCGAAGCGGGCCCGGGATAGCCCGCTGGGCTCGGGAAGGAAGGGGCTAGATTACCAGAATCAGCGGGCCCTGCCAATCAGCGGCGCGGCCAACCTCTCCAGGAGGGCGCTCATGACGGCCTCCCCATACCGGCCGGAGGCGGCCTGTCCGCTGTCTCCCAGGCGGGCGATTTCGGGGTCCAGGGGGATGGCGCCAAGAAAGGGCACCTTCATATCCTCGGTGATGCTCCGCCCCCCGCCCGTCGGCCAGATTTGGGTCACCGTTCCGCAGTGCGGGCAGACGAAGCCGCTCATGTTCTCCACGACTCCGAGCACAGGCACGCCGATCCGGCGGCAGAAGGTGACGGACTTGCGGACGTCCACCGCGGCGACCTTCTGAGGCGTCGTCACGATGACGGCCCCGTCCAGCCGTCCAATGAGCTGGCAGACCGAGAGCGGCTCGTCGCCGGTGCCCGGAGGGGAATCGACAACCAGGACATCCAGGTCGCCCCAGGCGACGTCCCGCAGAAACTGCTTGATGACGTTCATCTTCATCGGGCCCCGCCAGATGACCGCATCGTCCCGGTTCTTGAGCAGGAAGCCGATGGACATGACCTTCAGCCCCTCTCGCTCGACGGGGACAAGACCGTCCTCGCCGCCCCGGACCGCTTCGCCCTCCAGTCCGAGTAGAGTCGGCAGGCTTGGGCCATGGATATCCACATCCAGCAGCCCGACCCGCAGGCCCCGGGCGGCCAGGGCAGCGGCCAGGCTGACCGCCACCGTGCTCTTCCCGACGCCTCCCTTGCCCGACAGGATGACCACTTTGCGGCGGATCCGGGCCATCCGGGCCTCGATCATCTTGAGGTCCTGGTCGTCCGTCTCCCGTCCTCGCGCGTCGGAGCCAACGCTCTCGTCACGGCCGCTCTTTCCGGCTTTCATGGCTTCATCTCCTGCTCGATAAAATCCCATACCCGGCGCATTTCCCCGGCGCTTGGCGCATCGGTCTCCACGACCGCACGCTCGCGGAGCTGGGCCCGGCTGACGGAGGGATCGTAGCGGACCCGGCCGGCAATCCTGGCTCCGGAGCTGCGGGCCCGGGCTTCGATGCGGTCCGCTCCCGCGGGGTCGAGGTCCCATTTATTGACGCAGACCGCCGACGGCAGTTGGAAGTGGCGAGCCAGGGACAGGACCCTTTCCAGGTCGTGTTCGCCCGAGACGGTCGGCTCTGTGACGGCCAGGATCATGTCGGCGCCCGTGACGGAGGCAATGACCGGGCAGCCGATGCCCGGCGGCCCGTCGACGATGATCCAGTCCCGCCCTTCCGCCTTCGCGATCCGGCGGGCTTCCCGGCGGACCAGGGAGACGAGCTTGCCCGAATTCTCGGCCGCGATCCCGAGACGGGCGTGGACCATCGGCCCGCAGCGCGTCTCCGAGACCATCCATTCCCCGCATCGGACCTCGGGAAAATCGATAGCCCCGGCCGGGCAGAAGCGAACGCACACGCCGCAGCCCTCGCAAGCCGCGGGATCGCTCTGGAACCTGTCCCGTTCAGAATACCCGGCGGACGCCTCCATCTCCTTGATCAGACTGTCCGTCCGCACCGAGCAGGCCCGCTTGCCGTAGTCACAGAGGCGGCAATCCAGGGGCGCCCCGGCGGAGTCCGGATGGCCGCCGTCCCGGGAGAGCCGAGCCACCGCGCCGAAACGGCAGACCGAAAGGCAGACCCCGCAGCCGGTGCAGTCGCTCTCACGGATCATCGCCTTGCGGCCGCCGACGAAGTCATGCCGCTCGCGCACGACCGGCGCCAGCACCAGGTGCAGGTCCGCGGCGTCTACATCGCAATCGGCGACGACGGGACGGGGGGCCAGGACGGCGAAGGACGCCGCCAGGCTGGTCTTGCCCGTCCCGCCCTTGCCGCTGATGATCGCCAGCTCCCTCACGCCCCGCACCCCGGAACGTAAAAAGTCCGGCCGCCGCTGACGGTCGTTTTCACGAGTCCCCGGCCCCGCATCGAGCCCAGCGCCTTCAGCGCCTCCGTCAGGTGGAGGCCCAGCCCGCCCGCCACGTCCGCCGCGGTGCAGGGACGACGGCGAACCAGCTCCAGGATCTCCCCTTCCTCGGGCCGGCGCGCATCGGCTTCCGCGGCGGGGCCCGGCCCGGTCGGGCTGATGACCTCGACCACTCCGGGGAAGAGCCGCGCCAAGCTCCCCATCTCATCCGGCGGGACCGGGAAGGCGAAATCCTCGGCCGGCGGGCGCGAGACCGTGTTCAGCTGAATCCGGGCCGGAGCGATACGCCGGCAGAGGGCGGCGATCTTCCGGGCCTCTCCCGGCAGGCCGGTCACCCCCCCCAGGAGCATCACCTCCAGCCAGACCTCGCCGCGAAAGTCCCGGGTGAAAGCCTCCAGGCCGTCCACCATGCGATCGAAGACGATCTCCCCGCAGGGCCGGTTGACGTACTTGAACATGCCTTCATCGCCCGCGTCCAAGGAAGGCAGGACCAGATCGGCGGCCTGCAGATCCTCCCGGACGTCGTCCCGCCAGAGCAGAGCGCCATTGGTCAGGACGGCCGTCGGGACGGCGGTCAGCTTCTTGATTCCGCGCAGCAGCTCCCCCGCCCGGCTGAAGAGGGTCGGTTCGCCGGACCCTGAAAGGCTGATGTAGTCGGGAACCGGACCGGCGGTGAGCTTTCGCTCCAGCTCGGCCAGGATGTCGTCCAAGGGCACGAATTCGCGGCGGGCGGCCGTTCGCTCCGTGGTCCGCCCCAACTGGCAATACACGCAATCGTAGGGACAGACCTTGAAGGGAACGATATCGACGCCCAGCGAGCGCCCCAATCGCCGCGAGGGAACCGGCCCATAGACGTGCCGGAAGGCGCTCATGACCGCCCTCCGCAGGGAGGCTTGTCGCACCGCTCGTCCCGGCCGCACTCGTATTCATACGTCAGCATGAGCGGACTCCTTCCCGCAGATGTCGCGGATCTTCGCAGCCAGGCTCCGGAAAAGAGAGTCATATTCGGGGCAGGCCTCGATGATCAACCGGCCCCGGGCATAGGCCTCGGCGATTTTGCGGTCGTCAGGAATATCTAAAAGGATGGGGATATTCTCATGGTGGGCATAAGCATGCACCCGCTCGTCGCCGATCCCGACCCGATTGACGACGAGCCCGAAAGGCAGTCCGAGCGCACGTACGGTCTCGACCGCCAGGGTCAGATCGTGCAGCCCGAAGGGAGTCGGCTCCGTGACCAGGAGGACGAAATCACTGCCCCGGACGGCCGCTATCACGGGGCAGGACGTACCGGGAGGGGCATCGATGATGACCGGACCCGGCCCGGACGCGTGCGCCCGGACCGCCCGGATCAAGGGAGGGACCAGGACCCCGCCCACGTCGAGGCGCCCCTGGACAAGGGTCACCGCCCCGGCGCGCACCCTCTCAATGACGCCGATACGCCGGCCGACCTCGCGGATGGCCCCTCGGGGACAGACCCGGGCGCATCCCCCGCAGCCGTGGCACATCTCGGAAAAGACGATCGGAGCGGCTCCGAAGGAAACAATGGCACCGTAGCGGCAAATCCGTCCGCACTCGCCGCAGCCGTCGCAGAGGGATTCGTCGACCTCGGGGACGGGGATCGTCACGACTTCCGCGGCCTCGGTCTCCCCCCCGAGGAACAGTCCGGCATTGGGCTCCTCGACGTCGCAGTCCAGCAGGCGCACCCCGGACCCGAAGACGCAGGCCAAGTTCACCGCCAGCGTCGTCTTGCCCGTGCCGCCTTTGCCCGAGGCGATGGCCAGGATCAAGGCCGGCTCAAGTCCAGTGGCCTTCGACGTCCGAGGCCGATGCTTCGACGAGGCGGCCGGCCCGATACTCCTCCAAAGCGGCGGCGACGGTCGGAGCCTGGGTCAGGTAGACCTTGACCCCGGCCGCCCGCAGCACCCGGAAAGCCTTGGGTCCGCAGTGCCCGGCCATCAGGATCCCGGCGCCCGCACGCACGACCGCTTCGGCCGATTGGATCCCGGCGCCTTGAACCGCATCCAGGTTCTTCGAGTTGTCGATGATCTCGAAGCCTCCTCCCTCCATGTCATAGACGAGCAGCTTGGCCGACCGCCCGAACCGCGCGTCCAAGGGAGAGCCCAGATCATCGCCCGTGACGGGGAAGGCGGCCTTCACTTCGCGTCTCCGGTCTCCGCCGCGTCGCCTTTCTCGATTTCGGCCAGCCTTTTACGGATAGCCGAGATCTCGATGTCCAGGGACTCGAGCTGGTTTTTGAGAATCCTTTTCTCCTCGCTCTCGTCGAGGCGCTGGGCCGCTTCCTCGGGCCAGTTCATGGGCCGCGGTTCATGGAACGCGGACCCCAAAGCCGGAGCCCAGCCGACGCGTCCCCAACCGCCGAAATCCCGGCCCCGGAAGCCGCGCCCCCAGCCCATTCCGAGGCCCCGGCCGCGGCCGAAGCCGGAATTCGCAAAGCCGGGTCTCCCGTATCCGGCGCAGTATCCGGAGGCCCGTCCCGACATCGGCCCCATTCCGCGGGGACCCGTACCATCTCCTCTAGGCATGTTCATTTCTCCTTATGGTCAATCGATTCATTCCCTGATCATGGCCGTGCCGCAGTGCGGACACGTTCTCAGCACGCAAGGGACGCCCCTCTGGTGCGGTTCGCGCCGGCCGCACTTCGGACAGACGCAGACGCCGCCGACTCCCGCCGCCTTGGAACCGCCCAGGCGGCCCAGGCCCCCCCCCGCGCCGCGTCCGCGGCCGCCGCTTTTCGCTCCTCGTCCAATCATGGAAACCTCCCTAGGGCCGTTTCCGGCCCGTCCTCTGCCCCACCGGCCTCCCAAGCCGCCGCCGCAGCCGGGCATTTGGAAAGATGGGCCGCTCAGCTCGCCGCCGAGCCAGGCCCGGATGACCATTTTCAGCTCGCCGGCCACGAAGGGGACGATCCGGATGCCCCGCGCGGCTATGATTTCGAGCAAAATTTTGGAGATCGCCCCGCAAACCAGCGCCTCGACCCCGAGCCGGCCAAGGGAAGCCGCCTTCCCGGCCAGGGTATCCGACGGCATCCGGGCCTCCGTTTCGGACAAGAGCTTGTCTCCCTCGGACTCAACGACAAGGACGCTCTCGGCCACGTCGAACACCGGAGCGATGCGTCCGTCCCAATGGGCGAAGGCTGTTTTCGATGCGCGGCTCCTATTCATCCTCACATCCTCTGTAAGTGCAATTCTTGTGCCACCCCGCCGACAGAACGTAATCCACCTGTTGTTTGTTGATTATAAATAAGATGTCAGCACAATGCCGGCGCCGGGTGAAGCCCACCATCATTGCGTTAGAGCAATGAAATGATAATATAGAGATGCGCTATCGCTACTATGATTTTCCCCGGGCGGAACGGCCGTCCCGCTCGGGCCGGCGGATCCCCAGCCTCTTCATCCGCCGGAACAGCGTCGTCTTATGAATCCCCAGGTCCCTCGCCGCAGCCGTCCGGCTGAAGCCATGCCGCTCGAGAGCGGAACGGATGGCCCGGGCGTCGAGATCGTCGTGGGCGGAACGGATGCCCGGACCTGTCCAGGTCCGGCCGGCCGCCGTCAGCTCTTCGGGCAGATGCTCGAGACCGATGGCCCCCTCCCGGCAGAGAATGAAGGAGCGCTCGATGACGTTCTCCAGCTCGCGGATGTTGCCGGGCCAGTCATGGCCCAGCAGGAGCGAGAGGGCTTCCGGCGCGATCCCCGACACGTGTTTGGCCTGGAGCCGGTTGAACTGTTCTATGAACTCCCGGACAAGCAGCGGGATGTCCTCCTTGCGGCGGCGGAGCGGAGGCAGCTCGAGGCGGATCACATTCAGGCGGTAGTAGAGATCGTCCCGGAACTCCCCTCGCCGCATCAGCTCGGCCAGATCCCTGTGCGTGGCGGCGATAATCCGGACATCGGCCTTCTCCGAACGGGTCGAGCCCAGGGGCTCATAAACCCGGTCCTGGAGGAAGCGCAGCAGGCGGACCTGCAGGGCGGGACTGACATCCCCGATCTCGTCGAGGAAGAGCGTTCCGCCCTTGGCCTGGGCGAAGCGGCCCGGCTTGTCCCGGTCGGCCCCAGTGAAGGCCCCGGCTTTGTAGCCGAACAATTCGGATTCGAGAAGCGTGTCGGGGAAAGCCCCGCAGTTCACGGCCGTGAACGGCCCCCGGTTGCGCGGGCTGAGCCCATGGATCGTCCGCGCGGCCAGCTCCTTGCCGGTCCCGGTCTCGCCCAGCAACAAGACGGTGCTCGGGCTCGAGGCCACGGCCGGCAGGACGTCAAAAACCCGCTGCATCAGCGGGCTGCGGCTGCGCAAATCGCCGGCCCGATACTTGTCCTCCAGCTCCGAGCGCAAAGCCTCCACCTCGGACAGGTCGCGGAAGGTCTCGGCCCCGCCCTCCACCCGGCCGACCGGGCCGCGCAAGACGGCCGTGGATAGGCTGATCGGGATCCGGGCTCCGCGGGCATCGATGATATAGCCCGACTTGCCGATGATGTCGCGGCCGGTTTTCAGCGTCCGCCGCAGGGCGCAGTCCGCCGCGCACATGCTGGACCGGAAAACTTCCGAGCAGAGACGTCCCAGCGCCTCCCGGCGGGGAATCCCCGTGATCTTCTCCGCCGCCCGATTGAAGGACGTGATGCGCCAGTCCGCGTCGACCGTGAAGACTCCGTCCGAAATGCTTTCGAGGATCGCCTCGGTCGGATGCCGGACGGGGGCCCGGGAAGACGCGGATTTCGACATCCCGCTCATCCCTCCTTTCTCCTCGGCGCGGCGCCGCGGTCGGCCGTCCTTCCGGGAGCTTTCCACTCAGGCCTTGTCCAGCGCTTGCTCGAAGTCAGCCCGCAGGTCCGCAACATCCTCGCAGCCGGCCGAGAAGCGGATCAGATCGTCCGTGACGCCGGCCTTCCGGCGGTCCTCGCCGGGCACGCCGGCGTGGGTCATGCTGGCCGGGTGCTGGATCAGGGACTCGATCCCGCCCAGTGAGACGGCCAGGGCGGACAGCCGGACGGCATCGATCATCCGGCGCCCGGCCTCGAAGCCGCCCTTGAGTCCGAAGGATATCAGCGAGCCGAAGCCCCTCATCTGGCGCGCGGCCAGGGCATGCTGGGGGTGGCTGGGCAGGCCGGGATAGCGGACCCAGGCCACCTTGGGGTGGGCTTCCAGGAAGCGGGCCAGGACAGCGGCATTCTCTTGGCTGCGTTCGACTCGCAAGACCAGCGTCTTGACGCCCCGCAGGACCAGCCAGGCCTGGTGCGGATCCATCGTTCCGCCGTGGAGGCGAAGGACCTTCCGCAGGCGCAGGAAGCGCTCTTCCGTCTTGGCCACCAGGATGCCGCCGACGACGTCGCTGTGCCCGTTGAGGAACTTGGTCAGACTGTGCAGGACGACGTCGGCGCCCAGGTCCAGGGGATTCTGCAGAACGGGGCTGGCGAAGGTGTTGTCCACGACCATGGTCAGGCCGCGCTCCCGGCTCAGCCCGGCGCAGGCAGCCAGGTCGCTTATCGCCATGGTCGGGTTGGCCGGCGTCTCGACGAAGAGAAGCTTCGTCTCGGGGCGAAGCCGGCTCCGCACGGCTTCGAGGTCGGAGGTGTCGACAAAGTCGCAGGCGATGCCGAAGCGGGCGAACTCCGTCTCCATGAGCGTGCGGGACGGGCCGTAGACCGCGTCGGTGCCGATCATGTGGTCGCCGCGGCCGAGGAAGGCCATATAGGCGACCGTCACAGCGGCCATGCCGGAGGATGTTCCCAGCCCGCCGAAGCCGTGCTCCAGCCCGGCCACGGCGTCCTCCAGGGCCCGCACGGTCGGATTGCCGAGGCGGGTGTAGATGTAACCCTCCTCGGTCCCGGCGAAGCGGGCCGCGCCCTGGGCGGCATCCTTGAAGGCGAAGGTCGAGGACTGGTAGATGGGCATGGACACGCCGCCGAAGAGCGGATCGGGGCCGTGCCCGGCGTGGATGGCGCGGGTCGAGAGGCCGTGCTTGTCGTCGGACTTCACGATGGCAGCTCCCCTCAGTTGTAGGCTTCCATGATCTCCCGGCTCTCGGCCAGGAGATGCCCCGCCACGGCTTCCATGTCGGCCGTCTTCCAGAAGGACAGCTTCTCGTGGGCCGTCAGGTACTTGAGCGGGATGGGGTGGGTGCCGACGACCACGGGCAGGCCGTACTTCGTTTCGATGAACTCTTTGAATTTTCGCAGGTTCGGACAGGGGGGATAGCCGACCACAAGGCCCGTGGCCAGGTGAATGATCTCGGCTCCGTTCTTCTTCATCTCCTCGGGCACGTACTCGATGTTCCCGCCGGGGCAGCCCCCGCAATAGGAATAGCCGACGATCTCCACGGGCTCCTCCTTGGGGTAGCGGGCGAAAGCGCCCACCCGTTCCCGCAGGGCCCGGAAGCACTTGCCGCCGCCGCAGCTCTGGTAGCGGCCGCAGATGATGATGCCGATCTTGGTCATTGGGACGTCTCCTTGGCTCTAGATGAGAACGCCTCCCGATCGAAGCGGAGGCCGCGAGGGCGAGGATCCGGCAGAGGCGCCGGACGATCTAAGACGCAGGAATCTTATCGGCCGGATTTCGTGCTGTCAAGCCGGCGGCCCGAACCGTCCGGGACGGGCCCAGGCGATCTTCCTCCCCCATGATCCAAGCGGAAAGACTCATGCGGGCTGAAGCCGGGAATGATCAGGCCGGCTTGACGCCGCGACTCCCCTCTTGACAAGCGCAAAACGGGATGTATAATACAAACAGGTTTGCATTACAAACCACATTCGAGAAGGATACGAACATGAACGACGACCTCAAAGCCATCGAGCGGCGGACGGTGCGCAGCTTCTACGACGACGGGCTGTTCGAGATAGCTCTGGGGGCGATCCTCCTGCTTCTGGGCGGCTATTTCTTCGGCGAGATCGCCCTGCCGAAGACATCCCTGGTCCGCTCCTTCCTCAGCTCCGCCTTCGTCCTGGTCATCCTCTTTGCCGGGCTCCTGATCAACAAGATTCTCCGCTTCCTCAAGAACCGCATCACCTACCCCCGGGCCGGCTATGTCTCCTTCCGCAAAGAAAGGAATCCCAAGCGGCGGTGGATCGCGGGCATCTACGGCGCCCTCATCGGGGCCTCGTTTCCCTTTCTCATGAGCTTTGTCCCCTCCTTCAGGGACATGCTGCCGGCGGTCAACGGGCTCCTGTTCGGCGTCGTCTTCCTCCTGCTGGCCAACAAGAGCGGGATGTCCCGCTATTACGTCCTCTCGTTCGTCTCCGTCGCCATCGGAATCGCCCTGGCCGCGGCCGGGATCGGCGACATACGCGGCATCAGCCTTTATTACGCCCTGTTCGGCGCCGCCATGACCCTCAGCGGCCTGGCCGCCCTGATCGTCTTCCTGCGCAAGAACAAGCGCGCGGCGGAGACCGTCGATGAGCCCTGACCTGCGCGGCCTGGCCGACCTTGACCGGGTTATCCACGAGCCGGCCCGCCTGGTCATCGCCACCATCCTGTCGATAGCCGAGAGCGCCGACTTCCTCTACCTCCAGCGCGAGACGGGCCTGACCAAGGGCAACCTGTCCTTCCATCTGACCAAGCTGGAGGAAGCCGGCTACGCGGCCATCGAGAAGACCTATAAGGGCAAGGTCCCCCTGACCCTGGTCCGCCTGACGCCGACCGGCCTCAAGGCCTACAAGGATTACCGGGCCCGGGTCAAAACGCTGTTCGAGAAGTAGCCCTTCCCCTTCGCAAGGAGTCACCCATGTCCGATATCGTCATCCGCACCCGGGGGCTGGGACGCGACTTCAAGTCCGTCACCGCTCTCGACGACCTGTCCATCGAGGTCCCGGCCGGGATCGTCTTCGGCTTCCTCGGTCCCAACGGGGCCGGCAAGACCACGACCATCCGCCTCCTGCTCGGGCTTCTCGAGCCGACCCGCGGCCGGGCTGAGGTCCTGGGCTTCGACACCCGGACCGCGGCCTCCCGCATCCGGGCCTCCAGCGGCGCCCTCCTGGAGCACACCGGACTCTACGAGCGCCTGAGCGCCGCCGATAACCTGGAGTTCCAGGGCCGCATCGCCCGCATGTCCGCGCCCGAGCGGGCCGCCCGCGGCCGCGAGCTCCTGACCCACTTCGGGCTCTGGGAGCGGCGCCTCGAGCCGGCCGGCAAGTGGAGCCGCGGCATGAAGCAGAAGCTGGCCGTGGCCCGTGCCCTCCTGGCCCGGCCCCGCCTCATTTTCCTGGACGAGCCCACGGCCGGGCTCGACCCCGTCGCCGCCGCCTCGCTGCGCGAAGATCTGGCTTCGCTGGCGGCCAAGGAAGGCACGACCGTCTTCCTGACGACCCACAACCTGGACGAGGCCGAGCGCCTCTGCCGCCGGGTGGCCGTCATTCGGGCCGGCCGGCTGCTGGCCGAAGGCCCGGTGGAGGAGCTGCGGCGGGGCGGCGCCGACGCGGCCGTCGAGATCCGGGGCCGCGGTTTCAGTGCGGAGATGATCGGACGCCTGCGCGCCCTTCCGGGCGTCAAGGAGGTTTCCGAGGAAACCGGGGGGCTGGTGATCACCTGGACGGGCGAAGCCCGCGGATCGGAGGCTGTCCGCGTCCTGGTCGAAGGCGGTGCGTCGGTCGATGAAGTCCTCAGCCGCCGGCCTACGTTCGAGGACGCCTTCCTGAGGCTGGTCAAGGACGAGACAACGGAGGAAAGCCGATGCTGCGCGATGTGACGTCCGTTCTTTGGAAAGAGTTCAAGGAGCTACTCGGCCAGAAGGGCCGCTTCAAGGGCGGCAAGACCGGTATGATCATCTTCCTGGCCGTGTTCGGCATTCTGATGCCGCTGCAGAACGGCCCGGCTTGGATCTCCTCTCCCTTCGCGATGCTCTACTGGGCCTGGATCCCGATCCTGCTGGCCAGCGGGGTCGTCGCCGACGCCTTCGCCGGCGAGAGGGAGCGGCACACTTTGGAGACGCTGCTCGCCAGCCGGCTGCCCGACCGGGCGATCCTGGCAGGCAAGATCGGAGCCGCGGTCCTTTACGGCTGGGGCTTGACCATGATCTGCGTCCTGGCCGGGGCGGTCGCCCTGACCGTGGTTCACGGCCACGGCAAGATCCTCTTCTTTCCCTGGCCCATCTTCGCCGGCATCGTCGGCGCAACCCTGCTGGTGGCCCTCTTCGGCTCGGCCCTTGGTGTGATGATCTCGCTGCGGGCGCCGACCGTGCGCCAAGCCCAGCAGGTCTTCAGCGTGGCTTTCCTGATCCTGTTCGTGCCGCTGTTCGCCCTGCCGATGCTCCCGCCCTCGGCCAAAACGTGGCTGGCCGGCTTGGCCGGAAAGGCCGACTTCAAGACCATCGGACTCGCTGCGGCCGGCGGGCTGGCCGCGGCTGACGTTCTTCTTTTGGTGATCGCGGATAGGCGCTTCCGCCGCGACCGGCTCATTTTGGATTGAAGCCGCGCGGGCGGCGCCCTAGCGGGGGCGAACCGGGCTTCGTCGCAGGACGTAGTAGGACCGCTCGCCCGAAACGAAGTCGGTCAGGACATAGCCGGCTTCGAAGTAGCGGAGGAAGGCGGCCCGGACGGCCTTCTGCCAAGTCGCGATCAGGCCCCCCAGGCCCTTCAGGTCCCGGATGGCCCGCGGCACCTCGACCAGCAGCGTCTTTTCGCGGCGGGAAAAGTCGGGCCGCTTCGGGGCGGCCCGGGGAAAGCTCTGCTCGGGCCGGCGGACGACCACCTTCGGATAGGCCTCAGGGTCGAGCCTGGGCGGCGCCCCCGCCGCACGGTCGCAGACCCGCTTGGACATCAGGGGCCACTCGACCAGGAGCCGGTCGGTCGGTACTCCCTCCTCCAGGGCCAGCGAGGGCGCCGGACCATAGAAGTCGTCCAGGTAGGTTCGCCCGGCGGCGCCCAGGGTATGGAGGTTGAGGTTGGCGTTGCGGGCCTGGAGCGGGTCGTAGGTCCAGGTGATCAGGTTGTAGCCGCGGGCCAGGGCCTCCTCCCGCTGGGCCCACTTGAGCGTCTTGCCCAGTCCGAGTCCCTGGTACTCGGGCAGGACGGCCAGGTGGTGGGAGTGCTGGATGGTCCGGCCGCGAAACACGGCCGGGTAGGAGTAGACGTACCCGGCCGCCGTGCCGTCGACGAAGGCGCCCAGCAGGATGCCGCCCATGTGCACCGAGACCTGGAGCTGGTGGGGCGGGGTGATCTCCAGGTCGGACCGGTTCCAGACGCGGCGCTGGATGCCGATGCAGGCCTCGTATTCGGAGTGAGCGCGGAGCGGGCGGATGCGGATCGTGCTGGCCATAGAGCGATTCTCCGCCTGCGGCCCGCCCCTGTCAAATCGTTCCGTCCCAAATTGACAAAGGACGCCATTGCGGTTAGCATGAGCCTACGCTAGCCGGAGGAGGATCGATGAGGGCATTCACGTTGCGCCGTATCCTTTGGGCCGCGGCCTGCGGCGTGGTTCTTACGGCCGCCTCCGCCGCTCTGTCGGCCGCCGTCCAGCCGGTCTACATCCAGGACCTTCTGACCCGCCCCGAGCGCTACTTCAACACCACCGTGACGATCGTGGCCCAGGTCCGGGACATCCGGCCGGCCGCCGGAGGCGGGGCCTGGGGTATGTATTCGGTCATCGACGACAGCACCTCCTCGCCTCTTCTCGTGCGGGCCACCAAGGCGCCGCGGGTCGGCAAGGTCTACCGCATCACGGGCACCCTGGTGGCCGACGCGGGCCGGGACAACGCGCCGGTCCTGCGCGAGGAGCGCCGGACGTCGCCCGGCTCCTCGCTGTCCTCCGCTGTCCTCATCGCCGCCGGACTGATCCTGGCCGCCCTCGGATCTCTGGGCGTCTTTCTCTGGCTCAAGCCCGGAAGGCGTTCCGGCCAAAGCCCGCGCATCCGGCCGGCCGGCGAGGACATGGCCAAGACCATCCGGATCGCCCCCGCGCCCCAGCCCGCGGCGCCCGACGGGGCCAAGACGCAGGTCTTCCGCAACCTGGGGGCCAGCCTGGTCCTGGAAAGCGGTCCCGACAAGGGCCGCGAATACCCGCTCCACCTGATGAGGACGAGCCTCGGCCGGCCCGGCGGCCGCCTCAATGACATCGAGATCGCCGATGCCACGGTTTCCAAGGAGCAGGCTTCCATCCTCTACGACAGCACCACGAAGGAATTCACCCTGGTCAACGAGAGCGCCACCAATCCGACTCTTCTCGACGGAGCCGAGATCGCCGGCCCGGCCGTGCTCAAGTCCGGGGCCGCGATCGCCATGGGCAAGGTCGGGCTGACGTTCAAGGCGGGATGAGCGGGTCGGGAGCGGAGCGAACCGTGCGGCTCGAAATCGAAGCCTTCGGACAGACCGACGTCGGGCGGAAGCGGGACCACAATGAGGACGACTTCCTGTGCCTGGACCTGACCGGGCGCGAGTCCGGCCCGGAGTCCCATTGGCTGCTGGCGGTGGCCGACGGCATCGGCGGCCATGTCGGCGGAGCCCCGGCCTCGGCCGCCGCGATCCGGACCCTCAAGGAGTCCTTCCCGCCCGGGGGTCGGCCGGGCCTCTCCGCCCGGGACGCCCTGCTGGCCGCCTTCAGGGCGGCCAACGCCGAGATCTTCCGCACGGCTGCCGGCATCCCCGGCTCGACCGGCATGGGCACGACCCTGGTCGCCGCTCTGGTCCGGCCGGGCTTCGCCTACGTCGCCAACGTCGGCGACAGCCGGGCTTATGTCGTCCGCCGCGGGGCGCTTTATCCGGTCACCCGGGATCATTCCTGGGCCGCCGAACAGCGGGCCTTGGGCAGCCTGAGCGAAGACGACATCGAGCGCTCGCCGTTCCGGCGCATGGTCACCCGCTCGCTCGGCTACGAGGCCTCCGTGCAGGTGGACGGCTTCGAGGTTGAGCTGGAGCCGCGCGACGCGCTGCTGCTGTGCAGCGACGGGCTGTGCGGCCCGGTGCCGGAGAGGGTCTTGGGCCGGGCCTTCCGCCGGGGCGGCGATCTGGGCCGGCTCTGCGCCCGGCTCATCCGGCTGGCCAACCGCCGGGGAGGACCGGACAACATCACCGCCGTGGCCGCCCGGCTGCGTCCGGCCGGCGGCGGGCGAGGAAGATCATGAGCGAACAGCATATCGGCAAATACGTCGTCATCGAGGAGATCGGCCGCGGGGCCATGGGCATCGTCTACAAGGCCCATGACCCGCTCATCGACCGCATCGTGGCCATCAAGACGATCCGCTTCGATATGATCGCCAACCCCGAGCAGAGGGAGGAGGCCCAGAAGCGGTTCCTGCGCGAAGCCAAATCCGCCGGCCAGCTGTCCCATCCCCACATCGTCACCATCTACGACGTCGGCGAGGACCAGGGCCTGGCCTTCATCGCCATGGAGTATATCGAGGGCCGCAGCCTGGAATCCTGGCTGGCCGAGAAGAAGCGCTGGCCGGTCGAGGACTCCGTCCGCTTCATCATCGAAGTGGCCGAGGCCCTGGAGACGACCCACCGCAAGAACATCGTCCACCGCGACATCAAGCCCGGCAACATCCTGATCGACGCCGACGGCCACCCGCACCTGGTGGACTTCGGCATCGCCAGGATTCCGGCCTCGACCCTGACCCAGACCACGGCCGTCCTGGGCACGCCCTTCTACATGGCGCCCGAGCAGATCTCCGCCCGCAAGATCGACCACCGGGTGGACATCTTCGCCCTGGGGGCCATCTTCTACGAGATGCTGACCCTGGAGAAGCCTTTCTCCGGCGAGAACCTGACCACCATCGTCTACAAGATCATGAACGAGGATCCGCCGCCGCTGCGACAGTTCAAGGGCAATCTGCCGGCGGCCCTGGAGCCGATCATCCGCAAGATCCTGGCCAAGGAACCCGACGCCCGCTACCAGTCCTGCCGGGCCTTGGTCAACGACCTGATCCGCTTCTCCGAAGAGGCCGGGTTCGAGACCGGCCGCCGCCCTCAGGCCGAGGTCTCGCTGAGCGAGACCCGCAAGATGAAGCGCCCGCCGGCCCCGGCCAAGTCCGATGCATCCGGACCGGCTCCGTCCCGCAAGCCCCTCCTCATTGTCGGCCTGTCCATGGCCGCCGTTGTGGTCATCGCCGGAGTGATCCTGCTCCTTACCCGCCAGGAGCCCCGCCTTCCGGACCTTAAGACGGACGGCGCCGTGGTCGGCGGGGAGACCCAGCCCGGAGTCAAAGAGGATCCCCCGGCGAAAGTCGAGGACAAGCCCGCGGATCCGAAGACGGGGCGGGACGCGGCGACCCAAGACGCCGGCTCCAAGCCGGAACCGGCCAAGCCCGAGATCAAGCCGCCGGCCGCGCCGCCCAAATCCAAGCCCGCCGACAATAGGATCGCGGCCAACAAGCCCGTCGCCGACAAGCCCCCGGCCGAAAAGACGGAGGGGCCGGCCAAGCCCCCGGCCGCGGAGGCGGCCCTGGCCCGGGCCCGGGAGGCCTGGAGCAAAGGCGACGGTCCCGGGGCGATGACGGCTTTGCGCGAGGTCCTCCGCGATGAACCGGGGAACGCTCCGGCCAAAGCCCTGGCCCGCGACATCGTCCTCAACGGGGCCGATGCCGAGATCCGCGGCCTCGTCGACGGCTACGCGACGGCGCTCAAAGCCGGGAAGCTGGCCGGCTTCTACGACGCCAACTGCACGCCCGCCCTGGCCGCGACGCTCAAGAGCAACGTCGCGCTCGTGGACAAGGTCTACGACAAGTTCAACGGCACCTTCGGCGAAGTCGGGCTGGACTTTCGCAACGCCCAGTACCCCCGCTTCACCGGTCGGGCCACCTTTCCCCACACCATCACCGGCCGCAAGCGCTCCAACTGGAGACGCGAGACGATTTTCCAGGGAACCTATACCTGGACGCTGGCGCGAGAAGGGCAGCGCTGGGTCATCACCGACCTGACCTTCGAAGCCCTCCGGCCCTGAAAGGAGACGCCATGAAAGGCAAGACGATCCCCGTCCTGATATGCGCCGGGCTGGCCGTTTTTCTGGCCGCCGCCTGCTCCGGACAGAAGTTCTCCGATTGGAGCCAGACCCCCAAGATCGTTTCCGTTCGAGTGGTTTCCGACGCGGCGGTCCTCCGGCTGGCGGCCGATCCCAAAGCCGAGATCGTGGCCGACAAGATCGCCAAAGGGACGGTCTACGCCAACGTCCGCAAGACGGGATCCTGGTACAGGATTCAGCACCGCTCGGCCATCGGCGCCCTCTTGGTCGCCTTCATCCACGAAAGCGAGGTCGAAGCCATAGCGGAGCCGCCGGGCGCGCCGGACAAGAAATAGCCCCGGCCAGCTTCAAGCCCCGAGGCTGATCCGCCTGCGGTAGGCGATGCGCTTGTAGAGGGTGATCGTCTTGCGGGCCATGGCCCGGCCCGAGAACCGCTCGTCGATGACCTCGCTGCCCCTCTCGCCGAAGCGCTTGGCCAGATCGACGTCCTTGAAGATCGTGTAGATCGCCTCGCCCAGGGCCCGCGGATTGCGGGGCGAGACGAGATAGCCGGTCTCGTCGTGCAGGACCACGTCGGCGATGCCGGCCACCTGGGTGGCCACGACCGGCAGGCGGCTGGCCATGGCGTTCATGACCGCGGTCTCCTGCCCCGCCAGCTCCGAGCAGGCTACGAAGCAATCCAGCGAATCCAGGACGCGGGGTTCTTCGGCGCCGGATCCCAGAAAGAAGCTCATCTCGCCCGAGCCCAGGTCGCGGGCCTGCGCGTCCGCGGCCAGCGCCAGCCGGCCCCGGCCGAGGATGACGATCTTGATCTTGGGCGTCCGCTCCTTGAGGATGCGGGCCGCCTCGATCAGGTAACGGTGCCCCTTCTCGTCCTCGAGGCGGGCCATGAGGCCGACCAGGAAGTCGTCGGGCCGGAAGCCGAGCTCGCGGCGCAGGAAGTCCTTTTCGCCGGCGGCCTGAAAGGCCGAGAAGTCGATGCCCGGGGGAACGATCTCGATGCGTTCGGGGGGGATGCTCCTTCGCAGGAGGGCATCGCGGGCCCCTTCGGAGCCGGCCACGATGAGGTCCACGCTCTCGATGTGGCGGCGCCCGGTTAGCAGGCCCGGCCGGGCCAGAACGCCGTCCCGGCCGGAGACGATCCGGATGGGCACCTTGGCCCGGGCGCAGGCGGACCCGCCGATGGACACGGACCGGGCCTCGTGGAAGTGGGCCAGGACGCACTTGTCGCGGCGCATGGCCCGCGACAGCCGGTAGGCGGCGCCGACCTCCGACTCGTCCTTCAGCTTCATCGGCAGCAGGGGCAGCCCTTCGGCCGCCGCCTTCTCGTGGACGGGGGAATCAGCCTGGACGACCAGCCGGACGGGAAAGCCTTGGACGCCGAGCTCGCCGGCCAGCAGGAACGAAGGGCGCGGGACGCCGCGCCAGGTCCGGCCGGCGTCAATCAGGAAAAGGCTCAATGCGCTCTCCTTTTCTCCAGATCTCCCCCAGCTTGGCGTAGCGGACGAAGATCG
Source organism: Candidatus Aminicenantes bacterium UBA4085 (assembly GCA_002383325.1). Taxonomy (GTDB): domain Bacteria; phylum Acidobacteriota; class Aminicenantia; order Aminicenantales; family UBA4085; genus UBA4085. The sequence continues at coordinate 20,188 of DFYJ01000093.1, forward strand.
AGTAGCCGTTGAGGACCGAGACGACGATTCCGGCGTAGCCGTCCAGGAAGCCGCGCTTGAGGAGGTAGGACTTCAGGAAGCGGCCGAGCGGGAGAAGGAGCAGGTGATACCAACGGCACTTGCGCCCCCGGGCGTAGAGCTTCTGGGCGCCCAGGTCGGCGAATTTGTCGATCCGGGCCAAGTGGTCGGAGATGTTCCGGTAGGAGAAATGGTGAATGGGATTCTTGAAGCGCCGGACCTCGCCGGAGATGACCAGTCTCTCGTGGACGAACTCGCCTTCCCAGCGGGCCGCGTCCTTGCGGAACAGCCGGACCTTGCGGTCGGGGTACCAGCCGCAGCGGCAGATCCAGCGGCCCAGGTAGAAGACGAGCCGGGGCATGGCGAAGCCGGCGCAGGAGGGCTCCTCCCCGCGCCGGGCCAGGATTTCCGTCCGCAGCCCGTCGGAGATGCGCTCGTCCGCGTCGAGCGACAGGATCCAGGGATGGTCGGCCAGCCCGTTGGCGAAGTTCTTCTGGTCGGAGTAGTTGGTCCACTTGCGGGTGACGACCTTGTCGGTGAAAGCCCGAGCCAGCTTAACCGTCCGGTCGGAGCTGAGGCTGTCGACGACGACGATCTCGTCGACAATCCCGCCCAAGCTCCGGAGGGCGGCCTCGATGTTGGCTTCCTCGTTATAGGTGATCAGGACGGCGGAGATTCTCACGACTTGAAATTATCACAGGCCGCCGTAAAAGAGAATAGGGCCGATGGAAGGGAGCCGCCTTCAGGTCAGGCGGCCGCTATCGTTCGAGCCGGATGTCGTGGACGGCCAGTCCGAGGCGGCGTGTGTCGCCGTTGTGGAGGGCCTCGTCGGGAACGAACGTGGGCGAAACGAGGGCCAGCCGGTAAATCCGCCCCGGGACGAAAGCGAAAGGCGCCCGAGACTCGGCTTCTTGTCCGGCCGGGCCCTTGAAATCGAATTCATGCTCCTTTTGAAAAGAGCTTGTTTCCGATTGATAGGAATGGATTTCCATCTTGAATGCGGCATCATCCGGGAGTCCGGACAGATACCGCAAGACAACCCGCCGGGCCGGGATGCGGACATAGACATAGGCCCAGGCCTCCCCCTTCATCCAGCGCCCGCCTTTTCCGTGCAGCCCGGGCTCGCAGGGCCAGAAGCCGCAGCCGTACTTATCGATCGGCTGCTCATCTCCGGCGAGCGGCTCCGTGTCGAAGACGAACAGGTTGCCCTTGCAGCGGCGGCAGACCGGCTCGGTCATGGCGTCGGCCCGGATGCGGGCCCTCTTCCCGCCCCCCAAGACATCCGCCACCGGAGTCTGGCCGATGTTTCCCACGGCCATCTCGCCCTCATAGTCCAGGCAGCAGAGGACGTAGTTCCCGTCGGCCAGCAGGCCGAAGCTCTCCGTCATCGGGCAAGCCCAGGGCCCGGGATTTTCCTCGATGAGGAAGGCCTTGTCCGGCGGCAGGGCGCGTCTCAGGAAGGCTTCATCGCGCGTCCACAGCTCGAACGATTTGAAGACGAGGAGCATGTGGGGCATGACCATGTAGCCCCAGAAGATCTCGTCCTTGAGACGGTGAAAATCGGGCGGCAGATCGCGCCTCGAGACGGCGATCTTCGTCCCGATGTGGTCCCGGTAGAGCGTTTCCGTCCGGGCCTTCTCCGCGGCGTAGGCCTCCGGGTAGGCTTTTCTCATCCTGCGGCCGAAGGCCTCCAGCCGGCGCAAGGTCAAGGCGATCCAGCGCCGCTCGGCCCGCTCACTCGGGAAGTTGGGCCAGGGCTCCAGGGGAGAATCGCTCTGGATGGTCGGATCATGGGCCAGGACGTAGCCGGAGGCGACATGGATCTCCAGTCGGGTTCCACTGCCGAGCCGGAACTTGTCCTCGATGACCTTGAAGGCCAGGCCGAAGAATTCCTCAAAAGGCATCTTCGGGTAGCCGCGCATCCGGTAGGACTCCGGCGTTGCGGTCTGCAGGCTCATGGCCAGGGTCAGGTTGGTGTGGCGAAGAAGCTCCCGGCGGACATCCGGGTCGCCGAGCAGGGTCATATTGGTGATGAGGGTGACGGGGTGCCCATCGCGCTCCAGCCTGTCCAGGAGGGCGTAGACCCCTTTGGCCAGGAGCGGCTCGCCCAGGACGTTGAGCATGACGGGCGGCCTCATGCCCAGGGCCTGGAGCTGGTCGAGGAAGCTCCCGATGCGGGCCTCCTCCAGTGTTCCCTTCTCCCGCCGCAGGATGTCGGACGGGCAAAAATCGCAGTGCATGTTGCAGTGACTGGTCAGCTCGATGAAGACCGTCCGCGGCGCATCCATGGGGCGATTATACCGGAATCTCCCGAATTAGCAGACACATGCTTAATTCGCCATGGCTCTGGCAAAAAGTCTGTGTCCCTCAGAATCTTTCTCAGCAGGAGGTTGCTCTCGGCTATGTGGCAGGCAGGAATTCGGTATGTGTCTGCTATTTGGGGGCATATTGACTTTGCCTGGCCGCTCGGCCATCATCCCTCCATGCCGCGCCTCCCGTCCACCCTCCGTCCGGCCGTCTTCGCCCTCCTGGCCGTCCTGACGGCCGGCGCCCTGCAGCTGCGCAGCTCGGCGGACGGGCTGACTTTCTCGGCCCACGACTTCTCCGTGGACGGAGGGAGGCTGGCCGTCGCGGCGTCCGTCATTTTCCTATTTATCCTGGGCTTGTGGGCCCTGTCCTCGCACTTCCTGGCCCGATCCACCGGCTTCCCCTACAAGCGGGCTCTGGACCTCGACCTCTGGACCTGGATGCCGATCTTGTTCCTCGCCCTGACGCCCCTGGCTCTGCGCCGTTACGTGACCCACCAGGATCTAGCCGCCCGCATCGGCCTCGGAATGACCGCCGTCCTCCTGGCCGTCATCTATCTCAAGGCCGTCGTCTGGCTCCGGGTCGCGGCCGAGCACCCGCCGCGCTTCGGCGCCGTCTGGAGGAAATTCCTGGCCCGCGGCCTCAGGTCCAAGCTGATCCTTCTCTTCCTGGCCGCCCTCCTTGTCTACAATGCCTCCTCCCTGATCCTGTCCTCGGAGGGCATCGCCTTCTCCGGCGATGAGCCGCACTACATCCTCAACGCCCACAGCCTCCTGCGGGACGGCGACCTGGATCTGGCCGACAACTACGACCGCGCCGACTATGCCGCCTATATGCCCGCCCAGGCCGTCCTTCGCCCGCACACCGTCCCGGGAGCCAAGCCCGGAAGCCGCTACTCCTTCCATTCGCCGGGCTTGTCCTTCTACCTCCTCCCCTTCTACGCGGCAGGCGCCGGTTGGAGCCGGGCCGCCCTGGTCCTCTGGCTGCGCTTCGCCATGACCATCCTGGGCGCCCTGTTCGGCCTGCAGGTCTACCTCTTCGCCCGGCGCGAGTGGGGCCGGGAAGGGCTGGCCCTGGGACTGTGGGCCGTGACGGCCTTCACGACGCCCGTCTTCTTCTATTCCCTCCACGCCTATCCCGAGATCGTGGCCGCGCTCATCTCACTGACGGTCTTCCGGCTGTTCAGGTTCTCCGAGCGGCTGACGACGGGTAAGCTCCTGCTCTGCGGATCCCTCCTTCCCGCCTTCGTCTGGCTCCACGCCCTCAAATACGTCTTCATCCTCATCCCGCTCTTCGCCTTCTGCCTCTGGACGCTGGCTCGGCGCAAATCCCCCCTCCGTGACTGGGTTGTCTTCCTGTCCGTTCCGGCGGTCATGGCCGGTCTCTATCTTGCCTTCTCCTACAAGCTCTACGGCTCGATCAACCCGACGGCCGTCTCCTGGCAAGGCGCCATGGACGGCAAGGAGACGGCGGGCTTCCTGAAGATGCTCTGGTCCGGCATCCCCTTCCGCTTCCGGCTGGAGACGCTGGCCGGTTATTTCCTCGACCAGCGCGACGGGCTGCTGCTCTACGCCCCGATCTACTTGTTTGCCTTTCTGGGCTTTTTCCGCATGCTGCGGGCCAAGGCCCGCCGGGCCTGGCTGATCCTGGGCATTGCCACGCCCTATGTCCTCATCTCCGCCTTCCTGACCCAGCGCACCGGCTACGCGCCCCAGGCCCGGCCCCTCGTGGCGGCCATCTGGGCTCTCATCTTCTTCCTGGGCGCGTACCTTGCCTCCGAGCGCAAGCCGGCCTTCACCGGCCTCTGGCACGGCGCTGTGGGCTGGAGCCTGCTTGGGACCTGGCTCCTGCTCAGGAACCCGCTGGCCCTCTACCAGGAGACGACCGCCGGAGCCGTCGATCGGGGCGGCGACCTGTTCTGTCTGCTCAGCAACTTCCATCACTCCCTGCCCAAGCTGCTCCCCTCGTTTCTCAAGCTCGAGGATTGGCGCTGGACGCCCAACTTCATCTGGCCTGTCGCGGCGGTCGTCCTGGCCGGCCTCTACTTCCTGATCCGCGGCAAGGCCAAGCCGATGCCTTTCGGCGGCCACCTGGGCCTGACGGCGGTCTTTCTGGCCCTGTTCTTCGCCTGGTTCGTCGCCGTCCCGCGCACCGTCCTCACCGCGCCCGTCACCGCGACGCTGCCGGAGGGGCCGACCTGGACGTTCTACAATCTGTCCCGGGTCGCCCTCATGCATCAGCCGGCCCGGTTTTCCCTGCTGGAGGCCGACCGCGCCTACGACTTCTGGTTCGCCTCGCCGGCCCCCCTCGACAAGCTGCGGATCGACTTCGGCTCGAACCAGGGGGACTTCGAGCTGAAGCTGGGGATGTGGGACGACCGGGCCGAGACCCTGGTCACCAAGGGGATGTTGGACATGCGGGTCTTCGACGCGCCGCCGTTCTACAAGCGGGGCGGGGAGTATCTCTACCGCGTCTCGATCGCGGTCAAGAATCTCTCGGGCGCCAAGACCATCGAACACCCCTACCAGCTGGCCCTGAGCCCGGTCAATTGAACATGGCGAACTTCAGGATACCCTTTTTGTGCAGCTTGAACTTGACCAGGGTCTTGAGGATCGACAGGCCGTAGACGATCGACCGCCCCATCCCGATCTGGGAGGCCTCCTGGAAGTAGCGGGTCTCGATGGGGATCTCCCGGATCCGCATCCCGTGCAGGACGCCCTGGGCAATGATCTCGGAGTCGAAGACGAAGTCGTCCGAGTTGGCCATGAAGGACACCGTCTCCAGGTACTTGCGGGAGTAGGCCCGCAGCCCCGAGTGGTACTCGGTGAGGTACATATAGAAGGTGGCGTTCTCCACGGCCGTCAGGAAGATGTTGGCCAAGTACTTCCACTTGGGCATGCCCCCTTCCATGGGGTGGCCGCCCAGCATCCGCGAGCCGAAGACCGCGTCGCAGCGGCCGTCCAGAATGGGCTGGATCAGCTCCGGAATGACGGTCGGGTCGTATTGGTGGTCGGGGTGGATCATGACCACGATCTCGGCTCCCTGCTTGAGGGCTTCGGTGTAGCAGGTCTTCTGGTTGCCGCCGTACCCCCGGTTCTTCGGGTGGGCGATGACCTGGAGCCCCAGCTTGCGGGCCAGCGCGACGGTGCCGTCGCGGCTGCAGTCGTCGACCAGGAGGATGTCATCCACCCATTCCATGGAGATGTCGTCCAGGGTTCTCTGGAGGGTCTTTTCGGCGTTATAGGCCGGCATGATGACCATCACCTTGCGGCCGTGCTTGAAGGGCATGATGATCTTCCGGTTCAGGACTCTACCATAGATCGACCGGTCCCGCCAAACGGGAGCCGAGCCGCCTTGACTTGCCCCTGGGTCTGGTCTATACACCGTTCCATGCGGAAGCTCTCCTCGGCCGCTTCGACGGCGGCGATCCTGGCCGCCGTGGCCGGCCTGACCGTGGGGCTGACCCTGCTCCGCCAGTCCGCCTCGTACAGCATCCTCGGACATGGGCTGGTCCTCAACGGCCGCCTCCTGCCGCCGTTCCTGGCCCTGGGTGTCGCCATCTTCTTCGGCCTGGCCCTAGGCATCCAGCTCTGGGCCCATGCCGGCGCCGGGACCGTGGGAAAAGATCTGGAAGAGGAACGCTTCCGCCGTGGGGCCCTGGCCTGCCTGCCTTTCGCCGCCCTGCTGGCGGCTCCGGCGCTTCTTCGGGACTACCTGACCCGGGACGATTTCCGGACGCGCCTTGGGCTTCTCTTCGCCTTCGCCCTGACCGCGGCCGTCTACCTGGCCTGGGCCGGCCGCGTCAGGCCCGTCGAGACGCCCAAGCCCGGCGGGAGAGGATCGAAGCAGGGTATCGCCACCCGCCTCACGGCTCTGCCTCTCCGCCGACGCCTCCTGGCCCTGGCCCTGGCCGCCTTCCTCCTCTATGCCGGCGCGGCGGTCGTCCTTGTTTCCCGCGGGGCCGCATTCTCGGGCGACGAGCCCAACTATCTCATCAACGCCCACAGCCTCCTCTACGACCGGGACGTCAACCTGGCCAACAACTACGCCTCCGACGACCACTTCCACTTCTATTCCCGCAAGGCCGACCCGCGGGTCAGGATGGGTGTTTACGCCCGGGAAGGCAAGAAAGGCCGCGGCCACGTCTACCCCATCAACCTGCCCGGCGTCTCCGTGCTGATGGTCCCCTTCTACGCCGCCGCCCAAGCCTTCGGCGACACCCCGGCCCGGACCGTGATCCTGCGCGGCAGCCTGATCATCTGGGCCGTCCTGCTGGGGCTTCAGATCTACCTCCTGGCTCTCCAACTATGGAAGCGCGAGGGAGCCGCCCTGGCCTTGTGGGCGGTCTATGCCTTCAGCACGCCTGTTCTCTTCTATGCCGTTCACTTGTACCCCGAAATTCCGATCGCCCTCTTTTCCGTCTATATCTACCGGATGGTCCGCTCCGGCCGGGCCCTGAAGCCTCTCCACCTGGCTTTCATGGGCGTCCTGCTCGGATCGTTCTTCTGGTTCGGGCTGAAGTACAACATGATCTTCTGGCCGCTGCTGGCCGTCGCGGTCTTCGACCTCTGGAAGACCCAGCGGCCGCGGGCCGGGATCCTCTGGCTCGCCGCTCCCGCGCTCGCCGGCCTGGCCCTCTTCTCCTTCGGCGTCTGGACGATGTACGGCACGATCTCGCCCTTCGCCGTCTACGAGGGCGCCATTTCCGGGGAGCAGGCCCAGGCCGTGACCAAGGCCTTCCTCGACCTGCCCCATGCGGCCCGCGTGGACGCCTTCCTGGACTACTTCCTGGACCAGCGCGACGGCCTCTTCCTCTACGCCCCGTTCTGGATCTTCGCCCTGCTGGGATTCGTGGAGATGATCCGGCGGGCCCGGGGCGAGCTCCTGCGGCTGTTTCTCATCGCCGCGCCCTTTATCCTCAACTACGCCTTCTTCACCCACCGCCAGGGCGCCTGCCCGCAAGCCCGCGTCCTGACCCCCGTCTCCTGGATCGGCGTGATCGCGGTCGGATATTTCCTCGTTTACGCCGGCAGCCGGGTCTTCCGCTGGCTGTTCGGGCTGGCCGCCGGCGCGGGCGCGGCGCTTTCCGGCATCCTGCTGACCCACCCCGCGTTCCTCAGCCAGCCCACGACCCACGGCTACACAGGCCGGGCCGGTGACCTGTTCGTCCACCTCAGCAGCCTGCGCTTCTTTTGGCCGCCTTTCCTGCCGTCCTTCATCAAGGTCGACAACCGCGGCTATGCCCCGAATTATGTCTGGATCGGGCTGCTGGCCCTTTTCGTCGCCGCCTACATCGTCTTCGGTCGCAAAAGGGGCCGTCCGCTGCCCTTCGGATTCCACGCCGCGGCGGCGGCCCTGCTGCTGGCGGGAGCGGCGACCCTATGGGTGGCGGCCCCGCGGCCGGCCCTCTCCCCCTCCCTTCCGATCGACTTCGCCTCGGGCGGCCGGCTGGGCTTCTTCCCGGCTCAGGCGGGCGGCGGCGTCATCCCCGGAACGGACGGATCTCTGTATCTCCACTTCGCCAGGTCGTACCGCCTCTACTTCGCTTCGCGCGAAGAGCCGGCCTCAATCGAGCTGACGTACGGTTCGCTCAAAGGAACGCACCGGGTCGCGATGTCGCTCTTCGACGTGCCGCTTCTGGCCGACCGGACCGACCGGGAGGCGAAGACGCTGGTCTTCCGGCCGGCGGCTTCCTATCGGATCGGCGGACTCCGTCTCTACCTTCTCAACGTGACTCTGGAGCACGCCTCGGGGGAATCGATGCTGGATGCCCCCTACCGGGTGCGGATCAGGCCCGTCAGGCCTCTCAGCCCATGACGATCGAGAGGATTTCGTCCGGCGAGTCGACCAGGTAGTCCGGCAGCAGGGCCGAGAGCAGGTCGCGCCGGTGGAAGCCCCAGCTGACGGAGATGACCGGGATGGGAACGCTTCGGCAGGCCTCGATGTCCCTGGTCTCATCGCCCACGTAGATGACCTCGTCCCGCCGCAAGCCCTGCCGCCGCAGCAGCCGGCGCAGGGCTCTCTTCTTGCCGAAGAGGCGGGTCTCGGAGTGGATGAAGTCGAAGACGTCCAGGTCGCGGGCGCGAAGGAGCTTGCGGACGTTGGCGCCCGAGTTCGAGGTCAGGATCCCCAGGCGGAAGCCCGCGGCCTTGAGGGCCAGGACGAGGTCGTGGATGCCCGGGAAAAGGTCGACCTCGTGGATCCGCTCGTGCAGCTCCTTTTGCGACCGAAGCATGAGGCTGGGCAGGCGGAGCCGCGAGATATCGTATTTGCGGAGGATCTCCCGGCTGGACAGGCCGCGGAGCTTGTCCACGTCGCGCTCGCTGAGCGGCTGGATGTGGAGCTCCTCGGCGTGGTTGTTGATGATGTGAATGATCGAGGCCAGGGTGTCGGCCAGGGTGCCGTCGAAGTCGAAGATCAGCGTGGGGCGGACGGGGTCCCGGTCCGGGGCGGACTTAACCGTTTCAACGACTTGAAGAGAAGGCACGCGCACATAACCTCAATGTATTCTACCCCGTACGGACGGGGAGGTCAATGAATTCTCAATCCGTTATCCTTCCCCGCGGCGGCCAACTGCTTCATAATTTCTTGAATGCTCCGTTCCAGCTGCTGGTCGATTCCCCGAGATAATTCATCCGGCCGATTCGTCACCTCGATATTGGGATAAACGCCGATATTTTCGACGAAATCCTCGCCCCGGCCGTTCTGCTTTCCCTCCGCCGGATATGTGACGATCCCCCCATCCAGGAGATAGAATCCCCTTGCGGAGGCCAGGTTTCCGGCCGTCCTGCGACCGATCAGCGGGCCGCTGTTCAGAAGACGGAAGATCGCGGCGAAGTTCTCTCCGCCCGACTCGGTCCATTCATTGATCAGGCAGACCTTGGGACCGAAAAAGCCCGGACCCGGCTCCTGGATGGGCGCCTTTCCATAAGGCATACGGGAATAGTAAACCATCAAGCGGTTCAGCCTCTCGATCATCCAATACGGAGGATAGCCGCCGCTGTTGAAGCGGATGTCCAGAATCAGTCCCTCTTTGTGGATCTGCGGATAGAAGTACCTGAAAAAGGACTCCATTCCCGGGTAGTAGGTGTCGGGAATATGGATATACCCGACTCTCCCGCCTGTCGCCTTATTCACGCGATCGATATTGCCCAAGACCCAATCGTTATAGCGCAGCCAATCGCCTTGTCTTTCCGAGAAGGAAGCGGCTTGGACCGTCACCGTCCGGGCGCCCGGCCAAGCGGGCTTTTCATGAACCGTCAGAGCCACGTTGTGGCCCGCCTTGTCGACCAAGAGGGAATCCGGGTTCAGGCGCTCGGCCAAAGGAGTTCCGTCGATGGCCAGGAGATAGTCGCCGGCCTTGATGTTCATGCCCGGCAGCGTCATAGGACTGGCCCTTTCCACATCCTCGTTCCGCCCGCGGTAGATTTTGGCGATTCGATAGAGCCGCCGGCTTGGATCCAATTCGAGATCGATCCCGAGCAAGCCGATATTCGTTGAGGGGATCTTGGGCATCTCGCCTCCCTCGATCTCCACGTGGCTTTGGCCCAGTTCCGAGAAGAGATCCTCGATCAGGTCATTGAGATCCCGGCGCGAGGCCACATCAGGCAGGAAGTCCTCATATCGGCGTCTCATGGCCTCCCAATCGACGCCGCGCAGCTTTTCGTCGAAAAAGAAATCCCGTTGGATGCGCCAGGCCTCGTTGAAGATCTGCCGCCACTCTTTTCGATAATCGACGGTCATGGTCAAAGCGGGGAGATCGATGATCCCGTCCCCGGCCTTTTGACCCGCGGGGATATCGATCAGGCCGACCCGGCCGGAGCCGAAATACAGGATCTTGTCCGCCCGGGCGGCCGGGGAGACGGAATAGCTTCCGCTCAAGAGAGTCGATTCCTTTTGCCCGGCCAGGTCGTAGGTCTGGATGGCCGGTTCGCCATGGTCCGGCTCCGATCGATAAATCAGCCTTCCCCGCAGCGCGTACAGGCTCCCATAATTCGAGCTTTTGACCGGCAAAGCCGTGATCCTCTGCCCCAATCCCTCGACATCGATCCGGATCGGAAAGGCCGCCGGGCCGGGCTTTCCGGCGCCGTCGCCCCGGCCGGGAGAAAATGGGGATGGCTGATCGTTGCGCAGGGTGGCGACCATGATCTTGGAAGGATTGACCCTATGATGATCTTCATCGCCGTAGGAATCTTCGATCTCGACGTTGCTGTCCGCGATCCAGAAGAGGAAATTCCCGTCCGGATCGAATCGCGGCTGGAAGGCGTTCGTCAGCTCATCGGTGACGCGGTAGGCCTTGTCCTCCGCGAACGAATAGAGGAACACGGAGCTGCACCAGTTGGGATTTCCGCTTTCATAGACCAGCCAGCGGCTGTCGGGAGACCAGGACGCCGACACGAATCGCTCGCTCCCGAAATAGCGGTTGAAGAATATTTGGCGGGTCTCCCTGGTCTCCAGATCGATGACGTAGAAGGCCGCCCGCTTGTCGGAATAGCCGATCTTGCGCCCGTCGGGCGACCAATTGAGTCCGCCCAGCCTGGATTCCAGGCCCTGGCTGACCTGAATGGGCGCTTGGCCGCCGGCTTCCGTTTGGATATAGATCTGCTCCTCTCCGGAAGCATCCGACAGATAGGCATAACGCCGGCCGTCCGGGCTCCAGACGGCGGATCGCTCATGGATTCCGGGCGTCCCGCTCAGGTTGCGTGAGATGTTCTTTTCGGGATCCAGGGCGAACAGCTCGCCTCTGGCCTCCACGATGACCCGCTTCCCATCGGGCGACAAGGTCGCGGCGCGCATTTCGTCCCGCACGTTTTTGACCGTTGCCGCAAGGACGCGGCCGGGAAGAGGGATCTCGATCCGGAGATTGGCGATCTTCCCGCTTGGGACATCCAGAATGCAAAGCCGGCCCCCGTTTTCGTAGATGATGCGATCGCCGCCCTTGCTCGGCCATTTGACGGCCCAATCCTTGTAGAAGGTCAGCTGGCGGACCTCCCGGCTGGGACCATGGTAGGCCCACAAATTCTGTTCCTGGGTTTCGCCCCGGTCACTGACGAAATAGATGGAGTCGCCGATCCAGAGGGGATGGTGATTGATCGAGCCATCATGGATGACCAGCTCGGCTTGACGATTCTTGAAATCATAGGTCCAGATGTCCGGCCCTGCGCCGCCCCGATATCTTTTCCAGGGCATCGTCGCGAGGCTGGTCCGGCAGAACGCCAGGCGGTCTCCCCGATCGTCCAAGCCGGCCAAATCCGCTTCCGCCGGCTCGAGAACTGTCGGAAGTCCTCCCCGGACCGGAACGGAATGGAGCCGGTTGAACCTGAAGCTGAAGCTGCTGGCCTGGGAACGAAAGATGATCTTGGTTCCGTCCGGATGCCAATCGACGACGTATTCGTCGGCCTGATGGAAGGTCAATCTTATCGGCTTCCCTCCGCGAGCCGGCATCACATAGATTTCCTTGTTGCCCTCGAATTCCGCCGTAAAAGCGATCTGTTCCCCGTCTGGCGAAAACTTCGGCAGGAGCTCTTCACCCAGGAGGGACGTCAGCGCCTTGACGTTCTCGCCCGTTACGGAAGCGGTGTATATGTCACCGCCGTAACAGAACACGATTTTGTCTTTATGGATGTCGGGGTAGCGCAGCAGCCGCGTTTCCGCGGCCGGGCTCGATAAAGCCGTGATGAGAAAGAGGATGATACCCCAGAAAGCGGGCTTCTTTTCGTTAAAGCGCATGGAGCTTCTCCCTGTCGGCGGATCGATCGCGCCGTCTTCACGCAAGAATCGGCACTCTTGTATAAGAGACCGGCGAACGCATCAGATGGTTGCAGATTCCAGGAATAAGCGGCGATGGTCATCAAGACGCTCTCCGACGGTCGAGAGAGCCGACGCGGTGATCCGCGGGGGTAGGATTTGCGGCCGGCCTTACGGGAAGAGCCGGATTCAGCGGCTGAATCGTTCCGCGGCCGGCCGCCGGGGATAAGCGTCCAGCTCCAGGGCCGGCGGGACCGGCTCCCCCGCCTCGAGCTTGCTCAGGGCCAGGGCGCCGACCATGGCCGCGTTGTCGGTGCAGAGCTTGCCCGAGGGCACGGCCCAGGCCAGGCCGTGCGAGCGGGCCGTCTCTTCGAAGCGCGTCCGCAGGCGCTTGTTGCGGGCCACCCCGCCGCAGAGGATGAGCGACTTCGGGTCGACCCGCTCGGCCGCCCGCAGGAGGTTCCCGACGAGCGACCGGGTCACCGCCGCTTCGAAGCTGGCCAGGAAGTCCGGCAGGCGCGGATGATTCTTGTCCAGGCCGCTCTCGCGGATATGGCGGATGGCGGCCGTCTTCAGGCCGCTGAAGCTGAAGTCCAGGCTGCGGTCGGACATGCGCGGCAGGACGAAGGCAAAGGCCTTGGGATCGCCCGGCTCGGCCAGCCTCTGGATGATGGGGCCGCCGGGATAACCGAGATCGAGGAACTTGGCGATCTTGTCCAGGGCCTCGCCGGCCGCGTCGTCGCGGGTCCGGCCTAGGAGCTCCAGGCGCAGCCGCTCGCGGAGCAGGAAGAGCGAGGTATGGCCGCCGGAGACGATCAGGGCCAGGGCCGGGAGAGGCGTCGCCGGATGCTCCAGGAAGGCCGCTTCGATGTGGGCTTGGACATGGTCGACGCCGACAAGGGGCTTGCCGAAGACGTAGGCCAGCCCCTTGGCGAAGGACACGCCCACCAAGAGAGAGCCGATCAGGCCGGGTCCCTGGGTGACGGCGAAGGCGTCGACGTCTCTCGCGCCGCAGCCGGCCTGGGCCAGGCTTTCGGCAACCACCGGGGCGATGGATTTCAGGTGCTGTCGCGAGGCCAGCTCGGGCACCACTCCGCCGTAGGGAGCGTGGATCTCGTCCTGGGAGAGGACGATGTTGGAGAGGACGGAGGGAGCGGCCTCGGGAGCGGAGGAGAGAACGGCCGCGGAGGTCTCGTCGCAGGAAGTTTCGATGGCCAGGATCTTCATCGGCGCTCAGTCCCGCCAGGCGGCGAACGAGGCCTCGTAGGGCGGAGTCGCCACACCCTTCTCCGAGATGATGGCCGTGATGTAGCGGGCCGGGGTGACGTCGAAGGCCGGGTTGCGGACGGCCGCGTCCGGCGGCACGATCAAACGCCCGTTGATTTCGCGGACTTCGGCCGCCGGCCGTTCCTCGATCGGAATCTGGCCGCCATGCTCCAGGCTGAAGTCGAAGGTGCTCAAGGGCGCGGCGATAGTGAAGGGAACGCCGTTCTCATGGCAGAGCACGGCCACCGAGTACGTCCCGATCTTGTTGGCCGCGTCGCCGTTGCGGGCGATTCGGTCCGCCCCGACTACCGCGATTTGGACTTCGCCCTTGTGGATGAACCAGCCGGCCATGTTGTCCGTAATGACATGGAACGGGATGCCCAGCTTGTTCAGCTCCCAGGCGGTCAAGCGGGCGCCCTGGAGGAAGGGCCGCGTCTCGTCGGCCAGAACGCGGATCTTCTTGCCGGCCTCCCAGGCGGCGCGAATAACGCCGATCGCCGTCCCGTAGCCCGCCGTGGCCAGCCCGCCCGCGTTGCAGTGAGTCAAGACGGTCGCGCCGTCGGGGATGAGGACGGCGCCGTTTCTGCCGATGCGCCGGCAGATCTCCTCATCCTCGCGGTCGATCTCCTTGGCCTCCGCCAGAAGCCGCTCCTGGAGGGAGGGCAGAGATAGGCCGCGGTGGGCATCGAAGATCCGCCGCATTCTCTCCAGGGCCCAGAAGAGGTTGCGGGCGGTCGGCCGCGTCCGCCACAGGCGGGCTTGGATGCGTTCGACTTCAACCGCGATGTCGGCGCCGGGCTTAAGCCGCAGGACGCCCAGGGCGAAGCCGTAGGCCGCCGCCACCCCGATGGCCGGGGCGCCTCGGATGACCATCGACTCGATGGCCTCGGCCACCCGGTCCTCGTCGGCCAGCTCGAGGTAGACTTCCTCGAGCGGCAGCCGCCGTTGGTCGATCATCACGACTCGGCCGTCTTTCCATTCGATTGTCGGGTGCATGCGCGTCTCCGTTTCCTTCTTTAGGGATCCCATTATACGAGACTCGGCCGCGTCGTCCCAGCCTGCAGAAGCGTCCTCGATTTTCTTCAAGTAAGGCAAGGGTTTGGGCTAGGGGCGAGGGTGATGGGGAGGCCGAAACCATCGGCGAGGGAGCGGGCACNNTGAGCTCCCTCGCCGGGGGAGCGAACGTTTTCGGCCCCCCATCGCCCGAGCCCCCTCTTCTCTTACGGTCCTTCCAGGATCGCCAGAAACGCTTCCTGCGGGATGTCGACGCGGCCGACGGTGCGCATGCGCTTCTTGCCGGCCTTCTGCTTCTCCAGCAGCTTCATCTTACGGGTGTAGTCGCCGCCGTAGAGCTTGGCCAGGACGTCCTTGCGGAACGGCTTGACGGTCTCGCGGGCGATGATCCGGCTGCCCAGGGCGGCCTGCAGGGCCACCTCGTACTGTTGGCGCGGGATGGCTTTGCGCATCTTCTCAACCAAAGCTCGCCCGAACGTATACGCCTTGTCGGTGTGGACAATGACCGAGAGCTCGTCGACCTGCTCCCGGTTGATCAGGATGTCGAGCTTCACCAGCGGGCCGGCCCGGTAGCCGAACAGCTCGTAATCGAGCGAGGCGTACCCCTGGGAGCAGCTCTTGAGCTGGTTGAAGAAGTCGAAGACGACTTCGTTGAGCGGCAGCAGGTATTGGAGTAACACCCGCTGCGGGCTTATGTACTCCATCTTCTTCTGCTCGCCGCGGCGGCCTTCGAGCAGGGCCAGGATGGCGCCCAGGTAGCGGTCGGGCGTCAGGATCATGGCCTCGATGACCGGCTCCTCGATGCTCTCAATCTCTTGCGGCGGCGGCAGCTCGGAGGGGATGCGAACCTCCTTCATCTGGCCCGCCTTCGTCCTGACCCGATAGCCGACGCTGGGCGCGGTCGTGAGCAGCGTCAGGCCGAACTCCCGCTCCAGACGCTCCTGGATGATCTCGCGGTGGAGAAGCCCCAGAAAGCCGCAGCGGAAGCCCTGGCCCAGGGCCAGCGAGGCCTCGGGCTCATAGTAGAAGGAGGCGTCGTTGAGCCGCAGCTTCTCCATGGCATCGCGAAGCTCCTCGATCCTCGTGTTTCCGGCCGGGAAGAGGCCGCAGAAGACCATCGGCTTGGCTTCCTTGAACCCGGGGAACGGCGCCGCGGTCGGCCGCTGACGGTGGGTCACGGTGTCGCCGATGCGGGCATGGCTCAAGGTCTTGATGCCGGCGATGAGGTAGCCGACCTCGCCGGCCCCGAGGCGGACCTGCTTGACCGGCTTGGGGGTCAGCCAGCCCAGCTCCTCGACCGCGTAGTCGGCCCCGATCCCCATCAGCGTGATCGCGTCGCCGATCTTGATCTCGCCGTCGAAGATCCGGATGAGGACGATGACGCCGCGGAATGTGTCGTACCAAGAATCGAAGAGAAGGGCCTTGAGGGGCGCCGCGGGATCGCCCTTGGGCGGCGGGACGCGGGCGACCACAGCCTCGAGGATATCGGCCACGTTGAGCCCGGTCTTGGCGCTGGTCATCAGGGCCTCGGTCGGATCCAGCCCGACCACATGCTCGAGCTGCTCCAGGGCCGCGTCGACGTCGGCCGAGGGCAGGTCGATCTTGTTGATGACCGGGATCAGGTGGAGGTCGTTGTGCATGGCCAGGTAGGCGTTGGCCAGGGTCTGGGCTTCGACTCCCTGCGAGGCGTCGATGACCAGCAGCGCCCCCTCGCAGGCCTTCATGCTCCGGGAGACCTCGTAGGAGAAGTCGACGTGGCCGGGCGTGTCGATCAAGTTGAGGGCGTACTCGCGGCCGTCCTTGGCCGCGTAGCGGAGGCGGGCCGTCTGGGCCTTGATGGTGATGCCCCGCTCGCGCTCGAGGTCCATGGTGTCGAGGGTCTGGGCCCGCATGTCTCGCGAGGAGACGGCTCCGGTCATTTCCAGGAAGCGGTCGGCCAGGGTGCTCTTGCCATGGTCGATATGGGCGATGATCGAGAAGTTGCGGATGTTGTTCATGTCTTTAGGATGATCGCGCGAACAGCGTGTGGCCAACCAGCAGGAGCGCGGCCGGGGCGGCCAGGGCCGCGAGCAGCCCCCACCCCAAGCCGAGCAGCAGATATCCCAGCGAGGCGGCGGCTAGCGCGGCCAGGCTTTGGGGCAGCATGGTCTTGATGTGGTAGATCGGCGGGATGCCGCAGGCGATGCCCGTCATCATGGCCTTCTCGGAGTACGGGATGAGATGCTCCCCGGCTACAGCGCCTGTGATGACGGCGCCCGACATGATCGGGATCAGGTCCGGGTGAGCATGGCCGAGGCTGAAGGCTACGGGCAGGACCAGGCTCATGGCGCCCCAGGAGAATCCCGTCGCCACCGTGATGGCGGCGGCCAGCAGGAAGGCCAGCATCGGCAGGACGGAGGGGCTCAGCCAGGGACCGATCGTCCCGGCCAGGTAGGTCCCCGTCCCCAAGTCCACCGCCTGGCGGGAGAGAGCCGTCGCCAGCAGCATGATCAGCGACACCTCCATCATGGCCAGCACACCGCGGTGGAAGCTCCTCCGGATGTGGAGATGCGATAAGACGCCGTCCCGCCAGAGACAAGCCGCGCCGACGACGAGGGCGGCCAGCGTCGCGCCGATCAGGCCTTCGATGGGACGGGCGTTGCGCAGGATGGATTCCAGCGACAGGGGCTCCCCCGCCTTGCGGGCGAAGAATATCCCGGTACCGATGAGCGCCGTGAAGGCCCCTCCCACAAGGATCGCCAGCGGGACGACGGCGTGCCGCGATCGGGCGCCCTCCCCCTCGACGTCCTCATCGGGTCGGGCCGGGAAGCGGCGCTTGTCAAGGCGGCTTCCGAACCAACGCCCGGTCCAGGCCACGGCCAGGGTCAGGGCCACGGCCAGGAAAGTGTAGAGATGGTAGGGCAAAGCCCGCAGGAAGAGGACCGTGGCCGGCGCTTCGCGCCCGACGGACGCTGCGGCGCGGGCCAACTCCGAGCTCTCGAAGGCCGACCACGTCGACAACAGGGCGGCGCTGGCCAGGATAGCCACCACGTCGATGATGTAGGCCAGCAGGGCCGGGCTGACGGCAAGCCGGTCCAGGACCGGCCGCATGGCCGAGCCGCTGATGAGGACGTTGGCGTAGTCGTCGAAGAAAAGTCCGGCCGACAGCCCCCAGGCGGCCATCCGTCCCCGGCGCGGCGTGGAGAGACGGCGCGACAGCCGGTGGGCCAGGGCGGCGTAGGCCCCGCTGGCGCCGATCATTTCCAGCAGCCCGCCCACCAGCAGGATGAAGATGACGATCTTGAGCTTGTCGACGTCGATGAGCCCGGCCTTCAAGGAAGTCCAGAAGAATCCCGCGGACGCACCGACGTGGCCTTGTCCGAGGATGAGCGCTCCGGCCAGGATTCCCAGCAGCAGGGCCAGGGTCAGACGACGGAAAAAGACCGCGCCCAGAATGGTCACCAGGGCCGGGAGCAGGACGAGCAGGCCGGGATCCGCCATGGTCTCACTCGAAGCAGTTGTCACCCATCTCGTGGCCCTGCCGGGCGAGCTCGCGCTCTTCGTCCGCCGTGATGACGCTGACCAGGCCGTCGGGCAGGCCGTGGATCTCGACGCCGTATTCGCGGTAGGCCGCCAATTCCTCGATGATGCCCCGGTTGATCACCTGCCCGGGGACGAGCAGCGGGATGCCCGGCGGGTAGGGCACGACCATGGCCGTGGCCACGCGGCCCTCGGCCTCGCGCAGGGGGATCTTCTCGCCGTCGCAGTAGAAGGCGAAGCGGGGGCGATACTTGATCGGCGACAGCGCCAGCTTGAACTCCCGCGTGGCCTTAAAGCTGTCGGCCATCCGCTGGCTTCCGCTCATGCGCTCGATATTCTCCAGGGCGATGAACAGCCGGTTGAGCTTGCTGGTCGTGGCCCCGATGGTGATGAGCACGGTCAGGGTGTTGAAGGTGCTCTTCTCGATCTGGATGTTGTGCTTGGAGAGCAGGATGCGCTCGATCTCCCGCGAATCGTAGCCCGACTGCGAGACGTCGATGGTCAGCTTGGTCCGATCCAGGCGGACGTTGTCGTGGCGGACCTCGTCGGAGATGAGGTCCTCCAAACCGAGTACCCGGAATTTTTGCAGGCTGTTGATCGAGCGGCGCAGAGAATCGCCCAGGTCGAGGATCCTCTGCAGCAGCCCGAAGCCCTCCATGGCCATCTGCCGCCGGGCCACGTCCAGGCTGGCGATCATCGGATACTGGGGGCTGGTGCTGGCGTGCATGTTGAAGTTCTCGCGGAAGAAGCCCTCCATCCGCTCGAAGTCGGGATCCTGGACATGGATCATGGAAGCCTGGCTGAAGGCGCTCATGGTCTTGTGGGTGCTCTGGGTGGCGTAGTCGGCGCCGGCGGCCATGGCCGAGGGGTAAAAGGCCGGGTGGAAGTTGGCGTAGCCGAACCAGGCCTCGTCGACGATGACCTTGATGCTCCGTTTGTGGGCTTCCTCGACGATGTCCTTGATGTCGTAGATCAGGCCGTCGTAGGTGCAGTTGGTCAGGATCAGCGCCTTGACCTTTTTCCCGGCCGCCTGCGCCTTGTCCATGGCCCGGACGATCGAGGCCTTGGGGACCGGCCCGAAGATGCCGTAGCGGTTGTTGACGCTGGGCTTCAGGTAGATGGGCTCGGCCCCGGAGATGACCACCCCGTAGTGGACGCTCTTGTGGCAGTTGCGGTCGAGGAGGATGGCCTCGCCCGGCTTGAGCAGCGTCTGGATGAGGACCTTGTTGGCCGTGCTGGTCCCGTTGGTGGAGAAAAAGGTGTAGCGGGCGCCGAAGGCCCGGGCGGCCAGGTCTTGGGCCTCCTTGATGACCCCGCTGGGATCGAGCAGGGAGTCGAGCTCGGGGACCGAGACGCTCAGGTCGGACTGGAAGAGGTGGGGGCCGAAGAACTTGAAGAACTCGCCGGCCGCGGGGCTGTTCTTGACCGAGTCGCCGCCCGAATGACCGGGCGTATGCCAGGCGTCGCGGGCCTGCAGGGCGTACTCGCGCAGCTTGTCGAAGAAGGGAGCCCGGTCCTTGGAGCTGAGGATCTCGGCTCGGATCTTCTTGGCGATTTCCTCGTAGTCCCGGTCGGGCTTGAAAAAGTAGCCGTTGGTGTAGCCGCCGGCGCTGAACAGGGTGCAGTCGCGCTCGGCGGTGAAGAGAAAGATGTTGACCTCGAAGCGCAGGGCCAGGATGCGCTTGAAGAGGTCCACACCCTCGACCATCTCGGCCGACTTGGGGGCCAGGGGCAGGCGCCACTCCGTCAGGACGGCATGGATGCCGTTGTCGTTTCGCAGCTCCGCCTCGGCCTCCTGCCAGGTGGCGGCGCCGACGGCCTTGAAGCCGCGGGCCCGAAGCTCCCTCAGCTCGTCCTTGAGCTCGCGGCCGCTGGGCGTCATCACCAGGACTTTATAAGCCGGCGGGCGGTCGGATGGACAGGAACAGCGTTGGGCGGACATGGTCGTGATTCCTTTGGAGCGGGTTTCGGGGGTCAGTGCCCATCCCCGGCAGGCGACGACCCGGCGGGGCTGAAAACCGTTGATTACAATACCATATCGGGCGCGGAAAAGGAAGCCGCTTACTTGAAAACCTCCGGCAAGTTGGTGATCCGATAATCCTCGTAAACCAGGAAGTCGTCGATCTTCGCCGTCCGTGAAAAGCCGCCGGCATGAAAAGCCATCGAATCGAAAGCCAGGCCCTCGGGAGGAAGCAGGACGTAGAGAAAGCGCCCGTCGGGGCCGAAGACGTCGATGGCCGACTGCTTGGGGCCGGTCACCCGCCGGACCAGGAGAATGCCGTTCGCCATGGGCTGGATCAAATTCATCGCTACATAACGATCGGGGTAGGCATCCGGGATCCACTTCCCGGCTTCGCTCTTGACGAAGGAGCCGATCATGAGCTCGATGTCGCCGCGGTCGACCTTGGGACGGATGTGCGCCTTCTCGATGACCAGCAGCGTGTCTCCCTTGAGATCTTTGACCAAGATCTTGTATTCGGTGTTGATGGCCGCGTAGACGCGGCCGGCGGAGACGTCGCAGCCGAAGCACAGATTCGGCGTCCCCCAGGGGTCCGAAAGGCCCGCCTTGCCGTCCTTTTTTCGAATGCTTCCCAAATCGCTGCCTTTGAGATACTCGACTTCCTCCACGTCGGCCAGGCTTTCCTTGCTGAAGCGGACGAGAACCAGGGCTTTCCCCTCGGACAAGCCATCCGGGCTTCGATCCCTCCGCTCGGCCAGGAAACGCGTCTTGTCGATGAGGAACGACGGGCGAATCTTCAATGTGCGCTCGGTGATGAGCTTGCCCGTACGATCGAACTCGGCCAGCTTCTGCCCCGAGGAGACCCAGATCCCATCGCCCAGGAAGAACGGCATGGCGCCGCTCCACTTGCCGAACTCGCCAGGCCCCTGGCCTTCCCTCGACAGCCGGCCTCGGTATTCGCCCTTCGGTCCGAAGCGATGGAGCTCGGTGTCGGAATAGAGCATCACCTCGCCGTCGGTGCCGCGCTGGAAGCCGAATGCGCTGAAGCCCACGTCAGGCTGGTCGTAAGGATTGATCGTCAAGACCTTCTGAGCCTCGAGCTTGACGGTTCCTTTCAGCGGCGTCTCGGAATTGCGGACATGGACGATGCCGTCGATCGTAACGACTTGAGCCGTCCCCCGGGCTGAGATTGATCCCGTTAAGACGGCCGAGACCGCGATTAGGGCTAGCACCAGACGAGCTAACTTCATGTCCCCCCTCCAAAAAGGTCGCGCCGATGGTTATACGTCCGTGCCGCATAAGATGTTTATACCCTGTAGAGGGCTTTATGGGGGTCCTATAGATGAGGACAGCGCTAACAAATGTCAGGGCTTCTGCCTCCCCTTTGCGAACTGTAGTTTTCCATAGGCCCAGCTTTCTTCCCTGATCTGCAGAGCGGAGCCGAGCCTCCTAGCCATGGCCCGCGACAAGGGCCGCTTGCCCCGCTCGAAGTCGCTGACCATGTTTTGCCGGACCTGGAGCTTGCCGGCCAGCTCACTCTGGGTTAAGCCCGCCTTGAGGCGAGCTCCTGCCAGGAGGTTTCCAACGCGGTTCTTCTCCATTTCCCGCCAGAAATCGGTGGACTCGATGGGCACTAGCTGATCGCCCGTATCGTCCTTCTCACCCACCGCAAGAACATCCACGTCATACTTCCTGCGCAGCCACTCCACGATCTCCGCCGCTCGGTCGCCCTGAATGGACAGCTCAATACGGGGCTTTTTCACGACCAAAATCAACCGCACTGATACGGATAATGATTAAGGGACATACCTATTAGGATCAAGACAAGAGTCATACACGTTCTTTTCAATATAAATCCAATCGGTCTTGTTAATTCCTCTTTTGTTAATACTCGTTGGACTTATAGGAAAAGCCGATGCGATCTTTATCCATCGCGCTTGATTTACAGAAATCCTCCTGACTTCATCGGCGACCTCAGATAAATCTTGGTCTTGCGAAAAGACAAGAGCCACATCGAATACCTTGTCTTGCGCATGTCTGATTACATCAATGGCGATTCGAACATCGATACCTTTTTCTTGACCCATAAGAACAGGTTGCTGGGTTCCGTCTCTCAGTTTAATGATTTTATTTTGATATTTTAGCTCTCTGGTGAAGATCCATATACCGCGCGTACCCATTATGGCAAGCTTTTTCGTCCAAAAACCGGCCCAAAACGCATTGTCGCGTTCTGCGGGCACACCGGTGTAAAAACAAATCTTGTCTAGCTCCCACCCATGATCAAAACATACTTTTCTGGCAAGCAGACTGACATCATAGTTCGGATATGTGTATCCAAAAGACTCTCTTACGGAATGAAAAAGATTTTGCCCATCAAAGAACGCGTACGTTCTCTTTATCGCCGGTTC
This sequence comes from Candidatus Aminicenantes bacterium UBA4085, assembly GCA_002383325.1. GTDB lineage: Bacteria > Acidobacteriota > Aminicenantia > Aminicenantales > UBA4085 > UBA4085. The sequence goes on from DFYJ01000093.1 coordinate 42,427, forward strand.
GGATGGCAATTGATCCCCATTAACAAATAACCCCGCCCGAGACCCTTCGGTTGATCGAGCGGGGAGCAAGTACGCTTCAGCGCTGCTGCTAATCTAGGCCGCATTAGCCCAAAAGTCAATAGATCGCTTCAACGAGTGGGAAAAGAGGCGCCGCCCCTCCCTCTCGCGGGAAGGACGGCGCCCCTGGTTAAGCCGTGTCCGGCGCTGACGGAAGAAGCGCGCCGGACGGAAATAGGGAATTACGTATACCGCCCTCACATCCTATTGGATATGAGGGCAACACGAGCTCATCCCCCTATTTTTAGAACTCGACCAGGCCGGCCAGCTTGAGGATCGTCAGGTAGTTCATGATCCCCTTGATGGTCGACTTGCGCTGGAACTGGGCGTCGAGCATGTTCTTCATATCCAGGACCGAGTGCCTGCCGTTGCAGAGCAGCTGGACCTCGGTCGGATTGGCCACCTCGGACGCGTAAACATACTTGGCCCTCTCGGCCGCCGGGACCTCATTGATGGCCTGCCGGTAGCCATTGTAGCCCCCGGCCGTGACCCTGGCCGTCGGCCGCGGCAGGATCTTGGCCGCCTGCTTCTCCTCGTCCGTCATCGTCAACACGGCGGGCTTGACTCCCAACCGTTTGGCGGCCGCTTCCATGTGGGCCTGCAGGGCGGTCCGATGAGCCGCGCCCAGGGCTTCCACGCCGGCCTTCATCTTGGCCACGTACCCGCCCACGCCGGCCTTGTCGGCGGCCAATTCCATCACGGAATCGAGGGTGTCCTTCTCGTTGATCGCGGTCCCGCTGATGCAAGCCAGGGCGTAGCGATAGGCTTCGGCCAGGCCGGCCGCGTCGGCTCCGTTGATGACTTCCAGGCCGACCACCATCTGGTGGCCGAGGCGGCGGGCCGCGTTGGAAGCGATCTCGCCGGCGATCTTGACGACCTGCGCGTCATCGGCCGAGGCCACCGTGTAAGCGCCGGCCGCCCCGATCAGGGAAGCCCGCTTCATCTGGGTGGCGTCGGACTTGTCGGCCGTATCGCCGCTGGTGTGGTACCAGCGGTCGGGCCAGGCGATCATCATGATCCCGGGCACGCCCACGCCCCAGTCGTTGAAGACCTCGTGGTCCGAGGCCCCGTAGTGGGTCTCGATGGAATACCAGAACGGCTCGTCGGCGCCGAAGGGGGCCACGATCCGGACCGGCACCTTGAAGGCGGTGCTGCGGTTCTGGATCCGCTCCCGGGTGCCCTCGCCGACATAGCGGTAGACGTTCTCCATGACGTCGTTGATGTAGTGGGGGTTGCCGAAAGTCGTCCGCATCATGCAGAAGAAGGCCTGGTTCTTGCTCAGCCACTCCCCGACCATGTCCATGTTGATGTTGCAGAGGGTCTTGGCCATGATCTCTTCGTGCTCGCCGACCCAGCGGCCGGTGCCGGCGAACTCGGGGCCCCAGAGCCAGCGGATGGTCCGCTTGGGCCGGGGCAGGCGGCCGTCGTCGATGAGGGTCTTGAGGATGCGGGCCGATTCAAGAATAGCGGCCGAGCCCGACGTGTTGTCGTTGGCGCCCTGCTTGGAGATGCCCTCGAAGGAGTGGGCCGAGAAGATGATCTCGCCCGCCGCGGGATCGGTGCCCGGGAGAGTGCAGGTCACCACTTCCTGGTTGTACTTGACCTGGTTGGCCTTGATCTTGACCTGGACGGTGATCTTCTCGCCCATGGACAGGCGCTGCTTGAGGATCTCGCCCTCGCGGACCGGGAGCTGGAAGCCGAACTTGGGCGGGCCGGCCGGCGCCGCTGCCGCTTGGGCGTTCGGAAGTCCCGGAGGGGTCTGGCCGGGCGCGCCGCCGGGAGGTGGACCGCCCGCTGGGTTTCCGCCGGGAGCCCCGCCCGGGGCGCCCCCCCGCATGCCGCCGGGACGCTGGCGCATCCCGACCTGGGCCCAGCCCATCTCATAGAGGTCGTCCGTGCCGCGCGACGGGGTGCAGACCACGATGCCCACAGCGCCCTTCTGATTGCAGGCCAGGCTGTAGACCTGCATCATCGAGCCCTCGGTGACCGCGATCTTGCCTTCGACCTTGGCCGCCTCGATCTCGGCCGCGGTGCCGCGGCCGACCCAGACCAGGTCGGCGGTCAGATCGGTCGTCGGACTGCCGGCGGCCAGCTGGACGATGTTGTCTTCGATGGAGGCGATCTTGCGCAAGCCGGGCTTGACCTCCCAGATCGAGCCTTGGACCGCGTCCCAGGTCTCGCCGGCCGGGTACTTGATCAGCTCGGCGTCGGCGAACCCATATCGCTTGAGCCGGATCATCATGGCCTCGGACTCCCACAGCGTGCCGGCCCATTCCTCGGGCTGGCGGTCGCGCATGTAGGTGGCGATGTCCTGGATGGTGGCCAGGGCGGCCTCGCCCGAGGACTCGCCCACGATCAGGTCCATATGGGCCTTGGGCAGGAAGGTCCAATACAGCCAGGGCGTGTACTGGGCCGAAGCGCTGCCGGGAAGTAAGATCAGGGCCGCGCCGCCGACCAGGGTCAGCGCAGCCAAGCCGATGAGCCAACGTTTCATGGGGTGCCTCCTGATGTTTTGGACGATGTGAGACTTCGGCTTCTTCCCCGGAAAGGGAAACAACGCGCAACTCACTCGGCGGCGAACGGCTGGCCGATGGAGACGGCCTCCATACCGCCCAGATGGCGCGATCCGTCCTCCGTGATCACCATGCCGTCCTCGGTCCGGATGCCGAACTCGCCGTAGATGTAGATGCCCGGCTCGTTGGAGAAAGTCATCCCGGGCTCCAGACGGAGCTTGTTGCCCTTGACCAGGTACGGGTACTCATGGCCTTCCAAGCCGATGCCGTGGCCGAGCCGATGGGCAAAGTGCTTGTAGCCGGGTCCGTATCCCGCATCCTCGATGACCTTGCGGGCGGCGGCGTCCACCGACTCGCAGGCCGCGCCCGGCCGGGCGGCCGCGAGCGCGGCGGCCTGAGCCTTGCGGACGATCTCCCAGACCCGGACCATCTTGTCGGCCGGCTTGCCGAAGACGATGGTCCGGGTGACGTCGGAGCTGTAGCCTTCGACCCGGCATCCGCCGTCGACCATGACGACCGTACCCTCTTGAAGGGTCCGCGGGGTGCGCGAGCCGTGCGGAAACGCGGTGTTGGGGCCGAACTGCGGCCCGCCTCCCCCGGCGGCCCCCAGCTTGGTGTGGGCGGCCGAAATGGCTCCGGCCAGGTCGCGCGGGGTCATGCCTTCACGGACCTGGCGGAAGCCCTCGGCGAAGGCCAGCTTGGTGATCCGGTTGGCCAAGTCGAGATAGGCGATCTCCTTGGCCGTCTTGGTCCCCCGGCAGCCGTCGGTGACGACGGCGCCGTCGGCCGTCTCGATCCCGGCAGCGTCCCGCAGCAATCCATACACCTGGAAGGCGCTGAGATTGGGGGCCAGGCCCAGACGCCGGCCGCCCAGGTCGCGGACGGCCCCCCCGATCAGGGCGTAGGGGCTCTCGTGCTCCTCCCAGACCCTGACCTCGTCGCCCGCCGGGAGGGCTTCCTTGGCCCGCTCCAGCTCGAAGGCCGGACAGATCCAGACCGGGCGGCCCTTGCGGTTGAGGAGGGCGCCGAAGGTCCGCTCGCTCGTCCCCCAGGAGACGGCCGCGAAGTAGGATAGATTCGTGCCGCCGCCGACGAAGACGGCGTCCAGATCGGCCATGGCCATCAGGACCCTGGCCCGCTCCAGCCGGGCTTCATAGTCCGAGGGTTCGAGGGGCTTGAGGCCGGCCGTCAGGCTCTGGGACCCGCCGTCCCCTCCGGCCGGGGCCGCCGCGGCTTTGAGGGCCGCCGGAAAGGCCAAGGACAGGCCGCCGAGCTTGAGGAAATCGCGGCGATGGATCATGCATGCCTCCGGAAGGATGCGTTTCGACGTTCATAACACCCGCTCCGGCCGTTGTCAAACCCGGCAGCCCTTCCCCGGGCGGCTCCTGGCCCGCCCGTGGGGCGTTTCATTGACATTTCATCCCCTCTCAAGTATCTTTAGGGGGAGTTTTTACGTCTTTCTGGATCGACAACCCTTAAGGAGGCATAGATGTTTCTGTTTGGAACGCTGGGTCCGCAGGAACTCATCCTCGTCCTGCTCATCGTAGTCATCATCTTCGGGGCCAAGAAGCTGCCCGACCTGGGCCGCTCCCTGGGCGAGGGCATCAAGAACTTCAGGGGCTCGGTCAGCGGCAAGGACAAGGACAAAGAGAAGGACGACGAGAAGACCGCTCCATCCTCCAAGGACTGATGCAGCGGACGATCGAGGCGCTCGCCGGTGATCGGCGCCGGCTGGAAGAGCGATTCCAACAACAGGTCGAGATCCTTCGGGCCGCCGCCCGTAGCTTAGCCGGCCTGCATGACCGCCTGGCCGGAGGCGGCAAATCCGACCGGATCGAAGCCGCGGCCGAAAGCCTGCGCCTGACGTCCGGCCTGGCCGAATCGGCCGCCGCCCTGGCCGAGACTTCCTCCGCCTTATCCGAGGCCCGGGACAAGGAGTGGGACGCCCTGGGCAACAACCACCTGGGCCTGCTCGTCCAAGGCTTGGAAACCCGCATCACCCGGCTGGCCGAGGCTTCGGAGGACGCCGCCTCCCTGGGCCGCACCTTCGTCCTACTGCAGGACCAGCTGGGACGGCTGTTGGCCGTCCTCCGGGAGAAGCGGCTCCCCACCCCGGCCCAGGTCGAGGAAGTCTGGGAGCCGATCAGGGATTGGCGATATGCCCGTTTCGAGAACCGTCACCGCGGCCCGCAGGCGGAGATCCGAGCCCAGCTGGAGCGCTATCTGCCCTATCTGCCGTCTGCCGGGACGATCCTCGACCTGGGCTGCGGCCGGGGCGAATTCCTGGAGCTTTTGCGTGAGCACGGCTTCCGGGGCCGCGGGGTGGACCTCAACGCCCAGTTGGTCGACGACTGCCGCAGCCGCGGCTTGGAAGTCGAGAAGGCCGATCTGCTGGAAGCCCTGGCCGCGCGGGAAGACGGGTCCCTCCAAGGCGTCTTCTCGGCTCAGGTCATCGAGCACCTGCCGGCGGCCTCTCTGGAGCGGCTGGTCGAGCTGTCGCACGCCAAGCTGGCCTCCGGCGGCGTCCTCATCCTGGAAACGATCAATCCGGCCTCGGTCTATGCCCTTGTCCACGCCTTCTACACCGACCTGACCCACCGCCTCCCCGTCCACCCCGAAGCCCTCCGCTTCCTGGCGGACGCCGTGGGCTTCGCCGGGACGGAGATCGTCTATTCCGGCCTCATCGAGCCGGAGCGTCTGCATCCCCTTCCCGCCGCGGACGGGGCCGCCCGGATCCTCAACCAGAACGTCGACAAGCTGAACCGGCTCCTGTTCGCGTCCCCCAACTACGCCGCCGTGGCGCGGAAGGCCTGACCATGGCCCTTTTTGCCGGATTCGACCTGGGCGGGACCGGGCTCAAGGCCGGCCTGGTCGGGGAGGGGGGCGGGATCGTAAGCAGAACCCAGGCCCCCACGCCGCCGTCGGCCGGGGAATTCTTCGCCCTGGTCGAGACGATCTGGGAAGAGCTGCTGGAAGGCGCCGGAGAGCCGATCGCCGCCGCCGGATTAGGCCTTCCCGGCATCTTCGACCTCGAGTCGAGGCGCGTCCTCCAATCACCCCACACCGGGGGCCTCGATGGCGTGGATGTCGAGCCCGAGCTGGAGCGGCGCCTGGGCGTCCCCGTGCGGGCGGACAACGACGCCAATCTGGCCGCCTATGCCGAGTGGCTGTATGGCGCCGGGAAGGGCGCAGAAAACATGGTTCTTCTGACCATCGGGACCGGGATAGGCGCCGGCGTTATCGCCGACGGAAAGCTCCTGCGCGGCGGGAAGGGATACGCCGGGGAGGCCGGTCACATGCCCGTCCGCCCGGACGGCGAGCCCTGCCCCTGCGGCGGGCGGGGCTGCCTGGAGACCGAGGCCTCGGCCCGGGCCATCGTCCGCCGCTACCGTCGGGCC
>DFYJ01000019.1 GCA_002383325.1 Candidatus Aminicenantes bacterium UBA4085
GGCGCGCCGGCTGGAGACCCGCCCGCGGCGCCGCGCGAAGCCCGATTTCCGACGGAATAGTCGTAGTACGTGTCACCGGCCCGGTCATACCCGGTCAGCTTCTTGCCTTCCTCGTCCAGGTACCGGTAGATCTTGAGGTCCTCGGGGAACATCGACTCATCCATCTTGGAGGTCGACGGTCCGTGCAGAAGCATCGGCACGGTCGTGTCCATGGTCTGGACGACCGAGACATTGGGGTGCTGGAGGAGGAACAGGACGACGTACCGCGTCTCGGGCTCGGACAGCGGGTACTCGCCCGCCCCGCCCTGGGTCCAGCCGCGGCCGGTCAGGTCCAGGCCCGGCATGGGCCGCCAGTTCTCCGGGTAGTTGCGGTGCAGGTCCAGGCCGCCGATGCCGTCCTCGTTGAAGCGGCCGTCGCCGTCGTTGTCCAACCCCTCCGACTGGACGATGTAGTCGCCCCGGCCGGCCTCGGCCCTGATCATGGCCCGGCCGGTCTTGTCCGCGGGATCGACGGTCATCGTGCCCTTGCCCGGCTCGACCTTGCGGCGCACCTGCAGGATGAAGCCGTCGCCGTCCAGGTCCTCGGGCGGGTCCTCGTCCAACAGGCCGTCGCGGTCGTCGTCGTAGGGCCGGACCGTGCTGCGCAAGGATTGGGCTGTCTGGAGGTAGAGCTCGGATCCGTCCGGATTGTTCTTGACCCGGATGTAGAGGGCCCGGGTGTCGACCAGGGCGGTGATCTCCGGGTCCCGGCCGTAGCCGGTCAGGACGTGATGGGCCAGCCAGAGGGCGCACTCGGCCGCGGTGACCTCGCCGGAATGGCGGTTGCCCTCGATGAACATAGCCGGCTTGTCGGTGTCCTTGCCGGTGGCCTTGTTGGTGATGGTGATCTGCCAGATGTCGCGGCCCTCGAAGCTCTTGCCGACCGAGTAGAGATCGACGAGATTCGGATAGTCCTTGGCCCACTGGCGGAGGAAGGCCGTGACTTCGTCGCAGGCATGATAGTGGAGGAAATCCATCGCCCCCGGAGCCTTGGGCTTGATGAAGTCATAGCCCGCCCGCGGGAAGAAGCTGGCGCCGTGGCGGACGCCGCCCACGATGTAGGCCTCGGTCGGCTTCGGCTCGAAGCCACCGCGGGGAAAGTCCTGGGCCGAGACGCCCGCCAACAAGGCGGCGGTCATCCCGGCGATGGCTGTGATGCGAGCGGATTTCCTCATGTCCTGATGGCCTCCATGGAAGATGGTCCCGAGCATATCCGGCCGGGCGGGGGAAAGTCAACGTCGTAAAAAAATGGAACCTTTTGGCGGCTTCCATCGTCTTAATTCATGGAAGCGATAAAACAGATGAAAAGGAGAGTCCCCATGAAGCTCATAACGAAAGCCGCGATTTTCACCGCGGCCCTGATGCTGACCCTGGTCGGGTTCAGCCTGATCGTCGCGCCGTCCGTAGGCCTTCTGCAGGTCGGCAAGCAGGCCGGCACCGCGGTCATCGCCGATTATCTGCATCCCGTCGAAGCGGCCCCGGTCACCATCACCGTCCGCGGCTGACCCGAGAGGATCGGCGCGGAGAACAGCGGGCCATGACGCGCAACCGGGAAGGATGGGCGGAAGCCGGAGCGGCGGCCATGTCAAGGATGGACCGAGACAGCCTCCTGAGCACCGGCCGCCCGGCCCGCCCCATTCCCATTCCATAGATCCCCCGGGACGGCCTTCGGCGGCTTTCCCGGGGGATTATTTTTCTACTTTTTGCGGCGGGGTGACGGGACGAGCAGGGCCACGGCCCAGCAGGCGACGGCCTGGCCGCGGCCGATGGGCCCGAGACCCTCGTTGGTCTTGGCCTTGATCCCCAGCCGGTCCGGAGGAATCCCCAGACGGGGGCCAAGCACCGCCTTGATGGCCTCGGCATGCGGCCCGATCTTCGGCCTCTCGGCGACGACCACGACGTCGACGTGCCGGACGCGGAGCCGCCGCTTCTTCAGGACGGCCATGACGTCATCCAGCAGCCGCAGGCTGCTGACGCCCTTGAAGCGCGGGTCGGTGTCCGGGAAAAGCGCCCCGATGTCGCCCCGGCCCGCGGCTCCCAGCAGGGCATCAATGACGGCGTGGATGAGCACGTCGCCGTCGGAATGCCCCAGCGGTCCCTTGGCGTGGGGGAGAACCACCCCGCCCAGCACGAAGGGCCGGCCGGCGGCCAGCCGGTGAATGTCGTAGCCCAATCCGATTCTAGCGTCCAAGCCCGGCCTCCGCGATCTGCAGATCGAAGGGTGAGGTGATCTTGATGTTGCGGGGATCGCCGGGCACGACGGCCACCTTCAGGCCCAGGCGCTCGACCAGGGAGGCCTCGTCCGTGCCGGTGACGCCCGCCTCGCGGGCCGCTTCCAGGGCCCGCAGCAGGATCCGGGCCGCGAAGCCCTGCGGCGTCTGGACCCGAACCAGCCGTTCGCGGTCGACGGTCCGGATGATCCGGCCCGACTCGATTTCCTTGATGGTATCCTCCAGCGGCAGTCCGGGCACGGCCGCTCCCTCCGCCAGGGCCGCATCAAGGACTCGTTTGATCAGCTCCTGGGTGACCAGGGGCCGGGCCCCGTCGTGGATGAGGACGATGTCGTCGGGCCCGGGCTTGAGGGCGGCCAGGCCGTTGGCCGTCGAGTCCTGGCGCCGCTCGCCGCCTCGGACCACGGAGCCGACCTTGGGGTAGCGGGCCGCGGCTCCGGCTCCGCGGGCCGTCTCGCCCAGGACCAGGACCACCTCGTCGACCCGGGGATGGGCCTGGAAGGCGGCCAGGCTCCAGTCCAGGACCTGCCGGCCGCGCAGGAGGGCGAACTGCTTGGGGCCGCCGAACCGCCGCCCCTCTCCGGCCGCCACGATCACCGCGCCGACCCGGGCCATGGTCAGCGGTCCTCGCAGCAGCGGGCGAAGATCATCTTGCCGACCGTCGTCTGCAGGACCGAGGTCACGGTGACATCGACGGTCTGGCCGATCCAGCGCCGGGCCTCGTCGACCACGACCATCGTCCCGTCGTCCAGGTAGGCCACGCCCTGGTCCTTCTCCTTGCCCTCCTTGATGAGGTAAACCCGCATGGTCTCGCCCGGCAGGACCACGGGCTTGAGGGCGTTGGCCAGCTCGTTGGCGTTGAGGACGGCCAAGCCGTGCAGCCGGGCCACCTTGCTCAGGTTGATGTCGTTGGTCACGATCTTGCCGTCCATGTGTTTGGCCAGCTCGATCAGCTTGGAGTCGACGTCCTTGACCTCGGGGAAGTCCAGCTCGGTGATGATCACGGAAACGGTCTTGGACTTCTGGAGATGGTTCAGCATGTCCAAGCCCCGCCGCCCGCGCTGCCGCTTCAACCCGTCGGGCGAGTCGGCCACCAGCTGCAGCTCCTTGAGCACGAACTGGGGCACGACTAGGGGGCCCTCGACGAAGCCGGTGTCACAGAGGTCGGCGATGCGGCCGTCGATGATGACGCTGGTGTCCAGGATCTTGTGAGCGCGGCCGACGCTCCTCTCCTTGAAGAAGCGGATGAGGAAGGCCGGGTCCAGCCACTCGGACTTGCGGGTCCCGATCAGGAAGCCGATGTAGGACATGGTCAGAAGGAAGACGATCCGCAGGAAGCGGGCGGTCCCGGCATCGGTGGCGATCAAGCCTCCGACCGCGCCCAGGATCCAGCCCATGGCCACCCCGGAAAAAGTCCCGACCATCGAGCCCCAGATGATCTTGAAAGGAGTCCGGCGGATGCGGGTCTCGAGGAGGATGACCAGGCCCGCCAGGGCCAGGCCGACCCCGGCCGCCCAGCGCGGCTCAAGCCCGAACGGCGGAAAAGCATAGCCCGCCGCCGCGGCCGACAGCATGATCAGCAGTCGGATGATCAGGATGCCCATGGACCGTCCTCGCCGAGGACCCGGGCCGGCGCGCCTTCCGTCCTCGTCATGTCATTCACAGCGCCAAGTCGATGGCCTGGCGGATGGTGGAGACCCCTTCCAGCCGGATGCCCGCCGGGGCGTCCTTCTCCAGATCATCCTTGTTGCCCTGCGGCAGGATGACCGTGGTGAAGCCCAGGGCCGCGGCCTCGCGGACACGGGCCGCGGCTTGNNCGATTCTTCAGGCCCGAGACGACCGACAGGACGACCCCCAGGTCGGCCGCCGGCTCCTCGATGCTCACCCCGCCGGCCACGTTGAGGTGGATGTCCTCGCCGCCGAAGCTGTAGCCGAGCTTCTTCTCCACCACCGCCAGAAGCATGGCCGTGCGGAAGTGATCCAGCCCGACCGACATGCGGCGGGGATTGCCGGTGAAGAGGGTCGGAGAGACCAGCGACTGGATCTCGATCAGCAGCGGCCGGGTGCCCTTGACCGTGGCCGTGATGACGCTGCCGGGGGCGTCCACCGGGCGCTCCTTGAGGAAGAAGGCCGAAGGATCGGGGACCGGCCGCAGGCCGGCCGCGGTCATCTCGAAGATGGCCAGCTCGGAGACGGGGCCGAAGCGGTTCTTGAGGGCCCGCAGAACCCGATGGCTGTGGTCGCGCTCGCCCTCGAACTGCAGGACCACGTCGACGATGTGCTCCAGGGACTTGGGCCCGGCCAGGGAGCCTTCCTTGGTGATGTGGCCGACCAGGAAAGCGGCCGTGCCGTTGCGCTTGGCGTAGCGGAAGACCGCGTTGGCGGTCTCGCGGACCTGGCTGATGGTGCCCGGGCTGGAGGCCAGCTTGGCCGAGTAGACCGTCTGGACCGAGTCGACGACCAGGACCTGCGGCCGCAGCCGCTCGGCTTGGGCCAGGATCCTCTCCAGGCCGGNNGGCCAGCAGCAGAAGGTCTCCGCCGCCCGGGCCCAGGCGGTCGCCCCGCAGCTTGATCTGCTCCAGCGACTCCTCGGCCGAGACGTACAGGACCGTCTGCCCCCGGTCCGCGAAGTCTCGGGCAGCTTGCAGCAGGAGGGTCGACTTGCCGATGCCCGGCTCGCCGCCGATCAGGACCAGAGAGCCGAGGACGACCCCGCCGCCGAGGACCGCGTTGAACTCCTCCATCCCGGCCCGAAGGCGCGGCGCCCTGGCCTCCCGGATGTCCTTGTAAGCCACCGGCTCGGCCGGGGCGAAGGCCGCCTCGCCNNGCAGAGAAGGCTTCGCCGTCCTCGACCGTCTCCTCGACCAGGGTGTTCCACTCGCCGCAGGCCGGACAGCGGCCCAGCCACTTGGGCGCCTGGGCCCCGCAGGACTGGCAGATGAAGACGGCCTTGGGCTTGGCCACGGCTCAGTTCTCGTCGCGGCCCTGGGATCGGGCCAGGAGGTCCCGCACCGCCTTCTGGTCGGTGTTCTCGAACTTGGCGTATTTGCTGCGGAAGGCGGCGTAGAAGGCGTCGGTCGGACCGTTGCGCTGCTTGGCCACGTCGATCAGGGCCAGGCCCTTCCAGGTCTCATCCCGCATCTTGTCTTCCTTGGACAGGTACTGCTCCTTGCGGTAGATGAACATGACCACGTCGGCGTCCTGCTCCAGGGCGCCCGACTCGCGCAGGTCCGAGAGCTGCGGCCGCGGCTCCTTGCGGCCCTTCTCCGGGGCCCGGCTGAGCTGGGAGATGCCGACCACCGGGATGTGCAGCTCCTTGGCCAGCTCCTTGAGGGAGCGGGAGATGTTGGCCATCTCCTGGTTGCGGTTCTCGAACCGGTCGCCGCCCCGCATCAGCTGGATGTAATCCAGGAACAGGATGTCCAGGTTGTGCTCCAGCTTCTGGCGGCGGGCTTTGGCCTTCATTTCGGTCAGGGACAGCCCGGGCGTCTCGTCGATGAAGACGCGGGCCTTGGACAGCCTCTCCGCGCTCAGGCGCAGGCGGTTCATCTCGGGCTCGCCGACGTATCCGGAGCGGGCCTCGCTGATGTCGACGTTGGCGTCGGAGCAGAGCATGCGCATGGCCAGCGACTCCTTGGACATCTCCATGGAGAAGAAGCCGACGGAGTAATCGGTCCGCAGCCCGATGTGCTGGGCCATGTTCAGGCAGAGGGCGGTCTTGCCCATGGACGGGCGGGCGGCCACGATGATCATCTCGTCCCGCTGCAGGCCCAGGGTCAGATCGTCCAGATCGGCGAAACCGGTCGGGATGCCGGTCACCCGGCTGCCGTTGGCCCGGTGCTTCTCGATCAGGGCCAGAGCATCGCCGGTGATGCCGCCCAGGGGAGTGAAGCTGCGCTGGATGCGCTGCTCGGCGGCGTCGAAGATGGCCGCTTGGGCCTCGCCCAGCAGGTCGTCCGGCTCCATCTTCTCGTCGTAGCCGGCCTGGATGATGCGGGCCGAGGCGACGATCAGCTGGCGGAGGACGGCCTTCTCCTTGATGATCCGGGCGTAGTACTCGACGTTGAGGCTGCGCGGCACGCCGTCCACCAGCGAGCCGATGTAGGCCGCTCCGCCGACCTCGTCCAGGAGCCCGGCCCGGCGGAGCTCCTCGTTCAGGCTGAGAAGCTCCACCGTGACGCCCTTCTCGACCAGGACGATGATGGCCCCCAGGACTTTCTTGTGGGCGTCCTTGTAGAAGTCGTCCGGCGAGACGGTGGACAGGACGACGTTGAGGTTTTCGTTGGCCACCAGGATGGCGCCCAGAACGGTCCTCTCGGCCTCCGGACTGTGGGGCAGGGTCTTCTTCAGGAACATCAGGTCGAGTTCCACGATCCCCTCCTTGGGACTCCATCATACCGCCGCACCCGGGGTCGGCCGCAAGTCCCGGGGCCGGAAAGAAAAATCCCCGCCCTCACCGCCGGCGCCGGGGCCAAGGATGAGGACGGGGAGGCGTGTCTTACGCTTCGGCCGGCTCGGTCCCGGAGGGGTCCGCCTCTTCGGGCTTGGCCTTGGCCTCGGCGGCGGGAGCCTCCGCCGTCTCGGGCTCCTCCTCCTTGACGATGTGAACCCGGATCTCGGCCCGGTCGTCGTGGAAGACCTTGATGGGGACGGCGAAGCTGCCCAGACGCTTGAGCGGCTCGTCCAGGACGATCTTCTTCTTGTCGATCTCGAAGCCCAGCTTGTCCAGGGCCTCCTTGATGTCGGCGCCGCTGACCGAGCCGAAGATGTGGTCCTTCTCTCCGGCCTTGCGGGCAAAGGTCAGGACGACCTGGTTGAGCTTCTGGATGACGCCCTGGAAGCTCGTCCGTTCGGCCTCGACCTTCTTCTTCAGCGCGGCCCGCTCGATCTCGATCATCTTCAGGTTGGAGGGGGTGACCTCCAGGGCCAGCCGGCGGGGGATAAGATAGTTGCGGCCGTAGCCGGAGGCGACGTTGAGGATGTCGCCCTTGCGTCCGACGTTTTCCACGTCCTGCTTCAGAATGACCTTCATGGAGCGCTCCGATCAGCTCTCGACGTAGGGCAGCAACGCCAGATGGCGGGCCCGCTTGATCGCCTCGGCCAGCTTGCGCTGGTGGAAGGAGCAGGTTCCGGTGACGCGGCGGGGCGAGATCTTGCCGCGATCGGGGATGTACTTCTTGAGGATGTCGGCCGACTTGTAGTCGATGAACTTGACGTTCCGCTGGCAAAACCGGCAGAACTTCTTCTTGGGGGGAAAATACTTCTTGTAGCCTCCGCGCTCCGGGCGGTCGGGCCGCTCGTCGCGGCGGTCGCGGGATCCGCTTGTTTCCGCCATCTCAGGCCTCCTTCTTCTCGGCCGCTTCGGCCGCGTCCGGGGCCGCGGTCTCGCCCGTCGGGGGCTTGCTCTTGGGTTTCTTCTTGCGGCGCATGTTCTGCTGCGTCTCCTTGACCAGGGTCAAGTGGCGCAAGACCGTGTCCAGCTGGCGGAACTTCCGGGCCAGCTCGGCCGGGATGTCGGGTCCGCCCTCATAGTGGAAGAAGTAGTAGTAGGCGTCGTGGTACTTGCCCAAGGGATAGGCCGTCCGGCGCTTGCCCCACTTGTCCACCTTGGCCATCTGGCCCTGACGCTGGGCGATGACCTCGGCCATCTGCTGGACGATGGCCTCGGCCTCCTCTTCGGTCAGCTGGGGGGAGAGGAGGAACCCCGTCTCGTACTGTCTCATGCCGTTCTCCTTTTGGTTTGGCAGCCCTCACTCTCACGGTGAGGACAAGGAGCAGGACCCGAAGGTCCCTATCTTCAAGGGGACGCTGAGGTCCCCCCGTGCTTCAATTGAACTCGTTCATGGCCTGGTCGATCTTTCCGGACACGATCAGGTCCAGGGCCTCGACGGCCCGATCCAGGGCCTCGTCGAGGGCCTTGCGCTCGTCCCTGCGGAAGCGCGTCAGGACGAAGTCGACGATGTCGGCCTCGGCCGGGGACGGCCCGATGCCCAGCCGCAGGCGGGGAAAGCCGCCCGTTCCCAGCGCGGCCACGATCGAGGCCATGCCCTTGTGCGTCCCGGGCCCGCCCTCGCGCCGGACCCGCAGGCCGCCGAGCGGCAGGTCGACGTCGTCGTAGGCGACCAGCAGCTGCTCGGGCGGGACGGGGGCCCCGGCCGCGATGGCCTTGACCGACTGGCCGCTCTCGTTCATGTAGGTCTGGGGCAGGGCCAGCAGGACCCGCTCCCCGCCGCGCCGGCCCTCGCCGACCTTGGCCAGGAAGCGGTTCTTCTTCAGGCGCACGCCCCAGGCCTCCGCCGCCCGCTGAACCAGCAGGAAGCCGGCATTATGCCGCGTCCCCTCGTAGCGGCGGCCGGGATTCCCCAGGCCCACGACGGCCCACAAAGATCACCCCTTGTCCTCGGTCTTGTCTTTCTCGGCCCGCTCCTTCTTGATGACCTCGGGCTCGGCCGGGGCGGCGGCTTCGGCGCCTTCGACCTCTTCCTCGACCACGGCGGCCTCAACCTTCTCTTCGTGCGGCACCTGGACCAGGGCGATGACCGTGCCCGGCTCGGTGATGAGCTTGATGCCCTCGGGCAGGGCGACGTCGGCGGCCTTCAGCGACTGATGGAGGCGCAGCTCCGTAACGTCCACGGCGAAGTGCTCGGGAATCTGAACCGGCAGGCACTCGACGGTCAGCTCGCGGGTCATGAAGTCGATGAAGCCTCCCTCGGTCTTGACGCCGTAGGCCTCGCCCACCAGCTCGATCGGCACCTGGACCCGGATAACCTTGTCCATGGCGATCTGGATGAGATCGGCATGGAGGACCTCGTCGGTGGTCGGGTCGATCTGGACGTCCTTGATCATGACGTCCCGCTCCTCGGTCCCGAGGGACACCCGAAAGAGGGTGTTCAGGCCCAGCTCGGACTTGAGGATTCCGATGACGTCCTTCTTGGCCAGGACGAGCGGCAGGCTCTCGACGCGCTCGCCATAGAGAATGGCCGGGAGCTTGCCGGACTGGCGGATGCGGTAGGACGCGTTCTTGCCGAAGGCGTCGCGCTTTTCGCTGGGGATGACTAGGCTCATGAGTGGTACTCCTTAGTCGAACAGTGAGCTGACGGAGCTGCGCTCGTTGATCCGCCGGATGGCCTCGCCGAAAAGCTCCGCCACGGACAGGGCCATGATCTTCTTGCAGCCCTTGCCGGCTTCGTTCAAGGGGATGGTATTGGTCAGGATCAACTGTTCGATGGGCGAGTCCTCCAGCCGCTTGATAGCCGGGCCGGAGAGGACCGCATGGGTGGCGCAGGCCAGGACCCGCTTGGCCCCGGCCTTCTTGATGGCCTCGGCTCCCAAAACCAGGGTGCCGGCCGTGTCGACCATGTCGTCGTAGAGGACGCAGTTCTCGCCGGCTACGTCGCCGATGACGTTGAAGACCTCGGCCACGTTGGGCCGGGGGCGGCGCTTGTCGATGATGGCCAACTTGGCCCCCAGCTTCTTGGCGAAGTGCTTGGCCCGGCCCACGCCTCCGGCGTCAGGCGAGACGACGGTCAGCTCGCCCAAGTCCAGGCCGAGCAGGTGCCGGGTTAGGACGGGCACGCTGGTCAGGTTGTCCACGGGGATGGAGAAGAAGCCCTGGATCTGGGGCGAGTGGAGGTCCATGGTCAGGATCCGGTCGGCCCCCGAGGCGACCAGCAGGTCGGCCATCAGGCGGGCCGAGATCGGCACCCGGGGCCGGTCCTTCCAGTCCTGGCGGCCGTAGGCGTAGTAGGGCATGACGGCCGTGATCCGCTCGGCCGAGGCCCGCTTGAAGGCGTCGATCATCAGGAACAGCTCCATCATGTGGGCATTGGCCGGATGGCAGCCGCTCTGGACGATGAAGACGTCTTCGCCGCGCACATTCTCGTCGATGTAGTAGTGGATCTCGCCGTCGCTGAAGCGCTCCAGGACGCTGGCGCCCAGAAACTTCTTGCAGTACTGGGCGATCTCCTGGGCCAGGGGGAGGTTGGAGCTCCCGGCAAAGATCTTCATGGGCCTTCCTCTATCGTCGCGTTCGTCGCTTATCGCCTGGTTCTGGGGCGGGAGGATTCGAACCCCCGAATGGCGGGTCCAAAGCCCGCTGCCTTACCACTTGGCGACACCCCAGCCTCGATGTCCGGCCAGCCTTGCTCCCGGGTCACGGTCTCCAGAAGGAGGCATCGGCCGATCCCCGTCGCCGCGGCCAGGCATTCCTGGGCCGCGCCCCGGTCGCGAAACAATCCGTAGACCGCCGAGCCCGATCCCGTGACCAGGGATAGTTCGGCGCCCCTGGCCTGGAAGAACCGCTTTATCTCTTGGAGCTGAGGATAAAAGCGAAAGATCGCAGCCTCAAGGTCGTTCCCTAAGGGGGCGATCTCTCCGGTCTCGAAAAACCGGCACATTCTACTGTCTTTAGGCCGGGAAGTCAAGGACGCCCCGGGCTCGTCGAGGGCCCGATAGATGAGGGGGGTGGGGACCGGGAAGTCCGGCAGGGCCAGGACGAGGAAGCGGCGATCCAGTTCGGGCAGGGGGGTCAGGACATCCCCAATCCCCTCGCCCAGGCACAGGCCGCCGCGGAAAAAGTAGGGCACATCCGCCCCCAGGGCCCGTCCGAGATCGTCCAGGTCCGCCGGTCCGAGGCCCAAGTCCCAGAGCGCATTCAGCCCGAGCAGGGTCATGGCCGCGTCGCCGCTCCCCCCGGCCAACCCCCGGCCGGAAGGAATGCGCTTCTCGACCCGGATCCCGGCGCCTCTCCGGACGCCGGTCCGCTCCTGCAGGGCCCGGGCGGCGCGGGCGATCAGGTTCGTCCCGTCCCACGGCACCTCGGGATCGTCGCCGGCCAGGTCGACATCCGGCCCGGGGATCTCCTCGATCGTCAGGACATCGTGCAGGCTGATCCACTGGAAGAGGGTCCGGATATCGTGGTAGCCGTCGGAACGGAGGCCGAGGACCTCCAGGCCCAGGTTGATCTTGGCGAAAGACTTAATCCGCATCCCGGAGCAGTCTTTCCATCTCGGCCCGCGTCAGGCGGATGTAGGATTCCGGGATCCGGAGCGGCAGCCGCCCCGCGCCGGAGGCGGCGGCGTTGAAGGTGATGCTCAGCACGGTCAGGGCGCCCGATCCGTCGCCGGACGAGTAGCCGATCTTGCGCGGCACGGCCCGGCGGGGAAAGAACTCATCCACCCGAAAGGAGAATCCCGGCCGGCGGCCGCCGTCGACGCGGCCCTGGCCGTCCCGGGCCAGCTCCCAGCCGGAGAAGAGGCTTTCGCCGCCCAAGGAGGCGCCCCACCGCCCGCTCAACATCTCGGCCATCTCGGCCACGCCCAGGGGGAAGCCGAGCCCCGATTCGAGCACCTCGGCCCGGGGGCCCGTCCAGCAGGCCTTGCGGGAGGGGACCAGTACAGTCGCCTCCTCGCCCTCGACCCCGACCTCGAAGATCGTCCGGTTGAGGGGATCGAGCGCTTCCAGGACCGCCCGGCCCGGAGGCAGGAGGAGGAAGGCCAAACGAGCCCGGCCGGCCTGACCGCCGCGGGTATGACGGATGGAGGCGTGGCCCTGGACGGATTCGAGGCGGTCGGGAACCGGGCCCAGGGCCGGGCGGCCGGGACGGCAGGAAGAGGCCAGCAGCAGGACCGCCGCGGCAAGGGCGAATCGGCCTTTCACGGGTCGGCTCCTCCCGCCGGGGCGCGCGGCGTCAATCGAGCTTGAAGCCGTAATCCTCGGCCTTCTTCTGCGCCTCGGGCGAGATGTCCTTGGCGGCCGGGGCGGCGTCGTCCAGGCGGAAGCCGTAATCCGTGGTCGGGAGCGCTTTGCGCCGCTCCTGGCGGGCGGCATCGGCTTCGCGCTGCATGCGCTTGCGGCGCAGGATGGGGTAGAAGGGAGACTTCAGCTTCCGGCCGAAGCAGGACAAGTTGGGGTTCTTGATCAGCAGGATGATGAAGGCCGCGAAGATGATGAGAATGCCGTAAGCGCCGATATTCATGTCTGTGTCCTCGCCGGCGGGGTCCGATGGTATGCGGGAGCGGCGTCAGTCTTCCTGGAACTCCGGGATCTTGCTGCGTTCCTTGTCCCGGCCCATCTGGAATCCGACGAAAAACGCCGACGTCACGACGATGGCGGTGAAGAGGGTGCGGAAGAAAGCTTTCATCGAGATTACCCTTGGCATATTGTAGCCGAGAGAGGAATGAACGTCAACCCAAAAGGGGGGCTCGGGG
Organism: Candidatus Aminicenantes bacterium UBA4085; assembly: GCA_002383325.1. Taxonomy (GTDB): domain Bacteria; phylum Acidobacteriota; class Aminicenantia; order Aminicenantales; family UBA4085; genus UBA4085. The sequence goes on from DFYJ01000019.1 coordinate 12,479, forward strand.
CATAGGGGGGCCGAAAACGTTCGCGTCCCCAGCGAGGAGGGCTCCGGGTGTGGAGGGTCGGGCACGCGCGTTTCCCCAGCGAGGAAACGCGCTACGCTCCTCGCTCGCTCTCCTCGCCTTCGGCTCGGAACCGTGCCCGCTCGCTCGTCCACCCTAAGCTGCCGCTTAGGGCTGCAGAGCCCGCGTACCTGCCCCCCAAAACCCCTCGCCCTTGTTAGATTCCTCGACGATCAAATTGGTTCTTTTCCCATCTCCGGGAAGCAGGGGCGGTTTGGGGTGTCGGCCAACGGCGAAATAGCGAGGGCGACGCCTTTTTCCACAACTCTCCGAGGGAACCCAACGGGCGCCGAGGGATGTTTGAGCACGCGATGAGCATCCGCAACAGCGAAAGAGTGGGTGGTCTAGAAAGCCGAGATGATTCGGAGTGCGGAGTTCCGTAGGCGCCGAGGAGAGCTGTGGGAAAAGGCGAGTAGAGCCCGAAGCCGCCGGGACGATACCCCAAACCGCCCCACCCGGAGATGGGAGAAGGTCCATTAAATTCCGGTCAGGCGGATGAGGTTGCCTCGAATGGAAGGATGAAGTTTGATTTTTAGGGCGGCGGCTTCTATATTGAAGCGGGAGCGCCCCCATGAGAACCATCCTGCCCTTGATATCCCTCTTTCTGCTCTTCGCCGGGCTGGCCTTGGCCCAGGGCGTCCGCAAGCCCGTCTGGGCCGGCCAGTTCTACGACGCCGACAGCGCCCGCCTGGCCCGGCAGATCGACGGCTTCCTGGCCGCGGCCCAACCTGTCCGCCCGGCCGGGACCATCCGGGCCCTGATCGTGCCCCATGCCGGCTACGTCTACTCCGGCCGCATGGCCGGGGTCGGCTACAAGGCCGTCCAGGGCGGAGACTACGATACGGTCGTCATCCTCGGCCCCACCCACAGGGTCAATTTCCGCGGCGCCTCGATCTGGCCCGAGGGGGCCTTCGCCACGCCGCTCGGCGAGGCCGCGATCGATGCCGAGGCGGCCCGCGAACTGGCCAAGGCCTCCGGTTTCCGCTTCGTCCCGGAAGCCCACGCCGAGGAGCATTCGGTCGAGGTCCAGGTCCCGTTCATCCAGCGGGCCCTGCCCAAGGCCAAGATCGTGCCCGTCGTCATCGGCCGGCCCGAGGAGGCCACGATGCGGACCTTGGCCTCGGCCCTGGCCGGCCTGGCCAAGACCCGCAAGGTCCTCGTCGTCGTCTCCACGGACATGTCCCATTACCTGTCCAGGCAGGAAGCGGCGGAGACGGACGCCGATACGATCGGCCTGGTCAAGGGCCGCAAGACCTCCGCGCTCCTGCGAATGGCGGAACGGGGGGAGAATACGATGTGCGGCGCCGCCGGCGTCGTGACCGCCCTCTACTACGCCGAGCGGATGGGGGAGGCCGAGGTCGATATCCTCGGCCGCACCGACTCGTCCGAAGGCGGCGGGCCGGATGACCGCGTCGTCGGATACTTCTCGGCGGTCGTCTCCACCAAGCCGGCTCCGGGGACAGCCGCCGGTGAGGCGGAGGCGAAAGAGCAGCAAGCGGCCGGGCCGCGCGCCGATGAAGGGGACTTCACCCTCTCTCCGGAGGAGAAGAAGGAGCTTCTGGCCCTGGCCCGCAAGACGCTGGAGTCCTTTTTTAAAGACGGGTCCATCCCCGAGCGCGACGCGGCGAACCCGAAGTTCGCGGCGCCCCGCGGCGCCTTCGTCACCTTGACCCGGGGCGGGTCGCTTCGCGGCTGCATCGGCTACATCGAGGCCATTATGCCCCTGGGCGACACGGTCCAGCGCTGCGCCGTCTACGCCGCGACCGAAGACCCCCGCTTCGAGTCCGTCACCGCCCGCGAGCTTAAGGACCTGCGAATCGAGATTTCCGTCCTGACGACGCCGAAGCGGATCGACGATCCCGAGCTGGTCGAAGTCGGCCGGCACGGCCTGATCATGTCCCGTGACGGACGGCGGGGCGTCCTCCTGCCGCAGGTGCCGGTGGAGAACCGCTGGGGCCGGGAGGAGTTCCTGGCCCAGACCTGCCGCAAGGCGGGGCTGCCGGCGGACGCCTGGAAGAAGGGGGCGGTCATCGAGGCCTTCGAGGCCATCGTCTTCCACGAATAGCTCGGGGTATGCCCCCCGAAACACGCTCCATTCCCCAGCGAGGAATGTCGCTCCGTTTCCTCCCTCGCGCCCCCGCCTCATCAGCTCTCTCTCTGATGAGGCGGGGACCGTGCGCGCTCGGTCGTCAACGGGTTTCGGCGGGGCATACCCCTCGCTCGAGAGAGCGAACGCCATGATCTCAGCTACGCCAGGCCGCTCAGGCCCCCCCGGGTAGGCGGAAATCTGCTATAATGCGAAGAGTCTGATATTTCCGCGAAGGAATGGCCGATGCCGATCTACGAGTATAAATGCGAATCCTGCGGCAAGCGGATGGAGAAGCTCCAGAAGCTCTCCGACCCGCCCTGCAAGAAATGCCCCCACTGCGGCGGCCCCCTGACCAAGCTCATCTCCTCGCCCGCCATCCAGTTCAAAGGCAACGGCTTCTATATCACCGACTACGCCAAGAAGAGCTCCCCTTCGGAGGAGAGAAAAGCCAAGGCGGACACAGAAACCAAGTCCGGGGCCAAGAACGAGGTTAAGTCCGAAGGCAAGGCCGAAGCCAAAACCGAGGCTAAGTCGGAAAAGAAAGCCGCGGCTAAGCCGGCCGAAGGCAAGCCCGAAACGAAACCGGCGGCCAAGAAAGCCTCGGAATAAGGTCCGGTCCGAAATTGACATGAAGATTGTCGTCCGTATCCCCAACTGGATCGGCGACGCCATCCTGGCCCGGCCCGCCCTGGACAGCCTGGCCGCCCACTTCCCGGACGCCGAGATCGCCGTGGCCGCGGCCGGCTGGGTCCGCGATCTGTTCGGGGACGAGGGCGGCCGGCCCCGCATCCTGAACCTCAACGGGTCCGGATCGCCCCGCGACATGAAGGCGGCCGAAGCCCTGCGGGCCGAGCGCTTCGACCTCGGCATCCTCTTCACCAACTCCTTCGGCTCGGCCCTTCAATTCCGCAAGGCCGGCATCCCCGCTCGCTGGGGCTACGGCCGGGACGGCCGCGGGTTCCTTCTGACCCGCGCCGTCAGGCCGCCCGATCCGCAGGCCGAGCCGCGCCACCAGGTCCACTATTATCTTGACCTCCTGGGCCGGCTGGGCATCCCGGCGATCGCGCCCTCGCTTCGGCTCGGCCTCTCGGCGGCCGAGAGGGAAGAGGCCCAGCGCCGCCTGCGCGAGCTGGGCGCGGGCGACGGCCGGCCGCTCGTCGTCTTCAATCCGGGCGCCTCCTACGGCCCGGCCAAACGGTGGCCGGCGGAGCGTTTCGCAGTCTTGGCCGAACACCTTCGCCGCGCCCGCGGGGCCCGCATCGTCCTGACCGGCTCGGCCGGAGAGTCCGCCGTCACGGCCGAGATCGCCTCTCGCATGGACGAGCCGCCGATCGACCTCGCCGGCCGCACCACCCTGCGCGGCCTGCTCGGGATCATCGGCGAAGCGTCCCTCTTCGTGACCAACGATTCCGGGCCCATGCACATGGCCAACGCGCTTCGCGTTCCGGTCGTCGCGATCTTCGGCCCGACCGAGCCGCGGGCCACGGGGCCCTTCCACTTCCCCGCCACCGTCCTGCGGAAGGACGCGCCCTGCGGCCCCTGCCTGTACCGGACCTGCCCCTTCGACCATCGCTGCATGCTGGCCATCACGGCCGAGGAGGCCTTCGAGGCCTGCCTGGCCCATCTGGGATGAGACGCCCGTGAGCCGCAAAGCCCTGTTCCTGGACCGCGACGGGACGATCAACGTCGAGACGGGCTACCCGCACGAGTTCTCCCAGATCGAGATCTACCCGGGCAGCTTCGAAGCCATCGGCGCGGCCGCCGCGGCCGGCTTCGCCGTCATCATCGTCACCAACCAGAGCGGCGTGGGGCGCGGCTATCTTGAGGAAGCCGCCCTGGGGCGGCTGCACGCCCGTCTGGCCGAAGCCCTGGCCGCCGGAGGGGCGCCCGTCGAGGCCATCTACTACTGCCCCCACCACGAGCAGGCCGGCCTGGGCCGCTACAAGACCGCCTGCGACTGCCGCAAGCCCGCCCCGGGTATGGCCCTGCGGGCGGCCCGTGAGCACGATCTCGACCTCCGTGCCTCCTACATGGTCGGGGACAAGGTCGAGGACATCCGGTTCGGCCTGGCCGCGGGCGCGACCCCGGTCCTGGTCCGGACCGGCTACGGCCGCGACAGCGAGTCCCGGTTGGCCGGCCTGGACATCAAGCCGGCGCACATCGCGGACGGCATCCGGGAAGCCGTGGCCTGGATCCTGGGCCGGGAGCGAGCCGCCGGACGATGATCCGCTTCGACGACATCCTGGACCGGGTCTCCGAGCGCCTGGACGAGAAGGACGTCCTCCTCCTGCGGAAGGCCTATGTCTTCTCGGCCCAGGCCCACAAGGGCCAGGTCCGCCGCTCGGGCGAGCCCTACCTCAGCCATCCGCTCGAGGTGACCAACCAGCTGGCCGAGATGGGCCTGGACCGCACCACCCTGACCGCCGGCCTCCTGCACGACGTGCTGGAAGACACCGAGGTCACGGCCGCGGAGCTCCGCGAGACGTTCGGCAAGGACGTCACGGCGCTGGTCGAGGGCGTGACCAAGATCGGACGGGTCGAGGACGTCCCGGCCGACGTCCGCCGGGCCGAGACGATCCGCAAGATCATCCTGGCCATGACCGACGACTTGCGGGTCATCTTCATCAAGCTGGCCGACCGGCTGCACAATCTGCAAACGCTCAAGTTCCTGGCCGAGCCGGCTCAGAAGCGGATCGCGGCCGAGACGCTGGAGATCTACGCGCCCATCGCCAACCGCCTGGGCATGGGCCGGATCAAGGCCGAGCTGGAAGACCTGGCTTTCCGCTACGTCGAGCCCGAGGCCTACTTCAAAATGGCCGCCCTGATCGACCCCCGGCGCAAGAAGTCCGAGGCCGAGCTGCGCAAGCTGCGGCAGGCCCTCGACCGCCTGATGAAGGACAACCGCATCCCGGCCGAGATTGTCTCGCGCATCAAGCGGCCTTACAGCATCTACCGCAAGATGGAGGCCCGCAAGATCGACTTCGACCAGGTCTTCGACTTCCTGGCCCTGCGCATCATCACCGACTCGGTCAAGTCCTGCTACGCCGCCCTGGGCATCATTCACCAGCACTGGACGCACCTGCCGCAGCGCTTCCGCGACTTCATCGCCATGCCCAAGCCCAATCTCTACCAGGCCCTGCACACGACCATCATCACCGCCGACCGGCTCAGCTGCGAGATCCAGATCCGGACCCGGGAGATGCACAACCTGGCCGAGAACGGCATCGCCGCCCACTGGCGCTACAAGGAAGGGGAGTCGCCAGCCGCGCTCAAGGAGGACAAGCGGATCCTGTGGCTGCGCGAGATGGCCGAGCTGTTCAAGGACCAGAAGAACCCGCGCGCGTTCATGGAGAATCTCAAGATCAACCTCATCCCGGAGGAGATCTACGTCCTGACGCCCAAGGGAAGGGTCGAAGCCCTGCCGGCCGGATCCTCGGCCCTCGACTTCGCCTTCCGGGTCCACACCGAGATCGGCCTCCACGCCGCCTCGGCCCGGATCAACGGCAAGCCGGCGCCGCTGAAGACGCCGCTGCGGACCGGCGACATCGTCGAGATCCAGACCTCGCCCGACCGGGGCCCGACCCGGGCCTGGCTGAACATCGCCGTCACCTCCAACGCCCGCCAGCTGATCAAGCGGCGGCTGAACCAGATGGAGCAGGGCAAGGCGGTCGTCCTGGGGGGCAAGCTCTGGGACAAGGAGCTCCGCAAATACAGCCTGCCGGAGGGCTTTCCGTCCGGCGAGCCGCTGGTGCGCCGGCTCCGCGACGCGCTCGGCATCTCTCCCGGCTCGTTCGCGGGCTTCCTGGCCATGGTCGGCCGAGGCCGCATCGTGGCCAACCGCAAGCTCCTGGAGAAGCTCCTCCCGGAAGGCGCCGGGCTGAAGCGCCGGCCGTCCGCCCCGGCCGAGTCCGACATCCAGGTCAAGGACCGGTCCAATTCCCTCCTCCGTCTGGCTCGCTGCTGCGCCCCGGTCAAAGGCGAGCCGATCATCGGCTACATCACGACCGGCAAGGGAATTACGATCCACTCCCGGCGCTGTCCCCGCGTGACCAGGGAGACCCTGGCCCCGGAGAGAATCGTGGAAGTGACCTGGGGAACGGTGGCCCAGGATTATTATAAGGCCGGACTGGTCATCCGGTCCCATGATGTCCCCGGTCTGCTGGCCAGAATCACGGCGGCCATATCCGATCTGGGAGGGGACATCACCAAGGCCGAGGTGGAGACCACGGCCGACCGCAAAGCCCGGATCAAGCTGGCCCTGCGCATCCGCGACATCCAGGAGCTTCAGGCCATGGAAAAGGCCATCCTGGGGCTGACCGACATCTTGGGCGTGGAGCGGATCTGAAGAAAGCGGGCGGGATCAGATCGCTTTCTTGACTTTGCCGGATCGCAGGCAGCGCGTGCAGACCCAGATATGGCGAACACCCTTCTCGGTCTGGGCCTTCACATGCTGGAGGTTCGGACTCCACTTCTTGGGCGAAGCCTTGTGGGAGTGGCTGACGCTGTGCCCGAAGACGGGCTGTTTACCGCAAACATCGCATACTTTCGGCATGGTGGTTCTCGCTTTTTAAGGAAAAGGGCCTCTTATATACCATAAACGGCCGGCCGGCCGCAACTCCGGCCCTTAAAGCCCCCTGCGGCGCTTGAAGGCATCCAGGGTATTGCGCATCAGCATGGCGATGGTCAGCGGGCCGACCCCGCCGGGGGAGGGGGTCAGCCAGGCGGCCTTGTGGATGACCTCGGGCCGCACGTCGCCGACCCAGGTATAGCCCTTGGCATCGATCTCGCCCTCGCGCTTGGCGTCGGGGCCGAAAAGGCGCCGGACCAGCTCCTTGTCGCCGACGGCGTTGCTCCCGACGTCGATGACCACCGCCCCTTCCTTGACGAACTCCGGGCCCACGAAGCCGGGCTTGCCCATGGCCGCGATCAGGATGTCGGCCTTGGCGCACACCCCGGCCAGGTCCCTGGTCTTGCTGTGGCAGATGGTGACCGTGCCGTTCTCGTTGGTGACCATCAGCGAGAGCGGCTTGCCGACGATCAGGCTGCGGCCGATGACGACGACGTTCTGGCCCTCGATGGCCGTGCCGGTCGAGCGGATAAGCTCCAGGCAGCCCCTCGGCGTGCAGGCGCTCAGGCAGGGCTGGTTTTGGACGAGCAGCCCCAGGCTGATCGGGTGAATCCCGTCGACGTCCTTGGCCGGATCGATCCAGGAGATGACATCCTGGGTGTCGTGGCCCTTGGGCAGGGGGAGCTGGACCAGGATGCCGTCGACCTGGTCGTCGGCGTTGAGGGCCATGAGGCGGGCTTTGAGATCCAGGCGGGCGATGTCGGCCGGGTAGGTCTCGATGCGGCCGACCAAGCCGAGGCTCTGGCAGGCTTTCTCCTTCATCCGCAGGTAGCTCTGCGAAGCCGGATTGTCGCCAACCAGGACGCCGACCAGCCCGGGCGCCTTCCCGGTCGAGGCCCGGCACCCCGCGACCTCGGCCTTGATGCCTTCCCGGATCTTGTCCGCGACGGGCTTCCCTTCCAGCCATTGACCCATGGGTGTCCTCCTGCGTCGATTCGCGGCCATTATAACGGGAGTCGCCGGAACGGGTAAACAGGCTTTTTACCTTGGCTCTCTTCGGCGCCCCGATCCGGGCGTTCTTCCCGGCGATAGGAGAGAAGGATCGAGGCTGGCATAGAAGTTGCAAAACATCCCGTGTTGACGATGGCCGGCGAAAAAAGTTCTAATGAACGAAGGACCCACGGCATGAGAACCCGAATCGCCGCGGCCTGCGCGGCCGCCCTCGTTCTGTCCGCCTGCGCTTCGACCGGACGGCCCCCCCGCCCCTCCGATCAGCTCCGGTTCGGGATCTGGGCCTCCCAGAATGGCCTGTGGGACGAAGCCGTTTTCCGCTGGCAGCGGGTTCTCCAGGCCGACTCCCGCTCGGTCGCCGCGCTCAACAACCTGGGCGTGGCCTACGAGAAAAAGGGCCGCTTCCAGGACGCCCTGGCCTCGTACGAGGCGGCTATCAAGGCCGACCCCGCCAACATCCATGTAAAATCCAACCTCAAGAGATGTAAAGAAAATATCCAGGCGAGCGACGCCGCGCCCGCCGCAACCGCGGACAAGAAGGCTCCGGATGCGAAGAAGTAGCCCGATCCCGGCCCTCATGGCGCTGGCGCTGGTCCTGGTCCTGGGCGCCTGCTCCCGCGAGCCCGCGGTCAAGATCAGCCTCGACGTCCCCAGCCCGGCCGCCCTGGACTGGAAGCCCGTCCGGTCCCTGGTCCTGGCCGGCTTCCGTGAAGAGGCCTCGGTCAAGGACCTGGCCCTGAGCCGCGACCTGGTCGGATTCTTCCGCGAAGGGCTCAGGGCCCGGACCGGCGCGGCCCTGTCAGAGAAGCCCGTCGCCTGGCCGTCGGCCGAAGCGCTCGCGGACGCGGCGCTGTGGAAGGCCGCGGTCCAGGGCCCTGACCGGACCCTCATCCTGACCGGCCGGGCCTCCTTCAGCCAGGAATCGCGCCGGGCCCTCCTCGAACCCGAGCGGCGGGAGATCGACGAAGGCCCCTTCAAGCCGGCTACGCCGTGGGCCTCCCGGAAGGCTTTTTCCCTCAAGCTCGATCTGGCCCTGATTGACGCCGCGACCGGGATCGTGGCGTTCCACCGGGAGTACCAGGAAACGATGACCACCGACAACAGCCGCCTGACGGCCGACTTTGCCCTCTATGAGCTCTTCAGCCGGATCCGGCCCCGCCTCTTCCGGGCCCTGTTCGGGACGGAGCGGCAGATGGACCGCTACCTCTTGGCGAAGTAAGGAGCCCCCATGAACCGGCGCCTTCCCGCCCTCCTCCTGCTGGCCGGCCTGGCGTTCTCGGCCGCGCCGGTCTCCGCTCAGTTCATGTATTTCCCTTATTACGGGAAGAACAGGATCAACTTCGAGCGGTTTGCCTGGAAATCCTACGCCACCGAGCACTTCAAGATCTTCTTCTACACCGACGACCCGCGCCTTTTGAAGAACGTGGCCGATACGGCCGAAAGCGCCTACCGCAAGGTCAGCGCCGATCTCCGCCACCAGCTGGCCGAGCCGGTCCCCCTGCTTTCCTTCACCACGGTCACGGACTTCGAGCAGTCCAATGTCTTCCAGGCCTCGGAGGGCATCCTGGGCATGGCCGAGCCGATCCTCTTCCGGATCGGCATCCACGGCGACATGCCGGTCGACGAGCTGCAGGATCTCATCACCCACGAGCTGACCCACATCTTCGAGTTCGACCTCCTGTGGGGCCACCAGGGCGGCGCCCTGACGGCCGTCTCCCAGCCGCCGCTGTGGACCTTCGAGGGGCTGTCCGAATATGCCACAGGCCGCTGGTCCTCCTGGTCCGAGCTCATCGTCCGGGACGCCGTCCTCACCGACCGCATGCCCGATCTGGACGAATCGGGCGACCTGGTCTCCCGGTACCCCATGCCGCGCGAGCCGGCCTACGATTTCGGCCATGCCATCTACGAATTCCTGGTCGAGAGATACGGGCGCGGGGCCATCCGCGACCTGTGGGTGTCGCTCAAGGGCTCGGCCGCGCTCAGCCGGCGCGACCCGTTCAAGCGGACCTTCGGCGTCCCGGCCCCCCTCTTCAGCCAGGAGCTGAAGCGCTGGCTGCGGGCCCGGGCCAGGGATTACGCCACCCGGGAGAACCCCGAGGACTACAGCGTCGTCCTGGGGCCCGCGTTCCCGGCCAATCCCTACTACTTCGCCTTCTCCCACGCCCTGGCCCCGTCGGGGGACGTGGTCGCCACCATCAGCTACAACGCCCGGACCTACGACATGGACATCCTCCTGGCCTCGGTCAAGGACGGCAAGGTCCTGCGCAACATCACCGCCGGCTTCACGACCTCCTACGAGTACATCAAGTACGACATCGATCCGGCCAATGGCCCGGCCCTGGCCTGGTCGCCGGACGGAGACCGGATCGCCTTCTTCGGCCGCCGCGGCCGCCGCCACGCGCTCTATATCGTCTCGCCCGTCACCGGCCGGACCGTCAAGGCCCATTCGCTGGCGGTCGACCAGCCGGCCGGGCTCTGCTTCCATCCGGACGGGCGGTCGGTCGTCTTCGCCGCCTTCCGCAAGGGCATCCGCGACCTGTTCCGCCTCGACCTGAGCTCCGGCGCCCTGACGCCCCTCACCGACGACCCGCTCTACGAGAAGGCGCCGGCCTTTTCGCCGGACGGCAAGACGCTGGCCTACACCGTCCGCTCCGGGAAGTTCGACAAGCTTTTCCTCTCGCCGCTGGCCGACATGACCGCCAGGGCCCAGCTGACCTTCGGCCCCGGCAACACGATCGATCCGGCCTTCGCTCCGGACGGCAAGTCCCTCTACTTCGCTTCCGATGCGCGGGGCGCCTTCAACATCTGCTCGCTGAGCCTGGAGACGGGCGAGATCCGCCGCCATACCGACGTGCGGACCGGCAACTTCCTGCCGGCCGCCCTGCCCTCCGAGCCGGGGCGGGTGCTGTTCTCCTCGTTCAACAAGGGTTCCTTCCAGCTCTTCAAGGCCGAGGCCGCGGGCCCGGTGGAGGGCCGGACGGCCCTCGCCGCCGCCGCTCCGCTGGAGAAGTTCGCCCCGGCGGTCGATCGGCCCGTCGATCCGGCCAAGATCGAAACCCGCGAGGGCCTGGGCAAGCTCTACGTCACCGCGCGGCCGCCGGTCAACGCCATCATCTCCACCGACGGATCCATCTACGGCGGCGGCTCGCTGGCCTTCTCGGACATCCTGGGCAACCGCCAGTTCTCCCTCTCGGCCTACCAGGTCCGCGAGCTGCGCTCGATGGGCTTCAGCTACCTCAACCGGACCGGCCGCCTGCCGTGGGGCGCCAGCGTCTACCAGTACAGCATGTACTACTACCCCGAGATGTACTACTACGACCCTTCGCTGTGGGGCTACACCACCTACGCCGACGCCGTCGCGGTGCGCCGCATCACCGGGGCCCAGCTGGGCGCCTATTACCCGCTCAGCCTCTACGTCCGCCTGGAAGGCAGTCTGGGCCTTCTGCACTACGAGGAAGACCTTCTCGACTCGTACGGATCGGGCGGCTACTCCTACGGCTCCATGGGCTTCATCAACGGGACCATGGCCGCGGCCGAGCTTTCGCTCCTCGGCGAGACGACGCGCTTTCGGCCCTACGGCCCGGCCCAGGGGCACACGTTCCGGCTCTCGATCGGCCAGGCCCTGCCGCTGGCCGCGAGCTTCATCCGCAATACCCGCTTCGAGGCGGATCTGCGCAAGTATCTGTACCTCGGCTCCGACATCCTGCTGGCCGTGCGCCTGCAGGGACGCCTCTGCCGCGGCCGGGACCCGTTCATCTACTACTACGGCGGCAACAACGAAGTCCGCTCGGTCTATTACTACGGCCTGACGGCGACCGAGTATTGGATCGCCAACGCCGAGCTGCGCTTCCCGATCGTCACGCTGGCCCAGACGGTGCTGGGGACCATCGGCCCGATCCGCGGCGTCCTGTTCTTCGACGTCACCCGGTCGCGCATCCCCGGCTATTCGTCCGAGTACTACATCTACGATGCCGATTATACGGATGGGGAGATTCCTTACTACCGTATCGCCCAGGCCATCGGCTCCTTTGGCGGCGNNCTTCCTGTTCGGCTACCCGATCCACTTCGAGTGGGTCAAGCAGCTGCAATGGGCGGACTTCGGCAAGCCGCTGTCCATCACCTCGGTCGGGGCCTATCGGCTGAAGTTCTGGATCGGCTTCGACTTTTAGGCGCTTCTCTCCCGCGTCCGGGAGACCCGGGCCGCGGCCGCCGGGCGGAGGGGGGGCGGGGCCGCGCGCCGGGATCGGCCGTCGTCCTCGCCGTC
>DFYJ01000118.1 GCA_002383325.1 Candidatus Aminicenantes bacterium UBA4085
TAGAGCCTTTTTCAGCAGACCCTAACTAACAAGTCATTTTTTGCAATATTTACAGGAAACATATATTTGTTCTGATTTTTAAAATTATATACGTCATTTTCAGTAATACCGTTATGAAATATTAATAATACATCTGCTTCATTGTTTTCATATAATGTTTTAACGGCAGATAATATTCTTTCTTCTGGACACGTAATACAATACCTCGTGAGAAAACATATAATATATCACTACTGTCCGGTTAAAAATCCTTTTAAACTCAGCTGTTTTCGCGATGGGGGGTCTTCGATGTGCTGTTGATGATGAGCAAAGGCCTGTAAAATGGGCATATTCTCGAAAAGCGAGATACTCAGAATCTGTAATATTGTGTAGAGGCTTGCCTGCAGATGGAGCTGCTTGCGGATGATGGCCACCAGCACATAAATGGAAACGGCGATCCAGATTTGCGTTTTGACCGCGTTCTCGGAAGTGCCATAGAAGGCTTTGATTCGGAGATGCTGTTTGATCCATTTGAAGAACAGCTCGATCTGCCACCGGGACTTGTCCAGCAGGGCGATGGTCAGAGCCGGCACGCTGAAGTTGTTCGTCAAGAACACGAGTTTCTTGCCCGTCGTCGGATCGGTGTACCCGATGCGGCGCAAGGCGTCGGGATAGCCGCGACGCGAGTAGTAACCTTGCAGAGTAATCGTCTGATCGAAACGGAGGCCCAGGCGCTTCTTGACCGGATGGGAATAGCGTCGACGGAACTGCGAATTGGTTTTGGTTCGGGTGACGAAGAAAGCTCCGCTGCCATGAATACGATGAAGCCGGGTAAAATCCAGATAGCCCCGGTCCATGATGTAGAAGGCTCCGGCTTCGAGGGGCAAATCGTCGAGGATGTTGACGTCGTGAACCTTGCCGGAGGTAATAATGACAAGGGTCGGAATGCTTCCTTGCAGATTCAGCAAGGTATGCAGTTTGACCGCAGCTTTGTGCTTTCGAAATTTGGCCCAAGGGAACAAGGACAGGCAGAGATCGATCGTTGTGGAATCCAAAGCGAAGGCTGCCTGTTTCAATTCGACGCCGAAATCCTCGTCGGCATACAGAACGGTGGCTTGCTCGATCAGGATATGAGCGAAATCGGCGAAGATACGCCAGTCTCGTCTTTCGTTGGCATCGGCCAAAGTGCTTCGAGCTCCCAGACTGTTCATCCCCGCATGAAAGAGCTTGGATCCCACGGCCCGCAAACATGTTTCGATGTCGCGCAGGCTCTCCCGGTAGGTGAGCTGGGCGAACGCCATCATCAGGAATTGCTTGTAACAGGTCAAAGATTTGGCGTATCGGTTGCCTTGGTACCGCCTCACGCACTTGTCGAATTCGTACCGCGGCAACCAGTCCATCACTTGGGCAAAGATGATTCGGCCTTCGTGCATAATCGAGTTCCTCCGGAAAGAATCCGGAAAAAGTATCACACAGAGGCCGAATGCCGTTGAAATCGTCAAAACTCATGACAGCACTTTGGGGCTTATAATACGGGCCTCAAATGAAGGTTCACCATTTTTTAACCGGACAGCAGTGAAAAAATATATTAAAAAATAATTCAATTTATTAACTTATTAAACGACTAAAAAGGTTTGTGTAAAAATTCCAGTGAAAAAAATTGAGCATAGACATCAGCAGTGAGGTTAATCCTATGATGATAAGCAACTTGCCCTCGAACGCGCGAAGGAGATCACCTCTCGGATGCGCAAAGAGGCGGACCTGGGGGGCTCGATCGGACTTCGCGAGTTCGCCGACGAATACCTGAAATGGTCGGCAACCCAGAAGCCGCGCTGGGCCCAGACCGAGAAGTCCATTCTGAACCGCGCAATCCCCTTTTTCGAGAACCTGGGCGTCCGGACTCTGGCCGGCCTCTCTACCTACCATGTCGAGCAGCTCAAGGTGAAGCTCCGAGAGGACGGACTCTCCGCCGATCCGAAGAAGCCGAAGCCTTCCTCCAAAGCCACAGTCAACCGCTACTGCCAGACCCTCCGGGCGATGTACTACCGAGCGATCGATTGGGGCCGGCACGATGGCCAGAATCCCCTTCGCAAGGTCAAGATGTTCCGTGAGCGGCCGGAGATCCGGCCCCTGTCCCATGCTGACTTCGCCAAGATCGAGAAGGCCGCCCGGGAAATCAGCAAGGATTCGCATTCCCCGATGCAGAAAGTCTTCCATGACCTGGTCATCCTGATCGCCAACACCGGGCTTCGGAAGACAGAAGCCCTGGGACTGAGATGGAGGCTCGTCGAGGAGGACTCGATCGTCGTCCACGGCAAGGGCGACAAGCGCCGGATCGTCCCCCTGAACGACGCCGCCCGGAAGGTAGTCCAGGCACAGCCGCGGACGACCTCGGATTACGTCTTCGACGTACCGAACCGGTACCAATCCAAGAATCTCAGCCGGACATTCGATCGGGTTGAGAAGCTGAGCGGGGTTCCCTTCCACATGCACCTGCTGCGCCACTACTTCGCAACGACCCTCCTCGAGCGCGGCGCCGACATCGTCACGGTCGCCGAGATCCTGGGCCACAGCTCGACCATGACGGCGCTTCTCTACTCCCACAGCAACCCGGATCGGAAGAAACAGGCCGTTGCTTTGATGGGGAAAAAGCGCCCCATAGACACAAAGCATAGACACCGTGGTTCTGATGTTTCAAGGAAAAAGAAACACTGATTCATCGATTTATATCGGTGGGTATTGAAGAAAAAAGAGCGCGCCCGGCAAGACTCGAACTTGCGACCTTCTGATTCGTAGTTTTCAGGGACAGGTCGTCGGGGAAGAATGATCCGGGGCTCGACGCGGATCTGCAGTTTGGATTTTCGGGCAGCGCCGAAGAAGCCGCCAAGATCGATATCACCGACAACTGGAAGGTCCGTTTCAACCCCGGAATGGGCGGCCCCGAGGCCTATCAGATGGATCGACTTACCAGTTGGCCGGATATCGATTCAGCCGGCGTAAAATACTACTCCGGTACCGCGACCTATAGCCGGGAATTCATGGTTGCTGAGGGGGCGCTCGCTGATGCGCCGGCTGTTGACGTTGCGTTCGGGGACATTCAGGAAACGGCCAGGGTCATCATCAATGGACATGAGGCCGGGATTATCTGGGCCCCGCCTTACCGGGGCCGACATAACCGGGCGCCTCAAGCCGGGAACCAATGAAATCAAGGTCGAGGTCAGCAACACCTGGAACAACCGGATCGTGGGGGATTTGAAAAGTCCGGACAAGCCCGCCTACGCCAGAACCAACGTGAAATTCAAGTTTAATAAGAGAAGCGCCTTGCTGCCGTCGGGCTTGATGGGAAAGGCCGAAATAGTCTTTTGGGCTCCTCGTCCTAAGTGAACGAGTCAAGTCGACGATCTTGGTCGTCGAACAGGCGGCTCCATGATGCGAGCCGCCGTCATCGTTCGATGATCCGGTACTGATGGTAGGCGACGCCCCGGTCGCGGTCCAGCAAATAGAGCCGGTCGCCGTAGATCCAGATTCCGTCGACAAACTGGGTCACGGGCAGGGTCCCCAGGAGCGTTCCCTCGGGATCGAAGACGTCGAGCTGAAACATATCGGTCGTCCGCAGGTCCGTATTTCCTTCCACTTTGCGGGTCGAGCCCGACTGGCTGCCCGACACGGAAATGCGGAGGATCTCCTCGGGCTTGATCTGTCGCCGATAAGTGACCACCCAGATGCGGCCGGCGGCATCGACGGCTACGCCGTTGGAGCACCGATTCATATTCGGCCCCCGGAAGGTGGACGTCGTGGGCGTCGACTCGAACTTGCCTTTCTCGATCACCTTGGTATCGAAATTCAACGGCCTGTCCGCCCGCCAGACGATCCGGCCGGCGGGCGTGTATTTCTCGACCCGATTCTGATAGCTGAAGGCGGCCACCGGACCGTTGTCGGATCCGATCGTGAAATAGATCGAGTTGCCGACCTGGCTGGTGACCGGCTCGCCATAGTCGACCGGAGAGCCGAATTCGGCCTTGACCGTCTCTTGATCATCGATGATCTTGAGCAGGATCCTGGGCGGCACGACGTCTTGCCGAGGGCCTGACCTGAGGGGTTCGCCGACCAGGAGCGAGCCGTCCTTCATCAGGCGTAATCCGGAGATGTTCCCCTTCAGCAGCCGTATCGTCCGCGCCTCCCGCCCCTCGGAGGTCAGGATGGTCACCCGGCGCTGGCCGGCGTCGAAAGCGTAGAGCCGGTCGTCAGGATCGATGGCCAGGGAGCGGACCGAGGTGAACTCCCCCGGTCCCTGCCCCCGCCTTCCCAAGGTCGCTATAAACGCACCGTCCTTGTCGAGCTTCTGAATCCGGGCGTTGGCGCTGTCGGCGATGTAGATGTTGCCCCGGCCGTCCTCGACCAGGTCGTTGGGCATGTTGAAAGCGAGGTTCTCGTCGTCGGTGTCGGCGTCCCCTATGACCCGGATTGGCTCGAGGCGAACCTTGGGCGATGCGCCCCACTTGCCCTTGACGTTGTGGACGATCCTGGCCCCGTCCTTGAGGTCCCCTGGCTGCGGAGCGGCCAGCCCGAAGACGGTCCAGGCAGCCAGGGCGGCGAGAGTTCCGGTCACGGGGGTCCATCGATGGCCCATATTGTCCTCCTCGTCGAGAGTCTCCGCGAAGACGAAGTCTCCGTTATGATCAGGCGGTCATCTCTCTTACGTTTCCTGGTGCGCCGGCGTTTAGCTTAGCGCGAAATCCTCACCACGGCAGTCGCCGATGTCGACGGATCGCTCTCCGACACGGCCCGCAGCGTCACGACGGCGGATCGGGAGCTTCCCTCGGCTGCCGAGGCAGAGACCGTTACCGTCCGCCCGGATCCCGCCTTCACGGCCGCCAAACCGTTGAGAAGCTGGACGTCCCAGCCCTCCCCTTCGACGGACGCCGTCAATCGATAGACGTCCGAATCCAGGAAAGGCCAGGCGTCCGAGGGATACGGCGATGCCGAGGCGGCATCCGCCGGCGCCGCCTGGCCCGAATTCCTCAGCTCGAAGGCGATCGAAGCCTCGCCTCTCTCGAGGCGGGCCGCGGTCGGAGCCTGGAGGATCACGCCGCGCTTTTGCGGGCCGGATCCGTCCAGGGATCGGACGGCCAGGGTATAGACGAGGATGCCCCGCTGGTCCCGCCGCAGATCGACGACATAGAAGCGCAGCCGGTTGGGTTCGTCGATCCATTCGCACGGACTGCCGGCATCGAGCCCGGCGTGGAAGAGGGCGTCGTTGAGCTGGCGGTAGTCGGCGACCGTCCGCATGACCTTGCGGCCGTCAGGTTTGACATAGTCAACCTTGGCGATGTCCTCCGGATGGGCGTCGATGACCCAGATGTAGCTGTTGAATCCGTTGGGCCCGCTGTTGCTCCCGCGCAGACCGTCCTTGTTCTTGGCGATCAGGACGCCGCTGTCGGGCGTGAACGAGTCGTAGCCGATCCGCTGCACGACCTCGGCCGTGTAAAAAGCATAATTCGGTCTTCCCGGAGAGAGCGGATTCGCCGCAGGATCGTCGGCCGGCGTCCGGTCGAAAGGCTCGGCCCCGTCCAGGCGGACCATCAAGCCCGTGAAGGTCCCGGGCAGAGGCTCCACGGCCCGGGCCGTGACTTCGGCAACCGCCAGGCCCGATGCAGCGAGCCCTTCCCGGCTCAGGCGCAGGAAAGCGTCCTGACCGATGAACTTGTTCTCCAGCCGATTGCGGACCATCAGCCCGGCCGGCATGGCCGCGCCCTGGATGGGCGGCACGACCCAGCGGCGATGCGGGCCGCCCGGGCCGTTGAAGCTGCCGCGGTCCATCATGTCCCAAGGCCCGGCCGCGACCCGGCGGTACGGCTGGACGTAGGGATTGTTGTTGAGATCCGGCAGGTCAAAGGCGAAATGGCCCAGCTCATGGGTGATGGTGCCAGAGTTCTCGCCCTGGCGCATCGAGGACAGGCCCCACTGGCGGGAGCCGGCCAGCCAGCTCGTCCACTCGACATAGCGGGTCGGGATCCAGCGGGGCATGGACGGGTTGGGATTGCCCCACTCCGGCGGGATGTCCTCCTTGCCGTTGAACTTCATCTCGCCGAACTCCTGCCAGACTCCGGTCTCGTCGTAGCCGGCGTACATACGCAGGACGGCGTCGTAATTCTTGGGGATCTCGGCGCCCGCATCCGCCGTCCAGAGCGCGTCGCAGTCCCGCTCCATGCGGCCGTCGGGCCGGCTTCCGTCGGGGGCCGAGGCGTTCTGGCCGAATTCGTTCAGTCCATAGTGCCAGAGCGGCTTGGGCATGCGGTAGGGGCCGAACCACGCAACCTCGGTGATGCCGAACTTGCCTCGCGACTGCTCCATCCAGTAGCCGTTGATGGTCCGGCCGTGATTGACCTCGTCCGGCTTGACGAAGAAGTCGGCGTAGAAGCGGGGCACGTCCGCCCGGGCGATGGGATCGATCTGGGGGTTCCCGAAGGGATCGGAGCCCTTGGGCAGGGTGATGACGAAGGGCTGGTCGGGGAAGTCGATGGCCACCACCGCCAGCCTGAACCCGCGCTCGGGCTTGAGCGACGGATCGGCCCAGTCGCGGCCCGGGATGGGGCGGTAGTCGGCCCAGGTCATGTCGTCCTGGTCCTGGACCCGCTGCGGATCGATGGGCGGGCGGAGGCGGGNNCTGGAAGCCGGCCGGGCCCGACGGGAGGAAGGCCGCGAGGACGATCAGAATGAGAGCCGGAAGAGAAATCTTGATTTTCATATTGGAGACTATTCTATTCCGGATACGCGCCTTGAGACCAGGCCTCCTCCCGGGAAACGCCCCCCCGAAGGAACCCGGCCTTTCATGGGCTGCCGCGGCTGCCGCGCCCGAGGAGCCTTCGGATGGCATCCAGCACGACCTCGGGAGCATCCAGATGGATGTGGTGGCCGCCCCGTACTCTCATTTCTTGAGCTCCCGTGCGGGTAGGCCGGATAAAAAGAGGAAGATATCCTTGTAGTGTTTCCGTACCTGGTCGATCCTGCCCGGCGCGCCTCCCTCCAGGCGGATGGGCAGATGCATCAGAGCGATGTGGCCAGGCTTGAGGACCTCCTGCAGGAACTTCGCGGCCTTGGGCTCGAGGGGGAACCAGTAATGGACCAGCGCCAAGTCGATCGGCGTGTTCCCCAGCCCGAATCCGCTTATGGCCTCGACGTTCGACGGCGAATCCCCCTCATGGAACACCCGCCAGCCATCAATCTCGAGGAGGAAGAGCAGATTCATCGGCGATTCCCGGTCCCCGCTGTGCAAGGTGCGGAAGGCCGTCACCGGGATCGCCTTGAAATCACGGGCGGCTCTCTCTCCGACCTTGAGGTCCAGGGAGACGACGCGCGGCTCGATCTTGCCCCACTCGGCCGCCGCTGCTTTCCGAAGGGACGCCACGGCGTCCGACGGAGCGACGAGAGTCGTCCCGGCCGAGGCCGCCAGGTACCGGGCGGCCAGCGCGGCATCGAAATGATCGGGGTGGTCGTGCGTCACGAGAAGGAGGTCCACCCCGTCGGAAGGCGGCGTGCCTTTCATCAGGCCGTCGAGAGCTTCGGGCGAGGGAGCCCGGTAGTCCGGATGGGGTTTGTCGAAGAGGGCGTCAATCAGGATCTTGTGCCGGCCGGATGAGATCAGCACGCCCTCGTTGGCGATATAGGTGAGCGTCAGCGGCCCCCGCGGCCGCGCCGCGAGGCCCCATTCTCCAGGTTTCGCCGGCGACGCCTCCGGCATCAAAGCGGCCGCCGCCAGGAGCGCGAAGGCCGGGATCAAGCCCAACGACAACCGCTTCACCGATGATTGAATCATGGGGCTCCCTTCCTTTCTTCGTCGCACCCGGGTCAGTCCTTGGCGGCGAAAGAAAAATGCTGCTGGACGATGACCCAGCGGCCGGCCCTCTTCTCCAGAACGCCAGTCCAGCGGGTGTTCTCCCAATTCGCAGGCTTGCCCTTCCACTCGTTGATGTCGTCGAGGAGGCAGTAGAACCAAGCCACGCCGCCGCTCTTAGACAGCGTGATCTTGAGGTCCCGGATCTCGTAACGGACGGCCTTGAAGTCCGGGCTCTTCCAGACCGCCTCCGATTTGCGGAACTCCTCGATCCCCTTGACCACTTCACCATCGGGATGGACTTCGAGGAAGTCCGCGTCGTTGGCGATGACGTTGGTGAGGAGGCGGAAATCCTTGTTCTTGGCCCAGCCGATGCACTCGCGCAGAGCCTGGGCGATCGGCCAACGCTCGTCGGCGCCGGGCACACCGGAGAGGGCCGCCCGATTGGCGCCGGCCGGCCGGGCCGTCCGTGCGGCCAGCTTCTGTGCGATGGCCTGGCAAACCTCTTTCACCGGTGCGCTTTCGAACCCATCGCCGGGCGGGGGTCCGCCGCCGCGGGGGCCGAGAAGAACCCGATCGGCGATCCAGGTCGCCTGCTTGGGGAGGCGGTCCTCTCCCAGAGTACGACCGGGGAGACCCGAAGCGTCGACGACGAAGTTGCCGACGCAGAAAGACGCGACGATCAACCCGGCGGCATGGGCGTCCTTGAGGAAGTCCAGAACGACGGGATTGAGGATGAACTTCCGGTAGTGCGGCCCGCTGGGAATAATCAAAGCATCGTAGCCCGAGAAATCCTTAAGGTCCGGGATGAGAATCTCGCTCCGCAGGACGACGTCCCGCTTCTTGTTGTAGCAGCCCCGGTACTCAACGTTGACACCGACCCTCTTCTGGGTCCAACCCCGCGACTCGATCTCCTTCTGGAGCGGGAAATAGGCATCCCCAAACCACTCTCCCAGCAGGACCAGCACGCTCACCGAGGCCGGCCGGTCGGACGCTTCGGCTCTGGCGCTCTCCCCGAGACCCAGGCTGAGGGCGACGACAGGAATCACCATGAGCTTCATGACGAAATTCATCGCCGCACCTCCCGGCCGGCCGCCTCGCCCGCCAGAGCCTTCGCCCTCAAGGGAGCCAGGATATCTGTATCGACCCACCAGATGTCATCAGCCCGGGTGAAGAAGAGGTACTTCCCGTCCGGCGAGAGGATCGGGCAGTTCTCGTTGGCCTTGGTGTTGACGGCCTCACCCAGGTTCATCAGGGGCGACCAGCTGCCGTCGGCGCCGCGGAAGCTGATATGGAGGTCCCCCCGCCCGAATCCCCCGGGACGATCGACTGATATGATGAGGAAAGACTCGTTCGGCGAGATCAAGGCGTCGCCCTCAAACCCGGAGCTGTTGATCGCCTGGCCGAGGTTTTCGGCCTCCCGATAGGCCCCGTCCCGGAGCCTGGCCCGGTAGATATCCGCGGCGCCGAGGCCGCCCGGCCGTTGCGACTGGAAGTAGAGCGTTCCATCCTTGGTCAAGGCCGGATAGTATTCGTTCGAATCGGAATGGACGGGAGCCCCCAGGCTCTTGGGCGCGGACCAGTCCGCCCCGAAGCGTTCGACCACCCAGATATCGAAATTCTTCTGCGGATCCCCCTTTCCCTCCGCGGGACGGTTGGAGCAAAAATAGAGCTTCTTTCCATCGGGGGTGATGAAGAGATCGACGTCGCTGTAGGTTCCGGAGAAGGACGCCGGCCGCGGGTGCGTCCAGCCTCCGCCGGCGAGGCTCATGACCATGACCGTCCAGCGGCCTTGGGAATCCTGAATCGTGAAGTAGAACTCGCGGCCGTCCGGCGTGAAGACCGAGTTCAGCTCTTTCTTCTCGGTCGAGACGATGCCGGGCGCGAAGAGCTTCGGATGCGATCCGGGCGGCTTCTGCCCGAGGTAGGCGCCTTCCGGAAGCGGCGCGTCGTGGCCGTCCTCCGTCGCGCCCGCGGCCCGCAGGAGCGCGGCAATCTCCCCGAGTCCCTCTCGCTTGGAGATGCTCCAAGGCGTGCTGCCATAGGCGTTTTTCGCCTGCAGCGGAGCGCCGGCGGCGATCAGGGACTCGACGACCGCCCGTTGACCGTTGAGGCAAGCCAAGTGCAGGGCCGTGCTGCCGTGGTCGTCCCTGTCATCGACGATCGCTCCGGCGGCCAGCAGCCGCCCGACCATCTCGGACCGCCCCTCACCGGCCGCGGTCAGGAGTGGCGTGCTTCCCAATCCATCCCGGATATCAAGCCGCGCGCCGGCCGCCAGGAGCCGTTCGACGAGCCCGCTCCGGCCGCCCCGGACAGCCATGTGGAGCGGCGTCATGCCCATGGCGTTGCCGTGGGCATTGACGTCGGCCCCGAGGTCGAGGAGCCGATCCGCCCACTCCTCCAAGCCGGCAAAGACGGCGAAATCCAAGGGTCGCAGGCCATTCCCATCGGGCTTCTCGACATCGGCCCCTCGCCCCAGGAGGTAGGCGAAGATCTCCTCTTGTTTCGACATGATCGACTGGGCCAGAGGAGTCTGGCCCCGCTCCCCAGGAGCATCCAAGCGGGAAGGATCCGCGGCCAGCAGCGCCTTGACCGCGGCCAAGTCGCCTTTCTGGACGGCGTCGTGGATCGTCTGGGCGGCGCCGGGCCTGGGGAAAAAAACCAAGACCAGAAGAGCTAAAGCGGTTCGTCCCAGTCGATGGATCATGCGGCGCCTCCCGTTCCCTTATAGTACGTCTTATCAGGGTTAAAGCGTATGGTCCGCCCCCAGTCCAAGCCGAGGGACCATGCGCCTCCCGGCGACCCGGAGAACAGAGCCTTCGCGGGCCTTGTTTTGGGAAGGCAAATCGGTCATGATAATCGTCGAATTTCAGAAAAGGTTGAATGCTTTGAGCGTCAAGCTGCGTTCAGTCATCATCGGCTCGGGTTCCTACATCCCGGAGCGCCGGGCCTCCAATGCCTCGTTCCTGCAAGCCGAATTCTACGACGGCTCCGGAACAAGGCTGGCCAAGTCCAATCAAGAGACAATCCGTAAGCTGGAAGAGATCACCGGGATCGCCGAGCGCCGCTACGCCGCGGACGGCCAGAACGCCTCCGATCTGGCTGCCCTGGCGGCCGAGGACGCCCTGGCCAGCTCCGGCGTCGACCGGGAAAGCCTCGACTACCTCATCGTCGCCCACGACTTCGGGGATGTCCGGGCCGACAACCCCCGCTCCGACTTCGTGCCCAGCCTAGCCGCCCGGATCAAGCACCGCCTCGGCATCGTCAATCCCAGGACCGTAGCCTATGACCTGGCTTTCGGCTGCCCGGGCTGGCTGCAGGGGATCATCCAAGCCGACTACTACCTGAAGTCCGGGAACATCCGGCGGGCCATGGTCATCGGGACCGAGACCCTGTCGCGCGTCTCCGACCCGCACGATCGCGACTCCATGATCTACGCGGACGGAGCCGGGGCGACGATCCTGGAGGCCGTCGAAAGCGAGCCGCCGATCGGCATCCTGGCCCACGCCGTCCGCTCGGACACCATCGACCATGCCTATATGCTCTGGATGCAGAAGTCCTACGGGCCCTCGGGCGGCGACCGCCTCTATCTCAAGATGGACGGCCACAAGCTCTACGAGTACGCCTTGAAGACCGTCCCCCTGGTGCTGCTGGAATGCCTCGAGAAGGCTGGGCTGGCCCTGCGGGACATCCGCAAGGTGCTCATCCACCAAGCCAACGAGAAGATGGACGAGGCCATCCTGAAGAGGGCCTTCAAGCTGGCCGGGATCGCCGAGCCGCCGGCCGGCATCATGCCGATGACCATCGGCTGGCTGGGCAACAGCTCGGTGGCCACCCTGCCGACGCTTTACGACCTCATGGCCAAGGGAAAGCTGGACGGACACCCCCTGCCGCACGGGGCGGACATCCTCTTCGCCTCCGTCGGCGCCGGCATGAACATCAACGCCATGGCCTACCGCCTGCCCTAGCCGCCCCTCACCTCAACAGCCCGGCGACCCAGCGCCCCATCAGGTAGAGGGTCGCAAGCCACATGAGGATGATGACGGCCGCGGCGCCGTAGCTGACGGGCTTGCGCCCTGTTGTCCGGGCTTTCTCGCGGGCGGCATCGATGATCTCCGGCGGCGTCAGCTTGACCACGAGGGCGACACCGAGGGGAATAAGAACAAGGTCGTCCAGATAGCCGATGACGGGAATGAAATCCGGGATGAGATCGATCGGGCTCAGGGCGTAGGCCGCTACGAGCAGAGCCAGCAGGCGGACGTGGAGCGGCGTCCGCGGATCGCGGGCGACATAGTAGACGGTCAGGGCCAGCCGCTTCAGGCCGGCGGCCTTCTCCTTCAACGAGGCGATCCCTTTGGCGGGCATCGGACCGGATTATAGCCCAGATGGGAATTCCCCCCGGAATCTGCTATCTTGAGGGGCCGACTCGATTGAGAGGAGAAAGAGATATGCCGAACAAGCAGTGGCCGGCGCCGCCGGCTATGACCATCGACGCAAAGAAGGGCTATACGATCAAGATCGAGACCGTCCGGGGGACGATCGAGCTGGCCCTTGCGCCCCAGCACGCCCCCAAGACCGTCAACAACTTCGTCTTCCTGGCCCGGGAGGGCTTCTACGACGGGATCAAGTTCCACCGCGTCATCGCCGACTTCATGATCCAAGGCGGCGACCCGACCGGCACCGTCTGCGGCGGCCCCGGCTACAAGTTCGGGGACGAATTCGCCGGCAACCCCCTCAAGCACGAGACGGGCGCGATCTCCATGGCCAACGCCGGCCCCAACACCAACGGCAGCCAGTTCTTCATCACCCACTCGCCCCAGCCCCACCTCAACGGCAAGCATACCGTCTTCGGCAAGGTCATCAAGGGCCAGGACGTCGTCGACGCCATCCGGGCGGGCGACGTCATGTCCAGGGTGAGCGTCGAGGAGATCTGAAGCCGGTTGAAAGCGAAACCATCAGCTTTCGGCTTTTTCACTCCGCTTTGACAGAAAAACAGCTGCCGGGATAATCGGAGGCGCGAACGCTCCCCGGAGGCATTCCACCCCGGGGTAAATAAGAAGAAAGCCAGTCGCCTTATTCCCCTGGAATTACTCGCAATCGCCTCCATTACATCGTATGGTGCAGGAATCTATAAAATAGGTAGCTCCACCTGCCGTCGAACAGCATTTGCTGGTATGGCACTCTGGGCAACAATGGTCGATCTTGGCTAGCCAACACCCCGGGGGACAATTCACAACAGATTTCGGAGCGATTCCGCCTGAAATGCTTCCTCTTTTTACGAAAACGGACGGCACAAATGCAATATAAATCGCCGGAGAACCCTCTTTATCCTGCCTTACCCTAAAATAGACATTTGGATCAGAAGTTCTGATGGCGGACATGATAACGGATATGGACGACGGCTTTTTTCCATCGACATCCATTCCTGAAGCCAAGCTCATGGAGCTATAGACCGTCGCGTCCTTGGAATCAGAAGACACATTTTCGAGAACAATACTCTCAAGCCCTATAATATCGAAGAGATCGAAAACGATCTTGCCGTCTTCCGTCATTCCGATGTTATATTGCATCGAAAACTTTATAATTTCCTGCGGATAGCTATATGGAAACGACGAGTTGAGATTAAGAAGCATAATCATAACAGTTGCAATGAATAAAACGATTTTCTTTTTCATTTGAAACCCCCCATTAAAATATTAAATACGTGAATTATTCTAAAAAAAGAAATGGGTCGTGTCAAGGACAACAGAGCCATTGTCGTATATTTACTCCTATCTTTCGGATGGCTGTTCGAAGAGATCACTGAACGGCAAACACACGGTCTTCGGCAAGGTGATCAAGGGCCAGGATGTCGTCGACACCATCCGGGCGGGCGACGTCATGACCAAGGTGACCGTCGTCGAGGAGTAAAGAGGGATGGTCCGGGCCGCTATTCGAGGGCGGCCTCGGCCATGGCCGCCACGTTGCGCGGCGGGACATTGGGCAGGAGCGCCTCGTGGCTGGGGCTGCAAATCCAACGAGGCCCGAGCAATCCGCGCAGGCGCCTGACCTCGGCCTTGACCGCTGAGGGCGTCCCGTTGACCAGAAGATCCTGGGTATCCACCCCGCCCAGGAAGGCGATCCGGCCCCCAAAATCGACCGCCAGCCTCTCGGCCTCCATCCTCCCGGCCCGGGCTTGGAGCGGGTGCAAGCACTCCACCCCGGCCTCGATCAGCCGGGGAATCACGCGGTGGATCGAGCCGCAGGAATGCAGAATGACCTGATAGCCCGCGGCGTGGGCCTGGTCGGTCAGCCGCCGGAACCAGGGCAGGACGAATTCGTCGAAATGCCGGGGGCTGATCAGGCAGTCAATCTGGGTGCCGAAATCGTTGCCGAAGAAATACCCATCCATGAGAGATCCGGCCTGGGCGAAGAATCGCCGGTTAGCTTCCAGGTAGAACTCGCAGACCCTGGCCGTGACGGCGTGGACGACCTCGGGGTGGGTCGCCATCTTGATAAAGTAGGCTTCCATCCCGAAGAGGTCCATGACGTTGTGGAAGAAGGGGGCCCAGAATCCGCTGGCCCGGTAGAAGGGCCCAGCCGCCCTTAGCTCCGCCAGGCTTTCGTCAAAATTCAGGAAATCCGGGTCGGGCCAGTCGAAAGCCTCGACGTCCGCCGGCGACTCGGCCCCGGCCAAAGGTCCCGCCTGGCCGTGGAATCGCTTGAACTCGGCGGCATCGAAAAGGCCGCGCCCCCGCGGATCCCGATAGGTCGAGGCCCGGAATTGGGGCGTGATCCAGCGGAAATCGTCGCCCAGCTTCAAGCGAAGATCCTCTTCACCCTTGGTCCCGAAGTGGGCGTGGAGCAGCGGCCACGTGTCGGGGTGGGGATTTCCGAGCCAGAAGCCGGTCCGGGGCATGGGCCGACCGGCGATGATTCCGTGGACCAACTCGCGCCCGGTCATAGGCCGCTCTTGCGGGCGCCTGCCGCCATCGTCGGCCGCGGGGCCAAATGCTTCAAGGCATTGGACAGCAGCCTCGCCGCCATCACCGGCTGCAAGCCGGCCGCCTCGTCCTTGAGTCCGGCCAGCAGGGGTAGGCCGAAGAAAAGGATCCGGCCCTGGCCCAGCCGGGCCATCAGCCCGGCCGCCCCGATGGTCCGGTCATGGTCCCGGCCGTAGCCGATGAAGATCTCCACGTCGCGTCCGTCAACGGCTATCCCAGACGTCCCGTCGATGGGGATCTGGTAGTCGCTCTTGAGGGCCTGGTCCGCCGGCAGCCCGTCCAGGACGGGGTGCTTGCGGGCGAAGCACCAGGAGCCCATCCAGGCCGCCCGGGCCTCGCCGACCATGGCCTTGAATTGGAAGGCGCCCGCCTCGGCGAGCCGCCGGCCGTAGGCCTCCACCGCCTCCGGCCCCTCGGGCAGGACCAGTAGCGAGGCGCCGCGCCGGACCTTGGCCAGGGTGGCGTCGTCAAGGGCCACGGGACGGGCATAAGCGCCCCACAAGAGACCGGCCCTGTCGCGGTAGGGCTTGCCGCCGCAATTGACGGCGACCACCTGGCCGCCCGCGGCGACCTTGATGGCGCTGAACTTGGCATAGTTGACGGTGCGGCGCGGGACCGTGACGCGGACGATCCCGTCGGGCNNCCCGCCGCGGCCGCGATGTCGAAGTCCCGGAGCACGGTCCGGCCGTTGACGGCCACGTCGAAGACGCGCTTCCCCGGTCCGCTCAGGGTCACCTCGGCGAAGCGTAGAGTGACCCGGGCCGGCCCCTTGGGCAGGCCGTCGAAGACGAATTCGAGGTTCTCGGCGTCGCCCCAGCTTTCCGAGCGGAACAGCTCGTCGTCCTCGGTGCCCTCGATCTCCAAGGCCGGGTCGATGTCCGGCGACGTCCAGCCGTAGAGCAGCCGCTCTCCGGCGACGTAGAGATCGTAGTCCCGGGCCGGATCGTAAGCTTCGAAGGCGACCGCCGGAAAGCGCGCCTGCAAAGCGGCCAGGACCTTCGGTCCGGCGCCCACGACGGCGGCCCGGCTCGGCAGCGGAGCGGCCGGCCCGGCCGGATCGACGACCGGGATCTCCTCCGACCAAGTCGCGGCCGGCGCTCCCTCGACGGCGGCGAAGACGCGATAGACGCCCTCGAACTCCAGGATCGGCGTCTCGAGGCCAGCCTTGACCGGGTAGACGAAGCGATCCTTGCGGAAAGCCGGAATGTCGAACGTGCCGAGCTCGGTCCGGGCGTAGTGCGGGTCCTCCAGCCAGACCCTCATCCGCGTTCCCACAGGCTGGCCGGTCTCGTTGAGAAGATAGGCGTCCAGGACCGCCCGTCCTCCCAGCCCGGCCACGGCCGCCCGCGGCTTGAGGACCGGCCGCAGCGGCGCCATCCGCCGGGCCATGAGCTGGGGATTGCCCTTGAACCGGCGCAGGTTGTCGACCAGGCCGGAGTGGTTCTCGATCGAGGTCGACTCCCAGCCGCTGACGACCAGCAGATCGTTGGACTCGGCCAGCCGGGCCGTCTCGAGGACCCGGCCCCAGAAGTCGTAGGCCTTGTCCCCGATGGCCAGAAAGAGCTTCTCGGCCGAGGGGAAAGCCTCCCGGAAGTCCCACCGGGCCAGGAACTTCTCGTAAGCGGCCAGGGCCTCCTCGTGGTCCTCCAGGTCGTAGCTGCGGCCGCCGCGGCGCTTGACCTCGCGGACCAGGCCGGCGTGGTTGTCGGGCGTGCCGGCGCCGAGCATCTCGCCCCAGGCGACGATCTCCTTGTCGACGACGGAGCGGTGGGTGAAGCTCTCGGGCCCCTTGTAGAGCGAGTCCGTCCAGACGCCGGGCCCGCCCACCGTGTGCTCATCGCGCCAGCCGGAGGTGCCATCGCCGCTGTCGGCCAGGATAGTTTCGTCATAGGGCCTCATCCAGGCCTGGTTGGCCGGCGGGATACCTGACTTGAGGAGCACGATCCGACTGGGGTCCTCGGCGTGGACGCGACGAAGCAGTCGGGCGATGTGCGGGTTGCGCAGGTCGGGATGGATCTCGTTCTGCAGCTCGTAAGCGGCCAGGGACGGCCGGCTGCGGTTGGCCCGGACCATGCGGAGGATCTTCTCCTCCATGAAGCGCTCGGCGAAGGAGGCGGCCTCGCCCTTGGTCCCGCTCCAGTCCAGGCGCCCGGAGGGGGATTTTGCATAGAGCGGGAAGGACTCGCCCAGGGCGGTCTGCCCTCCGCCCGGCTCCATGATCCTCAGCAGCCCGAGCCTGTCCTGAGCATCGAGGACTTCGGCCCGGCCGATCGTCCGGTGAGAGTGGAGCATCGTCAGGCCGAGCGTCTTGGCCGACCAGACCTCGCGCTCGGCCAGCTCGGGCGTCGGCCACAGGCCGTTGAAGCCCCAAAAGCCCCAGGAGATAGCCGAGACGGGCCGGATGCGGCGGCCATTGAGCCGCAGGACGGCGTTCGTCCCCAGGCCATCGGCTTCGATCCAGCGGAAGCCGAACTTCGCCTCGGCTTCGTCACGCCAGAATACGGGTGGAGCCGAGGGAGCGGAGGACGCGGATGACCCCGGCGCCGCCGGCACGGGGCAGATGATCCGCGCCCGCAAGGTGTAGAGCCGGGGCGAGTCGAGGTCCCAAAGAGGGGCTGAAGGGGCCTCGAGGGTTTCGGACGCCTCAAGATCTCCCCCCGCCGGGATCTCGACCCCGCGGGTCCGCGAGGCGACAACGGTCCCGCCATCGGCCGGATCTATAATTTCGAAGGCCAAGTCGCCGCGGACGGCCGCATCCGTCGCGTTGCGCAGACGGGCAAAAGCTTTGATCCGCCGGACCTGGGGAGTGTTCAGGGCCCAGGCATCCTCGATATGGACAGGATCGTGGGCCCTCAAGGAGAGTCCGCGGTCCAATCCCCCGAAGCCGTGGCCGGCGTAGAACGAGGCCGCGCCCCAGGTCAGGAGCTTGGTGTCGGCCCAGTCCAGACGGCCGCCCGGATTGGTGATCCGGATGGCTAGCAGGTTCCGCTGGCCGGGCAGGACGGCGCCGCTGACGTCGCACGAGAAAGGCGTCTCCCCGATGATGTCGTATCCGACCAGCTTGCCGTTGAGGAAGACCTCGGCCCGCAGCCGCGCCCCGCGGATGTGGAGCCTGACGACCTTGCCGGAGAAGCGGGGCGGAACGGCGATTTCCTTCCACCACCAGGAGACGCCCCGGTAGGCTCCGTTGAGCGCCGCGGGGTCGGTTCGCTCGAACCAGTACTCGTCGCGGTAGGGCCGCCGGCCCGTCTCGCCCCAAGAGTGCTCCTCGACGGTCGAGGGTAGGGTCACGGCGACGCCGGCCGAGCGGTGCAGGACGCTCCAGCCGCCGGTCGGGATGTTCAAGGGAAGCTTCTTCGGGTCGGCCTCGGCGGGCAGGAAGAGCGGGTCGTCCTGCCAGGCCGCGTCGCGGTCCAGCCACAGCCGCCAGCCGATGTCGGCGATGGGGATCGTTTCCTGGGCCCGGGAAAGCGACGGCAACCACGTCAGCACAGCCGCGACTAGGAGGATGGGGGTGACGCTGCGACGGATATTCATGGCTGTTCTCGGGATCATTCCTTGCGCCACTGGGTGCGGCGGTAAATCCAAACGGCGGCCGCGAAATAGAGCACGGTCAGGCCGGCCGCCTCGACGGCGACGCGGCGCGAAGGAGCGAGGCTCGGTTCCTGGTTCACGGTCCTTGTCCGGCCGCCATTATATCCGCTTTCGCCCGGGCGGCGAAGCGGGCGGCCGATGGAAAAGAGGCCTGTTGACAGTCCGTCGCGATTTGACTGAGAATAGCGGCAGAAAGGGAGTCCAGCATGAAAAAAAGCGTCCCGTTCTTTCTTTTTATCGCTTTGGCCATGACGGCGGCCGGCCAGGTCCAGCAACAAGTCGAGCTCAAGCCGCCTCCCAAGCTGCCGCCCACCATCACCAGGGTCACCATCAGCCATCCTACGGGCTACCCCGTCGCCGCGATCCACGTCATGGGCCGCTCGTTCGGCGCCGAGAAGGACCATCGGCTGCTCATGGACGGCGTCCCGGCGGAGCGGGACATGACCTGGCAGGACCATATCATCTACTTCCTGGCCTCCGGCCCGGTCGAGAGAGTCCCTCACTCTCACGAGTTTACCATCGTCAACGCCGGGGGTCAGGTCGTCTCGAATCGCTTCCGCGTCTCATTCCTCGCCACCTGGGACGGGGGCAGTGCGATCTTTGGCGCACCGGAGAGCGAGGTCACGCTCCGGTGCTGGGGGGCCGGCATCCAGCAAGGCGGGCGGATGATCCATCTCGGCAACACGCCCATGGAGGTCTTGAGCTGGCAGCACGACGGTCGCGGTCAGAACCAGATCCGGGTGAAGATTCCCAAGGTGGCGCCCGGCAGCTACCAGATCGTGATCAGCGAGGGGGGCGACAAGATCAGCGAGCCGGGGGGATTCATGGTCCGCTGAGAGCGCGCGGCTTCGAGCCCCGCGGTCCCCGGCTCAACGGAAGTCGCGGACGGCCTCGACCATGGCGGCAATGCTGGCCGGCGGCACATGGGGCATGATGTTGTGGATCTGGTTGAAGACGAACCCGCCGCCGGGAGCAAACGTCTCGATCCGGCCGCGGACGTGGTCCCGGATCTCCTCCGGCGTCCCCTCCGGAAGGACTCGCTGGGTGTCGCAGCCGCCGCCCCAGAAGCACAGGTCACGGCCATATTCCTTCTTCAACCGGGCCGGATCCATGCCGCCGGCGCTTGTCTGGACGGGATTGATGATCTCGACCCCGATCTCGATCAGATCGGGCAGGATGACGGCTATCGAGCCGCAGGAGTGGAGGAAGATGCGCATTCCCGATTCGCGCCTGATTTTGTCATAGAGAATCTTCTGGCGCGGCTTGAAGACCTCGCGGTAGAGGCGGGGCGAGATCTGCAAGGCGTTCTGGGATCCGAAGTCATCACCCATCTGGATGATGTCGACCAGGCCGTCCACGGCCGGGAGGATCCTGTCCAGGTTAGCCAGGTGCATCTCGAGCAGCTTATCGAGAAGCGAGCCCGCCTTGGCCGGATTCTCGACCAGGTCGACCAGGAATTGCTCCATGGAGCAGAGGTACTGGCCCCACTCAAGGAGATTGCCGCCGAAGGCGATCATCGCGGCATAGTCAGTCCTCTCGCGAAGCGCCTTGGCTCGCCGCGTGATTTCGGCCAGGTGGGCCGGCGTGAGCGGTTCGTGGTAGGGAGCGCAGGAAAGAGCCGACCAAGTGACCCGGCCCATCAGTTCGGGCAGGCGGGCGAGAACATCCGGATCGCCGTTCCAGTCCCGCAAAGGGAAATGGGTCTGGCTGAGGTAGAAGGCGCCGGCCGGCATGGCCCCGATGGGGGTTCCGTCCGCGGATCTGGCCAGCCAACCTCCCGCTCCGTCGGGCTCGATGGGCAGGAAAGCGGGAATACGGGCGGCCTGGCCGTCGGGCAGGGTGAAGGGCTTCCAGTCGGCGTCTTCGGTCAGGAAGACCCGCCCCAGGTCCACGACGTCGGCATCCCAGTAGTCGAGGATCGGCTTCTCCGGCTGGGCCAGCTGCTGGACGGCGTCGTAGACGTCGATATGTCCCGACTCGATGCCTAAATGGCGCTTGAGCTTGCCGTAAGCGGCCGCCGTGATTCCCGTCGAGCGCATGGCTCCCAGATCGACCGGAACCCGGTCGGGCTCGCGGTGGTCGATCGCGGCGAGGACTCTCTCCCGGCGGGTCATGGGATCTGTCCCGCGGGCTACTTCTTGTTGGCCGCCTTGAGGGAGGCCAGCAGGGTCTCGATGTCGGCTGGGGTCAGACCCTGGCCGCTCTTCTTCAGGAACTCGCCGAAGGCAGCGATCTCGCTGTCGGCGGCCGGGAAGCCGGTATTCTCCCCCGAGTCCGTACTCGTCGCGATGACCTTCCCGTCGGGATCGAGGGCCGCGAACCAGGGAATGCCGGCCTTCTCGGAGGCGGGATAGGCCTTCTTGCTGTCCATGCCGCCGGTCATCCGGTCCTGGTCGATCTTGACGTCGACGTAGGCTTTCTTGAGCAGAGAGCCGACCTCAGGCTGGGCCATCCAGGCCTCGAGCCTCTTGCACCAGCCGCACCAGGGGGCCCCATAGTGGAGGAAAACGCGGCGGTCCGAAGCCTTGGTCTCGGCCAGCGCCTTGCCCAGGACGGCCTGGGCCTCGAGGGCGGGGGCCTTGTGGGCGTTGAGGAAATCGAGAACCTTTTTGGGATCGTGGCCCTGGCCGGACTCGAGGCTGCCCGGCTCCTGGTTGATGACGACGCTTCCAGCCGCGTCGAGGACAGTCAGATAGGGAACGCCGCCGCCGGGCTTCTTGAATCCCTCGGCCCCCGCTTGATACTGATCGGCCACATCCATGTTCTTGTCGAACTTACCGATATCCACCATGACGACGTCATATTCATAGAGAAGAACTTTGGCGATGGCCCGGTCCTCCTTGAACAGCTTGTGAAGGAGTCGGCACCAGCCGCACCAGTTGCCGCCCCACTGGATCAGGACCCTGCGGTTCTCCTTGCCGGCGCGAGTGAGAGCGGCGGCGATGTCGGCCTTGGCGTCGGCCTTTTCGCCATAGATGGGGGCCGCTGACTGGGCTGCGGGTTGGAGCGCGGCCTGCGGGGCGGCTCCGGCCCGGGTTGCCGGGATCGAGGCAACC
Organism: Candidatus Aminicenantes bacterium UBA4085; assembly: GCA_002383325.1. Taxonomy (GTDB): domain Bacteria; phylum Acidobacteriota; class Aminicenantia; order Aminicenantales; family UBA4085; genus UBA4085. The sequence goes on from DFYJ01000118.1 coordinate 21,447, forward strand.
TGGGCGTAGACGGTGGCCGGGATGGCGGCCGCGAATAAAGCGATCACTATCATCGAGATGATCTTTTTCATAGAAGGGCTCCTAACCGTATTCTCCGACGCATCTTACCAGAAATCCAGCCGTTCGGACACCGCGCTAAATTCGGCTTCATCGCCCTTCCGAGTGAGAATACTCCGGGCCCGGATGCGTCTATCATTACGAATGGGGCTAACCAGCCGGCGAAACCCGGCTCGGCGCCTCGGAGCAGAGCTATTTGGGCATTCGATCATGGTATGATATATTGTCATACTGGAGGCTGGAATGCCGAGCCGAAAGATCGCCATAACGATGGATGCGGGAATTCTCGAGGAGGTGGATCGTCTCGTGCTGGAAAAGACATTCCCTAACCGAAGCCGGGCCATTCAACAAGCTGTCGCCGCCAGCCTGGAGCGCCTCGGCAAACGCAGGCTGCTGCGTGAATGCCGCAAGCTCGATCCCAAGCAAGAGCGGCTGGAAGCCGAGATGGGTCTGACGGAGGACTCGAAGGAATGGCCCGAATACTGAGAGGGGAGATCCGCTGGGCCGACCTGAACCCGGTCCGGGGACACGAACAGGGCGGCTCCCGGCCCGTCCTCGTCCTGAGCCAGGACGTCTTCAACGATCATTCAGGCACCGTCATCGCCGTAGCGATCACGAGCCAGGAGCCGCGAGCCGGATTCCCCTTGACGCTGCGCCTGAGGGACGGCCTCCTGCCCAAGCCGTCCTGGGTCAAGATGAGTCAGATCCGCACGCTGGCCGCCGACCGCATCGGCCGCCGCCTGACCGCCGTCGATCCCGAGACCCTGGATCAGGTCATCGCCGGACTGGACGAAATCATCGGCCGCTGATCGGGAGCGATCCGGGAACGGGCAGCCTTGGCTTCTCTATTTGCCGCTGGGGAAGCTGTTTATCCATTCTTCGAGGAGCTTAGCTTTCCGATCCCGGCTCTCAAGATGAAGTCTTAAGTTGACAATCTCTTCGGCCAGGGCGCCAGCCATAGCGCCCAAACCGACCATGCCGTCTTTATCCAAGGCCGGCCGAACGCCGGCAATCTCCTCGACAAAATCCGCCGTTAACCGATTGACGGCGTCCTGCAAGATGCCTTTCGAATCCGCCAGGAAGTTCATCCTCATGATCATCAGAAGCCGGTTGAACTTGCGGAAAAAAACCGGATCAATCTGAGCTCGGGTCTTGGCCTGTACAGCCTCGTTAAAGATGTCTTCCAATCCCTTGGCCACCGCTTCGCGGCCTCCGGAGCCGCTTGCGGCCATTTTCTGAAACATGACGAGAATTCGATCCAAGAGCACAAATCCGGGTTCGGCTTTGCCCGCGGCATTCGCCGCGGGCCAAAGCTGGCCATGAGCCGGAATCGACATGCCCGCCAGAAACGCCGCCAGAATGAAGAACCAAACCGTTTTCCTCATTGTCATCCCTCCTTGTTGAATTTATGAACCTGGGTAAAGTGCTCGGAGAATCTCGTAGGCTGAGTAGGCTCTCGCGTGGTTGGTTTTGCCGGAGCTCCGTTTCCTGCCCTGACCGCATAAAAAGCCCTCTCGATCAGAGCCGGCAACGCCTCGTGCTTTTCTGATTTCTGGTAGGCTTGGCAATAGACCTGCTGAATCGACCAAGCCAAATCCGTCGATCCGGCCCGCTCGAAAAGGATACTTTCCGGATCGGCAGCCGTACCATTCGCTTGAACACCCTCTAGAACGGAAAGGAAGGCCGATGCCGTGCCGGCTTTCATTGAGGATGGGAACAAGTCTCGCCATTTGAGGACCAGAAAGATTATCAGCATAAGCATGGAGCAAGCCGCCGCCAGAATCCGCCATCGCCGCCCACCCCGATTCTGCGGTCTCCGATCCACGGCGATGGGGGCGGGGATTTCGGCACGCTTCTTCAGCCAAATCCGCGCGGCCGCTTTCTCGCGCTCTATGGCATCCCGACCCGGAGCCCATTTTTCATCATCGAGGATTCGCTTCATAAGCCTTTCCCTTTTGTGGCCGTGCCCGCTCGGAGAAGAATCTTTCGCCGCGCCCGGTTTAGCCGCGACATGACCGTCCCAGGGTCGAGGCCGAGAGTCTCGGCGATTTCCCGGCAGGAAAGCTCGCCGTATTCCCGCAGGACCAGCACGGACCGAAGCTTCTCCGGCAGCCGAGCGACCGCGGACTTGATCGCATGAGTTGCTTCGTCGCGCAAGATCAATTCCTCAGGGGTGATCCTCTCCACGGTTTCCGGTTGACTCCGGCTCAGGAGGAGTCCGCGCAGACGCGCCGTTCGGAAATGCTCTCGGCACCGGTTTCGGGTCAATACGATGAGCCAACGTCCCATGTGCTCGACGTCCTTGAACGATCCGGCCCTCTCCCAGGCACGGCAAGAGACATCCTGGGCCAGTTCCTCTGCCTCAACGGGATTCCGGGTATAGCCAAGGCAGATCAGGAAGATCTGTTCCCTCCGCGCTGCGATTTCGTTAGCCAGGAGTGCGCGATCAGGAATCACCGCTTCATTCGAAGAACGTTCGGTTTTCATCCGCCTAACTGATTAACGATCATGCAGGCCTTTTATTCCATTGAGCATTACGAAGCCGCGCGACGAGCCTTGGGAGTCAAACCGAGCTGTAAACGAAAGCCCCCCTAGCGATTCCATGGGTATTATCTTACGATGTACGGTAAGGCATCAATTTGAAAACGCTCACCGCCAGCGCCGCCCGGGCCCGCTTTTTCAAGTTGCTTGATCAAGCCAACGACCGGCACGAGCTCATCCGGATCAGGGGCAATTGTTCGAATGCCTTCCTTGTTTCGGAAGAGGACTGGCGGGCCATCCAAGAAACTCTCTACCTACCGGCCATCCCGGGCATGCGGGATTCCATCCGGAAGGGCTTGGAAGCTCCGGTGGAGAACTACGCGGACGACTCGAAAAAGCGAGCCTCCACTTCGAGATCTTAGCTTTATTCAATGAGATTGACGCTCCGCCAGCGGCCTGACCGATCCACTCGCAAAGTCTTGATCTCGAAAGGTGAGAACTCGGACTCGATCACGATCGGACCGGAGTGCTTTCCGTCCGGAGGCGCCACGGACAAGCAAGCTTTCGTCTTCCGGCCGACCGATTCCTGGAGGCGGATGACGAGCGCCTTCCCATCTTCCGAGCGCCTGCAGGCTAAAAGCCGGATGTTGGGCGGCGCCATCGCAATCATGGAGGCATGAACGGCATCGCGGTTCGCTGGGGCACCCGGCTCGCCAGTCTCGGTCGAATCCAACGGAGCAAGGCTCCCGTTGGGCATGGGCATGGATTCTCCGTCGGCCGCAGCCTTCCCGAACGGCAGATGAGCATAGACGGCGGGCGGAGCGCTGAGCCAATCGGCCAGACCGGGCAGAACGCGCCGTACTTCATCCGGGCTCCCCGCCGTCAGAGCCAGTCGGATGTCATGAACGCCCTGATCGGCGTACTTATAGGCCCGTTCCGGTCCCAGCTTGAAGCCCTGCTCGTGGCAATAGGCCGAGCCGCGCAGCACGGAAAGCCCGATCTCGCCCTTTTTGAAGGAGACGCCGTGCAGGCCGATGTGGGCGATTCCGAAGGCGGCTTTCGCCCCCTCGGAAACGCTCTCGGCCAGACAGAAGCGGCCGTGGACGTGCTCCTGCCCATCGGCAGGCCGCAGTACGGCCCCGCCCGGAACTTCGCAGATTATTCCGGCCGCGTCCCCGAACGCGGTCGGGAATCCCAGCTTCAAGCGCATCTTCGCTTCGTTCCACTGCACCCGCAGGCGCAGCTCAACGACCGGCCAGGAGGGATAGAAGATCGTCTGCTGAAAGACACGACTGGATTTGTAGGCCGACTTCGTCTCTACGATCGTCCGAACCGGGCCGCGCTCGACGATCTTGGCCATCCCGGCCGGCTTGAACTCGCCCAAAACCCGGCCGTAGCTCCAGCGGTCCGTGCCCCACGAATCGCCGTCGTCCTCGACCACGAGAAGCCGTGGCGCCGGGCCGGCCAGCATGCCGACGGCCTCTGTCTTGAGAAAAGCCGTCCGTCCCGTCCGGCGATGGCAGCCCAGCCAAAGGCCCTCCTCACGCTTCCACGGCCGCATCGATCCGTCCGCGGCGACGGCCTTCCAGCGAGGCGAACGGAAAAGCCAGACCTGGCCCGATGTCTCCGGTCGGAGCGGTTTCGGGGCCGGTTCCTCTAGCGGGCGGACCTCGTAGAAAGCCGGGCCCAAGCCCGGGAGGCCGGCCATGAAAGCGATCTTCCGCCGCCAGCCGTTGAACGGCAGCAGCGCCTCGGACTGTTCCTCCTGGCAGACGACCTCCCGCCCAGCTCCGTCAAACAATCGCGAGTTCCAGGTCCCCGTCCACTTGGGACGGTGTTCGATCATGAACTCGGCCTCGACCGGGACCCTGGTCAGGGCCGGATTGGCGTTCAGGACGGTCAACGGGATTTCGGCCGCGCGGCTCCGGCCGCGGGCGAACGCGGCAGCCGCGTCGAGTCGCAGGCAGCGCGCTTCGGCCTCGGACTTGCCGTAGAGGTCGTGGGCGTCGCGCTCGGCCGACTCGACACAGGTTCCCGGCAGGATGTCGTGGAAGTCGTTGAAAAGATGCGACCGCCAGGCTCCGCCCAGCTTGTCCCCGGAATAGTCCAAGCCCTTCATCCACCAAGCCGCCGTTCGCAAGGCCTCCGTCTGGACGAGAAGCCCCAGGTTGGATTGGGCTCGGCGCTTCAACCGGGAAAGCGAAGTGTAGCAGCCGGTGAAGCAGCGCTGCAAGTCGCCTTCCACCACGAGAGCCGTGCGCCCGGCCGCGGCGACGGCCGCATAGAAACGATCGGGCGTGCTATGGACGATCCGGACGCGGTGCTCGATGGCGCGAACGACATCGATCCGGGCCAGGTCGCGCCGGGTCGGGCCGCCGCCGTGGTCGCCGATGCCCCAGAAGACCGGCACGTCGCGGTGGAGCTCCAAGGCCAGATCGACGCCGGCGGCCAAGCGCTCCTCTATGTTGTCGTATTCGGTGTGATAGAGCCCGACCGCGATCCGGCAGGCCAGAATCTCCGACCCGTCCGCGCCCCGCCAGCGGTAGAGATCGGAGGGCAGGGCCATCTCGTGGGCCTGGGGTCGCATATGCATATACATCTCGTACCCCGCCTGCCGCAAAACCTGGGGCAGGCCCGCGCCATGGCCGAAGGAGTCGAAGTTGTAGGCGACGCGGGGCACGACGCCGAAGCGATCGCGGAAGTAGCGCCTGCCCTCGGCGATCTGCCGGACGACCGATTCGATCCCCGGCAGATTGGCGTCGGGCTGGAGATGCCAACCGCCCGAGATCGCCCAGCGGCCGGCTTTGACCAGGCGCCGGATCGCGGCGAAGAGCTCCGGATCGAGCCTCTCGACCCAGCGGTAGAGCACGGCTTCGTTGTGGCAGAAGACGAGGTCCGGATGGTCGGCCAGGAGCGCGGCCGCGACACGGAAGGTGGACACGGCCTCCGCGGCCCCTTCCTCCCAGCGCCATTGCCAGACGGGATCGAGATGGGCGTTGGCGATGAGGTGGACGGCCGGCCGCCGCCTTGGATGCGTTAGGGCTTTCGGACTCATGGTCTCTCCCGACCCGCACCGCAGATCACCGCGAAAGCGGGTGTTCGAGCCCATTCTAGCCGGTCGCCGGGGACGTTTCCAGCCCCGGATCCGGAGAGAGGGCTTGCGATCCCATGGCGAATTGCGTACCCACCGCCGTCGGAGAAGCGAGAATGTGGAGCGATATTCAAAGACCGACCCTTTTATTGGACCCGGAGCGGGGCCGGGGGAAGAACGCCGCGGCAGCGGCGTCTAAAGGGAAGGTAGGCGTCCGCTTCGGTTGAATTCCCGGCGATAAGCGGGTACCATTTCCGGCTTATCCGCGCCTTCCGGCAATCTCACGGAGCTGAAGAAATCGACATGAAGAAGTTCTTTCTGGTTTTACTCGCCCTGACCCTCCTGTCCGGCCTGGCCGCCGCCCAGGTCAAGGCCGTCCGCGTCTCCCCGGGCCCCAAGATCGACGGCAAGCTGGATGAGGCCGCTTGGCAGGCCGCGGCCGTCTTCACCGACTTCCGGATGGTCGAGCCGACTCCCGGCCAGGATCCGACGGAGCGGACCGAACTGCGGGTCGTCTTCGACGACGACGCCATCTACATCGGCATCGTCTGCTTCGACCGGGAGCCCAAGCGGATCGCGGCCAACACCATGGCTCACGACGGCGGCGCCTCCGGCGGCCAGATGTACGGCAACTACCACCGCTCCTCCGGCGCCTCCAACGACCAGATCCAGATCCTGCTCGACCCGTTCCAGGACAAGCGGACCGCCTATGTCTTCACGGTCAATCCCAAGGGCGCCCGCGGCGAGGGCCTGGTCTACGCCGGCAGCACCAGCCTCAACTGGGACGGGATCTGGGACGCCGAGGCCCGCATCGACGGCCAAGGCTGGAGCGCCGAGATGCGCATCCCCTTCAAGACTCTGTCCTTCAAGCCGGGCCTGGCCACCTGGGGCATCAACCTGGAGCGGGCCATCGCGCGCAAGCAGGAGACCATCCGCCTGGCCGGGCTGACCCGGGACGCCAACTTCAGCAATCCCAACGAGGCCGCCGCGCTGGAAGGCATCGAGAACGTCCGCCAGGGGCTGGGCATCACCTTCCGGCCCTACGCCCTGGCCGAGCGGAGCAAGGACCACGCCGCCGGGACGGGCGCCGAGCTCTCCGCCGACGCAGGCTTCGACGTCTATAAGAGCATCACCCCCAACCTGGTCGCGGTGGCCTCCTACAACATGGACTTCGCCGAGACCGAGGTGGACGAACGGCGCATCAACCTGACCCGCTTCCCGATGTTCTTCCCCGAGAAGCGGATGTTCTTCCTGGAGGGCTCGGAGAATTTCAGCTTCAGCTCCAGCGTTAGCTTCACACCCTTCTTCAGCCGCACCGTCGGACTGCTCAACGGCGAGCAGACACCCCTGACCTTCGGGACCAAGCTGTACGGCAAGGTCGGCAGCACGAACATCTCGCTCATCGACGTCCAAACCGGCTCCGTCGGCGACCTGTCCAGCCAGAACCTGCTGGCCGCCCGCATCACCCAGAACATCTTCGACCAGAGCAAGGTCGGGCTCATCTTCACCAACGGCAGCCCGACTGGGGAGCTCAACTCCCTGGCCGGCCTGGACTTCAACTACTCCTCCTCCAAGTTCCTGGGCAACAAGAACCTCATGCTGGCCGCCTGGGGGGTCTATAACTGGAACGCGAAGACGACCGGCGGCCACGAGGGCTTCGGCTTCCGGGCCGACTTTCCCAACGACTTGTGGAGCATCCGGTCGACCTACGCCTACTACGGCGAGGCTCTCGATCCCGGCATCGGCTTCCTGATGCGCGACAGCATCCAGACGGCCTGGGCCATGGTCGGCTTCCAGCCCCGTCCCAAGGACGGTCTCTTCGGCGGCTGGGTCCGCCAGTTCTACTTCAATGCCAGCTTCGACTATTACTGGGACCTGGAGGGGATCCTGGAAACCCGGACGATCAACCTCACCCCCCTGTCCTTCCGGACCGAGAGCGGGGAGACGATCGGCTTCGCCATCAACGCCGTCCGCGACGTCCTGCCCTACAACTTCGAGGTCTCCGACGGCATCGTCATACCCATGGGCGCCTACGACTATACCAACTTCGCGGCCTCCCTCTCGACGGCCGAGCGCCGCCCCGTCTCGGCTGAGGCCACCTGGAGGTTCGGGGAGTTTTACTCGGGCCATTACGACGATGTCAACCTGGGGCTGAACGTCAAGGTCAACGGCACCGTCAACCTGTCCTTCGACGCCAACCTGGTCCGCGGCCGGATGCCGGATGGAAATTTCAAAGAGAACGTCTACCAGGTCAAGGCCGACATCTTCCTCTCGCCCGACCTGGGCTGGATGAATTATATCCAGTACGACGACATGTCCAGCGCCCTGGGCTGGAGCTCGCGGCTGCGCTGGCGCATCTCGCCCGGCAACGAGCTTTACTTCGTCTTCAACAAGAACTGGGTCCAGAGCTGGAACCCGACCAGCCGCTACCTGGCCCAGCAGGAGCGGAGCGTCATCAAGGTGACCCTCTCGGTCCGGCCCTAGGCGGCGCCCCAGGCCGGCGGCCCCGCGCGCCGGGCCGGTTGAATTCCGGCCCGGAATGGAATAGAAGGTAGGGCATCCCCCGCAAGGAGGCCCGCCATGGGCATTTTCTCGAAGCTGGCCGACGCGGTCACGGGCAACTGGGTCAAGGTCCACCTGCAATGGTCGGAGCCCGCCCTGGGCAAGCCGATCGAGGTCCGCATCCAGGCCGACAATCTCAAGAGCGATCATGACGCCGAGGGCGTGTACGTCCAAGTCATGGCTGAAGAGAGGGTTAAGGTGCCCGAGGTCCATGTCGCCGAGACGGTCAACGGCGTCCTCCAGGAGAAGGTCAAGGACATCGAGAACGCCGTCATCACCTTCGACCAGAAGTTCCCGATCGCCGGCCCCCAATCTCTGAAGGCAGGCCAGTCCTACGAGTGGTCCGGGACGGTTACGCTGCCGGCCGACGCCCGGCCGACCTACATCGGCCTCAACGCCGGCCACGCCTGGAAGATCAGGGCCGGGCTGGACGTCAAGGGCAACGATCCCGACAGCGGCTGGGCCGCCATCACCCTCGGTCGCTGAGCCTCCGGACACCTCCCCCGCCGCACGAGGCCGGGCATGCCCTCAACGGGAGTGACCCGATAGCGCTGCGATGGCCGGCTCAATCTCCGTACATCTCGACGAGCAACCGGGCCAGAGCGGCCGCGTCGATATCGGACAACGAGCCGAGCTTTCGGCCCAATCGGGCCCGACTAACGGTGCGGATCTGATCGACGGCGATTTCCGCCGCCCGACTCTCGCATGTAACAGGAAGTCTGGACTTCCAGCGGGGGTGCAATCGGCTCGTGAGAGGGCAGATGACGACCGTTTGCAGGCACGCATTAAGGTCGTCCTTGCTGACGATCACGGCCGGCCTCGCTTTGCCCATCTCGGCGCCGCGGGTTGGATTCATATCCGTCCAACGGATCTCGAAGCGCCGGATCTTGCTTTTCATGGGACCCGGCTTCGCGCCATAAACCGCAGTCTTCTCGGTAACTTTCCTTGGCTCTCCATGATCCCAAGGAGCCGTTTCCAGACCGTCGCCGACGACGGAGTCCCATTCGCTCCAATCCTCGCCTTCCGCCGCCATCTCCGCAGCCGTTTCTTGCCAGGAGAGCTTATTCACGACCGGGCCGGAAGGCCGCAGAAAGATGCCCTCGGCCGTCTCTTCCATGAGGACGACCGAATCCATCCGGTAGCGCTTGATAACTTCCGCCGGAAGACGGACGCCGCGGGAGTTGCCGATCCTGGCAATTTTCAACTCCATGGGCTTCATGTAATCACTGTAATTACTTTTCCTACAAATGTCAACCCCATTTTCTGCGTGCTATTAATATGGCCGCCGATTGCTGGGCATTCTCTTCCGAAAAGAGCTGCGATCCAAGGACAGTATTTTTTTATAGCCCAAAAGCAATTTCTGATAATACAATTCATGGGGCCACGGAGGAACGCAGACGCGCATCAGTAGGCTCTTTAGCCTTCATTGTTCGAATTCTCTCCTTCTGATGCCACCGCCAAAACCCAAGCAGATCAAGTCCTGTTGTACGAAGACGACTTCGATTGAAGGACGGAGCGCTCGTTCGAGTATTCGAGGCGGTCCAGGACCCGCCAGGCGCGTCCGCCGCCCTCCTCGATCATCGCCTTCCAGGCTATCGTCACGGCGGGCCCTTCGACTGTAACCAGAAGATACCCGCGGTGTTTCTCGTCGTGGAACTCCCCGATCACCCGCTTGTCCGCATAGCTCCCGGCCCAGGCTTTGAGGGGGCCGCCGCCGGTGCCCGCGATGATTTGCCGGATCTCGCGCCCGGCCCGATCGCGAACGAGGGCCCGGTTGTAGAAATGGTCGTGGCCGCAGAAATAGGCTCGGGCGCCGGCCGCACCCAGGCTGTCCCAGAAACGATCGCGGTCCTCCGGGAAGAACGCGAGGTTGTCCTTGTGATTGGTCTCGAAGGCGGGCTCGTGGCCGTAGACAAAGACATGCCGCCCGACAGCACCGAGAAGCGCCCGGTCGAGCCAGGTCTGATGGATCTTATGCTGGCCGTTGGCGTATTGATCGAGGCCGATGATCAGCGCGCGCCCGAACCCGGCCCGATGGCGCCGCATCAGACTTCGTCCTTGGCCGGCAGGTTCTTATACCAGGTGAAGTAGAGGACTGCGGTCAGCGAGACGGCCACGGCCGCCCAGCGTCCGAACTGCCGCCAGCTGCGCAGGAAGGCGTAGAACGGCAGCAGAGCCAGGGAGAACTGGAAGACGGCCGTGATCAGGCCGTTGAGCATGTCGATCTTGGGCATCTTGTCATGGGCCGGCACGAGGCCCCGCCGGACAGCTTCCCTCCTGACGGGTCCCCAGAACCCGAACGGCCGGACCTTGGCGTAGAACGCGACCAGGACGTCCATCGGCGCCGGCTTGGTCAGGAAAGAAACGGCAATCGTCGTCAGCAGGCACATGCCCATGTCCAGGGCCAGGGAGGCGCTGGCGTGCAGATTCCGTAGGAGGACGACCCGCAGTCCGACCAGCCCGGCCGAGAGGGCCATGCTCCAGACGAAGGCCCTGGCCCCGAACCGCCAGTAATGCCAGCGCAGGGTGGCCGGAACGAGGATGACCGTGACGACGATGAAGACCATCGACTCCCAGGCGGTGATGATGTTGGAGAAAGACAGACTCATGAGGAACCCGATCCCGACGGCGGCCGCCGAGGCCGCCCGGCCCCAGCGGAGCAGCTGCTTCTGGGACAGGTTCTTGGCGAAGTAGCGCTTGATGAAGTCGTTGAGGATGACCGAGCTGGTGACGTTGATCATGGCGCTGATGGTCGACATCAGAGCCGCCAGCAGGACGGCCATGAAGAAGCCGCGCAGCCCGACCGGGAGCCTCTGCAGAACGAGCGGCATGATCTTCTCGGCGTCGAAGCCGGCCGAGCTTCCCAGGTAGAAGACGCCCAGAATCATGAAGGCGCAGCCCAGGATCCAGCGCAGGTTGTAGCCGACCGTCCACATCCCGGCCGCCAACTGGGCGTCGCGGGGCGAGCGGGTGGTCAGGAAAAATTGGAAGTCCCAGACATTCGGCCCGCTCAGGACCCGGAAGACCATCCACAGGAAACCGGCCGCCAGAATGGGGCCGAACATGTCGAAGTGCTGGTAGGCCGGCGCCGTCTGGGCCAGGAACGACGGCCACATCTTCCAGACGGGCGTCAGCGAGAACCAGCCGGGGTCTCTGGCGATGAAGCCGGCCGGGGAAGGCTTGGCGAAGACCATGACCGCCATGATGACCGCCCCGATGCCGATCAGGACAGTCTGGAAGACGTCGGTCAGGATGACCCCGAAGAACCCGCCCAAGGTGACATAGATCCCGACGATGGCCAGGACGATCAGGCTGGCCTCCCAGCGGGGCAGGGGCAGGAATTCCTCGGCGAACTTACCGGTCCCGACGCTGATGAACATGAGATTGCAGATCATCAGCACCAGCAGGAAGATGGCCGCCGCCAGCCGGGCCGCCTCGGTCTCCCGGCCGGGGCCGAAGCGGGTCTCGTTCCACTCGGCGAAGGTCATCACACCGGAGCGGCGGATGTACTTGGCCTGGAAGGCCATGTAGAAGCAGATGATGAACCAGCCCCAGAAAATGTGAGTGGCCCAGATGGACTTGAGCCCCAGGTAGAAGATGATCCCGATCAGGGACATCGTGCCGCCGATGTCGATGTAGCTGGAGCAGCCGGACAGTCCCAGCATCCACCAGGGGATGGCGCGGTCGGCCAGGTAATAGGAGTCGAGCTTCCGGCTGGCCCGCTTTTTAACCGAGATGCCGATGGCGGCCACGATCACGAGGTAGACGACGATGATGGCCAAGTCGACGGGGTGGAGGCTCATGGCTTTTTCTCTATATCAAAGTCCGGCGCCTGTCAACGCGAAGGGAGGCGGCCCGGGTCCGCTTCACCATCGAGGCCGTCGCCTCGAACACGGCCGGCACCAGGACCTACGAGCCGGCCGGGGCCGAGCACGACGTCTACGTCTACATCGTGCCGTAAGCCGCTCTAACAAGGGACTGGGAAGCCGCCCCTCCAGCCGCCAGCTCAGCGGATCTTCTTGTAGAAAACCAAGGCCGAGCCCGGAGCCTGGGGGACCCTGACGCTCAGACGGGCCAGCTCGGCCCCCTTCATCGTCCGTGTCGTTCCGGCGTCTTCGAAGGTCACTTCGTAGCGGGCCCGGGGGGCGATCCCCCGCAGCTGCGCCGTCTCGGTTTCCGCGATGCATTTCTCCCGGCGGAAGACAAGGACCATGCCGGCCCCCAGATCGGGCCGGTGGAATTGGTGGCCGAACCAGACGTCCTCGGCTTCGACATGCGGGAAGAGCGGATAGTAATCGCCGATCATATACGGCCGCACTCGCCCATAGACGGCCGTCGAGCGTCTGGCCGCCGCCTCCGTATGTTCGCGGGCATTGGCGATGAGCCCGTCCGGATCCGTGCCCACATGGATGTTGCCGGCCGTCAGGGCGCTGCGGAAGGTGTAGGCCGGCTCGTAGCCCAGGGCGATGGTGCCGTGCATCGGGACCCAGCGGAAGAGCCCCGCGTTCTGGAGCTGGTCGGCGGCCGGGTGGGATCCCTCGCACTGCAAGTCGCTGTGCCAGAGCGGCTGGCCCCGGGTCAGCGTCTCCAGGTCGATGCGGCGGCCGCCCCCGGCGCAGACATCGATGATCAGGTTCGGGTGGCGCGCCCTCAGGTCGTCCCACATGGCGTAGAGGGCCGCGACATAGAGGTTCTCGGTCATCCCCTGCCGGTCCGGAGCGTCGGCCCGGCGCCAGAAGCCGAGGGGCGCGACGTTGAAATCCCAACGCATCCAGTCCAGCTCCGTCTCCCGTATGAAGCCGTCCAGGAGGTCGGTGATCCACCGCCGGGCTTCAGGAATATGCAGGGTGTAAAGCTGGCTCCATTCCTTATCCGGCTTCATGACCCACTCCGGATGCTCTTTCTCAACCCGGGTCCCGAAGTGGACGCGCTCCGGCTCGAACCACAGGAGGTATTCCAGTCCCGCCTTGTGGGCCGCCTCGCCGACGGGCTTCATCCCGCGGGGATACTTGGTCGGGTCCGCCACCCAGTTGCCCGTGCCTTCGGGAAAGCCGCCGGGATACCAATGCTGGGGATCCATGTCCGACCAGAAGGCCTCGTAGCCGCGGGCCGCGAGCACCGGCATGGCCCGCACGTGGGGACCCTCGTAGCTCCCCCCGGGATCCACGTCGTTGACGCTGGCGCAGATGGGCGCATAGACGAGCTGCCCATTGCGGCGCGGGAGGACGTGCCGGATCAGGAGCTGGCGGACGAGGTTGCTGCCGCGCAGGGGGTCGGCCCCCTCCCAGAAGACCAGCAAAATGCGCGGCGTGCGCACCGTCTCACCGGGGTTCAAGGCCAAGCTCATCGACTGCTGCCCGGCCCAGAAATACATCTCTCCGTCCGCCTCGCGGGCGCAGACGGCCTGCCACTGCCCCGTCCATCCGACGGCCACGGCGACGCCGCCCCCCTTCCAGGCCGCGTTGAAGAACGGCGCCACCCCGTCCGATGACCGCCCGCCATTGGGGGCCAGCGTGATCGAATCCGGCCGGCCGGGAGGGAAGGCCTTCTCCTGCGGCGCGAAGCTCTGCCCGGTGTTATCATCGCCGCGCATCCAATGGAGGACGGCCTCGCCCCTGGCCTCCTCAGGCAAGCGCATGTCCACGCCTTGGACGCTCTTGAGAATCGGACTCTTCGCCTGGCCTTTGTTCGTTAAAAACACGGTCCACTCGACGGCCGGGAAGTCCTGGTACTCGATGGACACGCAGCGTGCCTCCAGCCCCGTGCGGGGATCGGAGTAAGTCCGCGTGACCTGCAGGCGGCGGGAGTCCAGGCGCTTCCGGCTCTCGGCATACTTCCAGTCCGACTGCAGGCTGCGGAAGCGCACCCCGTTATAAAGAAACGAAAAGGCGGGCCGGCGCCCCGCCTTGGCCATGGCCATTTCCTGCCGGGTGGGCGTCACCGCGGCCATTCGGCCGGCCAGGAGCATCACGGAGAGAATCATCCAGGTCATCCTCAACGGCTTCGGCATCGTTCCTTCCTTTCGGAGCCGCCCCGCCCAAGCTAGCGGATCCGGCGCGGCGCCTCGCCGCCGTCCCAAGTCAGCTGGACCTTGAGATTCTGCCCGTTGCCGGTGACGACATTCTTGACCGTATAGGCCAGAGGCCGGCCGGCCAGCTCCTTCTCGATCCGGACGTTGACGGAGCCGCCGGCCGGGATGGTCATCCGGGACGGGGCGCCGGCCGGGCCGTCGATCAGGACGAACGGCAGGTCGGAGCCGTTGCTCACGTTGAACCAGACGGCCTTGTCGTCGGCGTGGTGCGGCCGGGACACGGTCACGGCGGCGGCGAAAAGAGGCTGTACTATCTCCTCGGTCCCCGTCAGCTGGTCGCCGGCCCAAACCGCCGTGCGGCGGGCGAACAACGCCTCGCGCAGGGAATCCAGGGTCCGCTCCTTGGCGAAGACCAGGGTCATGACCCGGTGCTTGTGCTCGGGCGGCAGGTACTGCTCGCTGACGGCGCCGTGGCTGTCGCTGTTGCCGAGGATGGTCAGCTTGTGGTCCCGGCACATGTCCAGGACCAGCGGGTAGGCGCTGAAGTCATTGAAGTACTCGATGCCGTGCAGCCAGCCCCTGGCGATCCAGTCCAGGTGGATGGGATACAGCCTGGGGATGCCGTCCGGCTCCTGCTGCTTCCAGCCGGGGTGGTTGTAGAAGATGAAGGCTCCTTGCTTAACGGCCGCCTCGATGGCGTCCATCGGCTCGGGTACGTCCAGGGCGTCGCCGTCCGTCAGGAAGAGGGCGTTGATGTGGCCGGGAGGCATGCCGCGGGTGATCTCGACCCCCTGGATCAGAAGGATATCCTTCTCGGCGGCCCGGCCCCGGGCGATCTCCCAGGCGGCGCCGTGCCGGGCGGGGATGTAGTCCTTGTGGGGCAGGTACTCGATATGGTCGGTCAGGGCCAGGGCGTCCAGGCCGTCCCGCCAGGCCTCCTCGACCCGCATCGTCGGCCAGACATCGCCGTCGGAGAAGACGGTGTGGACGTGGAAGTCGCCTTTCAGGGTCACGAAGCCCGGGATGTCGGGCATGCGGAGGGTCCGGCGCTGGGCCGCCAAGGGCCCGCAGGCCATGATCAGGCAAAAGGCGCCCAGGGCCGCCTTGGCAAGGGATCGGCAGGGAGGGGGGAGACGGTGGAGTTTCATGCCGGCAGTTTACGGCCGGCTCCGAAGTCGTGTCAACGCCGGGGACGGGCGCTCTTGAAATAGGCCGGCGGCGGCGGGAGGAATCGCTCCTCAGGCCGGCTCTCAAGTGGACTCGCCAGCCGTCTATACAAAATGGCGATCTCGTGCTATCATACGGGGTCAAAAGAGGCATGCTCCATGGTCCAAAAGAGGAATTCCTCCATTAAGAATATCGTTTTCTGGGTGGCCGCCGGGGCCATCATCATCTTCCTCTGGTCGGTCCTCCAAACTCCGACCATCATCAAGACCGAGATCACCTTCAGCCAGTTCATGAACGAGGTCGAAGGCAAGAAGGTCGAGGAGGTGACGATCATCGGGTCCCAGCTGCGCGGCCAGTACCGCGACGGGACGACCTTCAAGACCGTCCTGCCGCCGCAGTTCGACGACCTGATCAAGATCCTCCGCCAGAGCGGGGTCAACATCATCGTCAAGGACGCGACCAAGGCGCCCTGGTACTCCTATCTCTTCAGCTGGTTCCCCTTCGTCCTGCTGATCCTGTTCTGGGTCTTCTTCATGCGCCAGATGCAGTCCGGGGGCAACAAGGCCATGGCCTTCGGCAAGAGCCGGGCCAAGCTCTTCTCCAACCAGCAGAAGAAGGTCACCTTCAAGGACGTGGCCGGGATCGAGGAAGCCAAGGAGGAGCTCAACGAGATCGTCGGCTTCCTCAAGGAGCCCCAGAGGTTCCAGAAGCTGGGCGGCCGCATTCCCAAGGGCGTTCTGCTCGTCGGCGCCCCGGGCACGGGCAAGACCCTGCTGGCCCGGGCCGTGGCCGGCGAGGCCGATGTGCCCTTCTTCTCCATCAGCGGCTCGGACTTCGTCGAGATGTTCGTCGGCGTCGGCGCTTCGCGCGTCCGCGACCTCTTCGAGAACGGCAAGAAGCACGCCCCCTGCCTGATCTTCATCGACGAGATCGACGC
>DFYJ01000005.1 GCA_002383325.1 Candidatus Aminicenantes bacterium UBA4085
GAGCAGGAAGTTGCCGCCCTTGGAGACGATATCGACCAGAAGGTGGATGAGCCGTCCGGCCGGCTTGTACTTGTCGTCGGGCACATAGGACCAGGAGCCGCCCATGGTCATGCAGGTCTCCCAAACATAGGGCAGAGGCTTTTCGGGGATCTCCTGTTCGGGCGTGCGGTAATTCTCGTAGCGGCCGCCCACGGCCCGGTCGACCACGATCAACCCCNNTGGGCCATGGCCGCGATGCGGGGCATGTCGATGTCCTGGTTGGCGGGCTGTTTGATCAGGTCCTTGTAGGAGGCGGGGATGCGCGGGTAGGGCTGGACCCAGCCGCCGTCAAGCCAGAGGATGTCGACCGGGCCGTAGCCGGTCATCAGCTCCTCGATCTGGGCGTAGGTAAAATCCTTGAATTTTTTCCAGCGCTCGGGGTATTTGTCCGTGTCGTAGTTGACATGGCGGTCGGGAGTGGCCCACTCCGGGGCCCAGTAATCGGGCGAGTGCCAGTCGGGCTTGGAGAAGTAGGCCCCGATGCCGAAGCCCTCGGCCCGGAAGGCGTCGAAGATGCCCTTGAGAATGTTGGCCCGGGGATCCTTGGCAAAAGGCACGTCCGGCCCGGTGATGCGGTAATCCGTCTGCTTCGTATCGAACATGCAGAAGCCGTCGTGGTGCTTGCTGGTATGGACGACATAGCGCATGCCGGCCGCCTTGGCCGCCTTAGCCCAGACGGCCGGATCGAACTTGACCGGATTGAAGGTCTTGGGCAGGGCTTCATAGCGGCGCTTGTATTCGACGTAATCGGGAATCGAGCGGCGGCACCAGGGCACGTCCTCGGAGCAGATGCTCCAGGACTCGACGACACCCCATTGGCTGTAGGGGCCCCAGTGCATCATCAGTCCGAACTTCTGGTCCTGGAACCACTCCAGCTTTTTAAGGACCAGGGGATCGGTCTCCTTGTCCGCGGCCTGTTCCGCCTGGACGGGCGCGGCGGCTTCCGTCCCCATTGCCGGGAGCGTGGCCGGCGGCTCTTTCCAGGAAGCGTAACCCGCCGCGACGGCGACGGCCAGGATGGCCGTCAGGCCGAGGGAGATGATCGTGCGCTTGCTCATGACTCCGCCTTTCATCACCGGATGCCCGCATTGTAACCCGCTCCGCCGACTTCGTCCAACAGCCCATCCGCCCGCATCCTTGCGCCCCGCTCCCGAATCGACTAACATGGACGCCCGCTCGCAGGACGAGCGGCGCCATGAGCAAGAAACGCATTCTCCTTGTTGATGACGACCTGTTCGGCTCTTCCTTTGTC
Source organism: Candidatus Aminicenantes bacterium UBA4085 (assembly GCA_002383325.1). Classification (GTDB taxonomy): domain Bacteria; phylum Acidobacteriota; class Aminicenantia; order Aminicenantales; family UBA4085; genus UBA4085. The sequence goes on from DFYJ01000005.1 coordinate 1,292, forward strand.
CGGGACGCGCTGAAATCCGAGGGCTGGGACATTTCCCTGGCCGCGTCCGGCGAGCAGGCCCTGGCCGGCCTGGCCGCCGGGTCCCGGCCCGATGTCGTCCTGATGGACCTCGATCTCGGCCCCGGCCGCATGGACGGGGAGGAAGCCGCGCGGTGCATTCGGGAGCGATGGGACATCCCAGTCCTCTTCCTGCGCCCAGGGGAGGCGGGGACGGCCTTTGCATCGGCGCCGGTCGGATCCAACGTGGAAGCCATCTTGAAGGGGCCGGGCTGGGAGAAGCTCGTGACAGCGGCGGCCGTCAAGGCCCTGGAGCGGCGCGAAGCCGAGCTGGCCTGCCGCCGCGAGATCGGCATTCTCAAGGAGTTTCTGGAAGCCATCCCCGAACCGGCGGCCCTGCTGGAAGCGGACGGCCGCGTCCTTGCGGCCAACGCCGCTTTCGTCGAGGAGGAGGGCGGGGATGCTTTCACCGGACCCGGCGCGGAAGCGGCCGCCCGGTGCCGGGCCGAGCTGGCTGAAGCCATCTCGGCGGGCGCATCGGTCAGCTTTGAAGAGGAGCGCAACGATCGCCGTTTCCGATTTCTGATCCATCCCGTGTCGGGCGCTTCATCGGATTCCCGACGGGCCGCCCTCATCCGCCTGGACGTCACGGCGGCCCATCGTCGGGAGGAAGACCTCAAGCAGGCCGGGGAATTCTACCGAAACCTGGCCGAGAGGCTGCCGGAGGCCGTCATCCAAGCGGGCCCCGATGGAGCCATCCGCTTTGCCAACCAGGCCGCCGCAGACCTGCTGGGCTTCGGCGGGCCAGCTGAGCTGAGCGGCCGGTCCCTCATCGGCTTGGTGGCCCAGGAGGCCGATCCGGAGGCGGAGCGGATTCTGCGTGAGCGGCCCGATCGTCCGGAGACCGTCCGGCGGCGCGAGACCAGCCTTCTGCGCAAGGACGGGGCGCCTTTTGCGGCCGAGATCGGCTTGGCCGTTCCCGCCGGCGCCGAAAGCGGCGGGGGAGGCGTCATCCTCTCGGCTCGTGATGTCAGCGCCCAGAAGCTGGCGGCGGAGAAGGCGGCCAGGATCCTGGAGGAGAAGACGATACTCCTCAAGGACATCCGCCAGCGCATCAAGAGCAACATGGCCGTGATCTCCAGTTGGATGTCCCTGGAGTCCGAGCGCCTGCACGACCCCCGTGACCGGGAAATCTCCCGGATGATGAGGAACCGTGTCCGGAGCCTGGCCCTGGTCTACGAGCGGTTCTACCGCTCGGAGGATGTTCACGGAGTGGACGCCAAGGCCTACCTCGAGCTGCTGGTCCGGCAGATCTTTGAGTCCGGCTCTCCGCGGCCGGGCCAGATCCGCCTCAATCTGCGACTTGAGAGCTTCCCGCTCGATGTGAAGAGCTCGATGGCTTGCGGCCTGATCGTCACCGAGCTCGTCTCCAACAGTCTCAGGCACGCCTTTCCCGGCGGGCGCAAGGGGACGCTGGATGTCGTAGCGGAGAGGCGCGGCCAGGGGTTCCTCCTGGCCGTCCACGATGATGGGATCGGCTACGAGAGGAGCACGGCCGAGCACGCCTCCGATGGACTTGGCCTGAAGATCGTCCGCAGCCAGGTCGAGCTGCTCAAGGGCGTCCTGAAAATCCTTGGGGAAACAGGCTCGCTCTTCGAGGTCGAAGTCCCGTCCCTCTGAGCCGGCACTCCGGCCCGCTTTTCCCCCTAGACCCCGGATAGTTGCCATACGATCTTGACTTGCGTTGTATCACGATATATATTCAATCCAATTCGTTATATCGCCAAAGTCCAAGGAGACAAACATGCCGAGAGCGCGATACTGGGGCGGGCCGAGGGGTGAACGTATCTTCCGCAAGGGCGACTTCAAGTACCTCATCATGGATTTGCTGCGCGAGAAGCCCAGGCACGGCTACGAGATCATCCGTGAGCTCGAAGAAAGGTTCGGTGGATTCTATGCCCCCAGCCCGGGCGCGGTCTATCCGACCCTGCAATGGCTGGAGGAGATGGGCTACGTCACGGTCCAGGCCCAGGAGGGCAAGAAGACCTATACCATCACCGAAGCCGGGCTCGGCTTCCTGACCGAGAAGGAGAAGGAGACCGAGGAGGTCAAGCGCCAGGTGAAGGGCTGGTGGGGCGAGTGGAGCGCCGAGATGCGCGACGAGATGAAGGAAGTCATGCGGCTGATGGGAGACATGGGGCGCATGATCGGCCAAAAATCCCGCCAGGCGGGCCAGGAGAAGCTGCCTCAGGTCAAGACGGCCCTGAGCAACGCCCTGGCCGAGATCGAGAAGATCTTCAAGGGCTAGGGGAGCGCCGGTGAAGAACCGGGAGATCGCGGCGGCGTTCGAGCGGATCGCCGACGCGCTGGATATCAAGGGCGAGCCGGCTTTCAAGGTCCTGGCCTACCGTCGGGCATCCCGCATCCTGGACGAACTGGGGGAGGACGTTGCTGCTCTGGCCAAGGAAGATCGCCTGTGCGACATCGACGGCATCGGCGAGGGGCTGGCCAAGAAGATCGCGGAGTACCTTGAGACGGGCCGCATGGCCAAGGAGGCGGAGGCCGAGAAGGGGTTGCCGCCGGGGCTTTTCGACCTGCTCCAAGTGCCCGGGTTGGGCGCCAAGACGGTCGGGCTGGCCTTCAAGGCGCTCGGAGTGTCCGGGCTGGATGATCTAAGGCGCGTCATCGCCGACGGTTCTCTGGCTGCCCTCAAGGGTATGGGACCCAAGAAGGTCGAGAACATCCTCAAGGGAATCGGAGCGCGGGAGAAAGGCCGCGAAAGGCTGCTGTTGAGCGAGGCGGCGGAGATCGCCGAGGCGGCGGTCGCGAGCTGAAGAAGGCCGGGACCGCGGAGCGGATCGAGGCCGCGGGCTCGCTGCGCCGCATGCGCGAGACGATCGGCGACATCGACATTCTGGCGGCGGCCGGGGACGCTGAGGCCGCCATCGCCGCCCTGACGGGGTGGACGCGGGTCCGGCGCGTCCTGGCGGCAGGGGAAACCAAAGCCTCGGTTCTCATCGAAACGGACGGGGGCGAGCGCCAGGTCGATCTCCGCATCGTGGCCTCCGACTCGTTCGGCGCGGCGCTGCAGTACTTCACCGGATCCAAAGCCCACAACGTCAAACTGCGGGGTTTGGCCAAGGACAGGGGACTCAAGGTCAATGAGTACGGAGTTTTCCGCGGCGGGAAGAAGATCGCCGGCGGCCAGGAGGCCGGCATCTACGAAGCCCTCGGCTTGCCCTGGATTCCGCCGGAGCTGCGCGAGGATCGGGGCGAGATCGAGCGGGCGGGCGAGGGCCGCCTTCCCGTCCTGATCGAGAGGGCCGACATCAGGGGCGACCTTCACTGCCATACCAAGGCCAGCGACGGCCGTCTGACGCTCGAGGCGCTGGTCGACCTGGCCCGCTCGATGGGCCACGAATACGTCGCCGTCTGCGATCATTCGCGCTCGGCCCGCTACGCCGGCGGACTGACGCCGGAGCGGCTCAAGGCCCAGGGCGGCGAGATCGACGCCCTCAACCGGCGGCTCAAGGGATTCCGTGTCCTGAAAGGCACCGAGGTCGACATCCTGCCGGACGGGAGCATCGACTTCCCGGACAAGGCCCTGGAAGGGCTGGACTTCGTGGTGGCCTCGGTCCACTCGGCTTTCAAGAAGGACGTCACGGCCCGCATGATCAAGGCTCTGGCCCACCCGGCCGTGGATATGATCGGCCACCCCTCGGGCCGCCTTCTGACCGGCCGCGAGGGCTACGAAGTGGACTTGGAGAAGGTCATCGAAGCGGCCCGTGAGCGCGGCAAAGCGATGGAGCTCAATTGCCACGTCGATCGGCTCGACCTGGGCGATATCCGCTTGCGGATGGCCAAGGACAAGGGCGTCCGCATCGGCCTCGGCACCGACACGCATGATGCCGACGGCCCGGCCATGATGCGCTTCGGGATCGGCCAGGCCCGACGGGGGTGGCTGGAGAATTCCGACGTCCTGAACACGCTGACGGCGGCCGGTTTGGCCGCCTGGCGCCGTTCCCGAAAATAGGGGTACGAGCTCTTGTCGCCCTCAGATCCGATAGGATGTGAGGGCAGTATACGTAATTCCCTATTTCTTAAGGGCTGCCAAGAACAGAGGGGGCCGATATGCGTCAATCCCGGTTTCTTTGGTGGGAGATCTGCCATAATTAGGGAATTACGTATACTGTCCCCCATTTAACTGCCGGGTGCATCGGACTTTTTCCTTGATTTACGGTCGGAATTCCCGTATTTTTATCCCCGGGATGTTTTGTCAGACAGCAGAGTCGTCATCACGGGTCTGGGCGTCGTCACGCCGATCGGCATCGGTCTGCCCGAGTTCTGGCCCAACCTCCTGGCCGGGACGAACGGCGTCTCCCGCCTGACCGCTTTCGATGTCTCCGCTTTTCCCTCGACCATGGCCGCGGAGGTGCGCGGCTTCGATCCGGGACGCTGGATCGATCCCAAGTCGGCGGCCCGCATGGACCGCTTCAGCCAATTCGCGGTAGCCGCGGCCGACCTGGCCATGGCCGATAGCGGCCTGGCGAGCCGTCCTTTCGACGGCGAGCGGGCCGGGGTCATCATCGGCTCGGGCATCGGAGGCTCGGAGACGATCGAGAGCGGCCATGCCCGGCTGGCCGGGAAAGGGGTGCGCGGGCTCGATCCCTTCCTCGTCTCCAAGCTCCTGGTCAATATGGCCGCCTGCATGGTGTCCATCCGTTTCGGCTTGAAAGGGCCCCTCTCGGCGCCCTCCGTCGCCTGCTCCACTGGGGCGAACGCCATCGGAGACGCCTTCCGGATCCTGGCCCGAGGGGACGCCGACATCATGCTGGCCGGAGGGTCCGAGGCCTGCCTGACCCCGATGGCCTACGGCGGGTTCTGCGCCAACCGCTCGATGTCCCGCCGCAATGACCGGATCGATACGGCCTCGAGGCCTTTCGACAAGGGGCGGGACGGGTTCGTCATGGGCGAAGGGGCGGGGGTGGCGGTCCTGGAGAGGCTTGAGCATGCCCGCGGCCGGGGCGCCCGCATCTACGCCGAGATGGCCGGCTACGGGAACACGGCGGATGCCTTCCATTTCACGGCTCCCGATCCCGAAGCCGGGGGGATGATCCGGGCCATGCGCCGGGCGCTGGATGACGCCGGCCTGCCCCCGGAAGCGATCGGCCACATCAACGCCCATGGCACCTCGACCGTCCTCAATGACAAGCTGGAAAGCGCCGCCATCCGGGCCGTCTTCGGGCCGCGGGCCGGGATGATCAAGGTCAGCGCCATCAAGTCGATGATCGGCCATCTCCTGGCCGCCGCCGGCGCCGTGGAGTTCGCGGCCGCGGTCCTGAGCGTTCATGAAGGGATCGTCCCCCCGACCATCAACTATCAACAGCCCGATCCGGATTGCCCCTTGGACTACGTCACGCGCGGCCCCGAGACGATCGAGCTGCGGGCCGCTCTCAGCAATTCCTTCGGCTTTGGCGGGGGCAATGTCTGCCTGGCCGTCAAGCGATTCGAGAATCAGCCATGAAAATTCCCCCGCTTCAAATCGGTAAGATCATCGTCCCCCTCCCGATCATCCAGGGCGGCATGGGAGTCCGGGTCTCCCTGGCCGGGTTGGCCGCGGCCGTCGCCAACGAGGGCGGCATCGGGACCATCGCCTCGGTCGGCCTGGGCGACATCGAGCAGTCCAAGCGGGACTTTGACGGCGTCAGCCGCGAGGCCCTGATCTACGAGATCCGCCGGGCCCGCGCCCTGACCGACGGCCCCATCGCCGTCAACAGCATGGGCGTCCTGAGCAACGCCCTGGACCTCGTCAAGACCTTGGTCCGGGAGGGGATCAAGATCATCGTCTCGGGCGCATCGCTTCCCCTCCGCCTCCCCGAGATGGTCGACGACGATTCGGTCAACCTCGTCCCGATCGTCAGCTCCGGCCGCGCCGCGGACATCGTCCTCAAGACCTGGAGCAAGCGCTACAACAGGACGGCGGACGCGGTCGTCCTGGAGGGCCCCCTGGCCGGAGGGCACCTGGGATTCTCGGCCGAGGAGATGGAGGACCTGGAGGGACACTCGCTGGCGGTCCTTCTGCCCAAGGTCCTGGCCGCGGTCAAGTCCTTCGAGGACAAGTTTGGACGCAGGATCCCGGTCATCGCCGGCGGCGGCGTCTTCACCGGGGCCGATATCGCCCGCCTGCTCCAGGCGGGCGCGGCGGGCGTCCAGATGGCGACCCGCTTCGTCTGCACCGACGAGTGCGAGGTCTCCCGGGAGTTCAAGCAGACCTACCTGGACGCCGAAGAGAAGGACATCGTCATCATCAAGAGCCCGGTCGGGCTTCTGGGCCGGGCCGTCCGAAACCCCTTCCTCCGCAACCTCGAGGCCGACACGCTGGACAAGATCTCCTGCCCTTACCGCTGCCTGGCCACCTGCGACGTGGCCAACGCCCGGTACTGCATCGCCCTGGCCCTATCCAACGCCTGCCAGGGCAATATGGAGAAAGGCCTGGTCTTCTGCGGGCAGAACGCCTTCCGCATTCATGAGATCGTTTCGGTCAAGGCGTTGATGGCCGAGCTCAGGGCCGGCCTCGAGGCTTACCCCGAAGCGACCTAGAAGGAATCGCCGGCGCGGCCGGACTCCTCCGCCGCCGCCGATTGACAGCCTGCGCGGGAATCACTATCTTGGCGGCGTCCCGGCCGTCCGGGGAGGGAGAGACCGCCGTGAAAAAGAAATCCGTTCGCTTCGCCGGCCTTCTGGTCATCCTGGTCCTGTCCCTGTCGGCTTTCGCGGGCCAGGTCCTGGAGACCCAGGCTCAGCACGACGCCCGTATGCAGTGGTGGCGCGAGGCCCGCTTCGGCCTGTTCATCCACTGGGGACTCTACGCCATCCCGGCGGGGGAGTGGGGCGGCAAGACCAACTACGGCGAGTGGATCCGCAACAACGCCGAGATCCCCCTGCCTACTTACGACAAGTTCGCGGCCCAGTTCAACCCGGTCGAGTTTGACGCCTCCGCCTGGGTCAGGATGGCCAAGGAGGCCGGGATGAAATACATCGTCATCACCTCCAAGCACCATGACGGGTTCGCCATCTTCGACTCCAAGGTCTCCGACTTCGACGTCATGGCCACCCCCTTCCGGCGCGACATCCTCAAGGAGCTGGCCGCGGCTTGCCGCAAGGAAGGGATTCGGCTCTGCTTCTACCACTCGATCATGGACTGGCACCACCCCGACTACCTGCCGCGCCGCCCCTGGGAAGTCAGGGACCGGCCCGAGGCGGGAGCCGACTTCGAGCGCTATGTCGGCTACATGAAAGCCCAGCTCAAGGAGCTGCTGACCGACTACGGCGAACTGGGCGTGCTGTGGTTCGACGGCGAATGGGAAAGCACCTGGACCGAGGCCCGCGGACGCGACCTCTACGGCTACGTCCGCTCTCTCCAGCCCAAGATCATCATCAACAATCGCGTCGGCGCCTCGCGCACCGGCATGGAGGGTTTTTCAGCCGATAAGGCCTCCGCCGGCGACTTCGGCACACCCGAGCAGACCATCCCGGCCACCGGCGTCCCCGGCCTGGACTGGGAGACCTGCATGACCATGAACGACAACTGGGGCTATAACAAGAACGACCAGGCCTGGAAGACGAGCCGCGACCTTATCCAGAAGCTGGCCGACATCGCCTCCAAGGGCGGCAACTTCCTGCTCAACATCGGCCCGGACGCCCAGGGCGAGTTGCCGGCCGAGTCCCTCAAGCGGCTGGCCGAGATCGGCAGCTGGATGCAGATCAACGGCGAGGCCATCTACAAGACCCGCCCGGTGGCCCCTTACAAGGAAGCCAAGACCTGCTTCACCCGGCTGGCCGACGGGACCGTTTACGCCATCTACCTGGCCGACGAGGACGAGACCCGTCCACCCGCCTCGCTGATGATCTTCTCCCAGAAGCCCAAGCCGGGCACCAAGATCGAAATGCTGGGGGTCAAGGGCACCTTGCTCTGGGAAGCCGTGGGCCAGGGCATGCTCATCCACCTGCCCGCCGCGGCGGTCAAGAATCCGCCCTGCCGGTACGCTTGGGCCTTCAAGATCTCCGTGCCGGCCAGGTAGGAGGGGGACATGCGACACGCCCGGACCTGCGCGGCAGCGGCCGGCCTGCTGGCTCTGATCATGACCTCCGGAGGGTTTCCCGCCATGAGCGCATTCGACCATTCCGATGCCGGCTGGCTCCAAGGCTACGCCCGGACCCTGGCCGGGGAAGTCATGAGCTACCACTCCTCTTACCCGGATGCGACTTCGGCCCTGCTGGTGAGGGCCACCGACGGGGTCATGGCCATCGAGTGGGAGACGGAGCCCGTTCCGCTCCATTTCGACGCTCCCGAAGCGACTTTCGTCTGGCTCTGCGGCATGGGCTCGCAGAAAGGCGCTCATAGCTTCAACCTGACCATCGACGGCCGGCCGGGCTTCTCCTTCCGCTCGGCCCGGGACGCCGCCGACAAGTCCTGGGACTTGGAGGGCGTCCACGGGGCCCGGCTCGCCTTCCGGGCGACCATGGTCGACCAGTTCGAGGAGCTGTTCGGCTTCATGACCCTCCGGCTCCCCCGCGCGGCCGTGACCCCGGGCCGCCCCCTGCGGCTGAAGGTGACCGGGGAGAACGCCGGGAGCCGCGACTGGCATATGGTCTTCCGGTACGAGCTGCGGCCGTTCGTTCAAGCCTCCGCTGTATCCGCCCTACTGAGCGGCGAGGCGGGCGGCAAGCCCCGTCAGCTCATCCGCGTCGCCGTCAGCCGGATGGGGCCCGCGGTCCGGGCGGGAATCAGAATCGACGGCGCCTTGATCAGGACCGTCGGCCTGGAGACGGGCTATAACGCCGTCTATCTGCCCGTCGAGGCCGTTGCCGCGCCGCGCCGGGCGGCCGTCGAAGTCAGACCGGAGGGCGGAGAGCCGACTCGTCTCGAGGTCGAGCTGAAGCCGGTGACGCCGCGGACGCTCACGATCCTGCCCCATTCCCACACCGACATCGGCTACTCCTCGCACCAGCTCAAGGTTGAGAGAGATCACCTCTCTTATATCGACCAGGCCGTCGAGCTGGCCCGCAAGACCGCGGCCTACCCCGAAGGCGCCCGCTTCAAATGGAACACCGAGGTCTTCTGGGCCGTGGAGTCGTACATGCGCCGCGCCCCGGAGGAGAAGCGGGCCGCTTTTTTGCAGGCCGTCCGGGAAGGAGCCATCGAAGTCCAGGCTCTGCTGGCCAACGAGCTGACCGGCGTCTGCCACCCCGAGGAGCTGTTCGAGCTGACCGCCGACGCCCGCCGCTTTGCCCGCCGCCACGGCCTGATGATGGACACCGCCGCCATCACGGACATTCCCAGCTATTCCTGGCCTATCGTAACGGCCCTGGCCCAGGCCGGAGTCAAATACTTCTCCTCCGGACCCAACTACATGCCGACCCACCCCGACGGAGGCGACCGCATCGGCGGCGCGCTCAGGGCCTGGGGCGACAAGCCGTTCTACTGGGTCTCACCCTCCGGCCGGGAAAAGATCCTCTTCTGGATGGCCGGCCGCGGCTACTCCTGGTTCCACGGCCTGAACATGGGTCAGCTGACCGAGGACAAGAGTCAGAAGATCTACGACTACTGCCGCGAGCTGGAGGACAAGGGCTATCCCTACGAGACGGTCCAGGTCCGTTACACCATCGGCGGCGACAACGGCCCCCCGGACCCCGCCCTGCCCGATATCGTGCGGCGCTGGAACGAGCGGCACGTCTCGCCCAAGCTGGCCATCGCCACCGCGGGAGAGATGTTCCGGGCTTTCGAAAAGCGCTACGGAGCGGGCTTGCCGCAAGTGCGGGGCGACTTCACGCCGTACTGGGAAGATGGAGCGGGCTCGTCGGCCCGCGAGACGGCCATGAACCGGCGGTCGGTCGTCCGGCTCCTGCAGGCTGAGACTCTCTGGTCCATGCTCGATCCCAAGGGCTATCCGGAGACCGCCTTCCAGGACGCTTGGCGCCAGGCCCTTCTCTGGGACGAGCACACCTGGGGAGCTGCCGACTCGGTCAGCGATCCGGACGGCGAAAACGCCAAGTCGCAATGGGCCCATAAGCAGGCTTTCGCCTTGGAGGCCGACAAGCGCTCGCGGGAGCTGCTGGAGGCCGCTTTGGCACGAGATGGAAAAGAAGTTGAGGGAGCCGCGTCTGACGTCCCAGGACGCTTCCGTGTCTTCAACACCCTCTCTTGGGTGAGGACGGGCGTGGTCCTTGTTCCCGCGGACCAAGCGGGCCGCGGCGACCGGGTGATCGATGCCGAGGGGAGGACCGTTCCCTCGCAGCGTCTTAAAAACGGCAGGCTGGCCATCCTGGCGGCCGCGGTGCCCGCCTTCGGCGGGAGAGCCTACGCGGTCGTCACGGGAACGCCCGAACAAATCCCGGCGGGGACGACGCTTGCCTCGGCGGTTCCGGGCGCCGCCGGCGCGGTCCTCGGCAACGGCAAGATCGAAGCCGAGATCGATCCCGTATCGGGGACGGTCCGCGGCCTGCACTGGCTTGAGCGCGGCGGGGAGGAATTGGTTGACGCGTCCGCCCGGCCCGGCCTGAATTCCTATCACTACGTGCCCGGCCTCGATCCGCGCCAGGCGCTTGGACCCGGACCGGGAAGAATCTCCGTCGGCGAGAGCGGCCCGCTGGTGGCCTCGNNTCGAGTCGGAAGCGCCCGGGAGCAGGGGCCTCCGCCGAGAATACCGGCTGACGGCGGGATCGAGCCGGCTGGAGATCATCAACGACTTGGACAAGGCCATGGTCCGGGACAAGGAAGCGGTCCACTTCGGCTTCCCCTTCCACGTTCCGGGCGGGAAGCTCCGCTTCGACCTGGGCTGGGGATGGATCGATCCGTCGCGGGACATCATCGCCGGATCGTGCCTCGATTTCTTCTGCCCCCAGAACGCGGCCTATATCTCGAACGGCGAATGGGGCGTGGCCTGGGTCACCCTGGACGCACCGCTGGCCGAGGCGGGGGACATGACCGATGAGTCGAAGGACGAGCGGGGCGGTCGCATCTGGCGGACAGCCCTGGAGCCGACCCAAGCGGTTTTCTCCTATGCCATGAACAACTACTGGCACACGAACTACAAGGCCGACCAGGAGGGCAGGATCGAGCTGCGCTACATCGTCGAGCCTCATGAGGGGGAAGGACTCGAGGCGGTTAAACGGATCGGGTTGGACGCCGAACAACCTCTCCTAGCGGCAGAAGGAGCGGCGGCTCTCGAATCCGCCGGCGCCCCCATTCCCTTGACCCTGCCGCCCGGTGTCGTGGCCACCTCGCTTCGGCCCGGGCCCGGGGAGAGCGCCTGGCTGGTCCGCGTCTACAATGCTTCCGAGGAGACCGTCGAGGCCCGCCTCCCCCTTCCGGCCGGTGCCCGCGTCTTCCTCAGCGATCCCGACGGCAGCCGGGGCAAGGACCTGGCCGGCCGGCTCTCGCTGGCGCCTTTCGAGACCATCCGGCTTCGCCTCGAAGTCGGAAACCCGAAATAATTGGGGGACACCATACATANNCATAACTCCCGAACTTTTCGTTGACATTCTCAAATACGATGGGGGGCAGGCTTTGCTGCGCTCATATCCAAGAGGAAGAAAGACACACGGCATAGCTGCCGGACCATCAATGCCGTAGATTGCGGCAGTCAATGGCTGGATACCCTACATAATTCCCGAATTCAGCATCGCGGGCGTCAACAAATAGTTCGGGAGTTATGTATGGTGTCCCCCAATTAGGCGGCTTGATATCGGGCCGAACTGGCGCTAGAATGAGCCCAGCAAGCCGATAGGTTGAATAAGGTACGTAAAGGGAGAAGCCGCATGAAGACAGTCAAGGATCTGCTGAGCGAAAAGGGCTCCGCCGTCTGGTCGATTTCCCCCAAGGCCAAGGTCTTCGACGCTCTCAAGCTCATGAGCGAGAAGCAGATCGGAGCCCTGATGGTCATGGATGACAAAGGCGGGGTGGCCGGCATCATGACCGAGCGCGACTATGCCCGCAAGATCATCCTGCTGGGCAAGACGTCCAAGGAGACGGCGGTCCAAGAGATCATGACCCCGACCGACAAGATGTACTATGTCAAACCCTCCAACACGGTCGAGGAGTGCATGGTTCTGATGACCGGAAAGCACGTCCGGCACCTGCCGGTCTGCGACGAGGGCAAGTTCGCCGGCCTGGTCTCCATCGGCGATGTCGTCAAGTCGATCATCTCCGAGAAGGAGACTCTGATCAACCAGCTCAGCGATTACATCGGCGGCAAATATCTGTAAAGCGGTGATTCGGGAACGCCCGGCCTGACTTCCCAACTCCCCGGCAGGACATACCCTCCGGAATTCGGGAATTGTGAAGGGTCGCCCCTTCTCTCGCGGCTTGACGCTTTCCGGCAAAATCACTAACGTTAGCGGCATCGTGACGCCCCTCCGGAGGAACATCATGCCGCAGCCCCGCCGCGCCTGGACGCTCGCCCTGGCCATCCTGATCCTTGCTACCATCGCCCTTCCGCAGGGCATCCACCAGGAGTACACCAAGAAAATCCGCGAGCTGACCACCGAGAAGGCCTTCCTGACCAAGTGGATCGACTACCTGCCGGCCGGGAAAGGCGTTCCCTCCCCTCTGGAAGTCCTCGGCCATATCGCCGGGGCGCCCAACGTCCTGTCCTACTCGCACGAGGTCTACAAATACTTCGACGCCCTGGACAAGGCCTCGCCCCGGGTCAAAGTCTTCCGCATGGACAAGACCGAGGAGGGCCGGGACTGGATCGTGGCCGCCATCGGCGACGAGTCGTCCATCCGCGGCCTTGACCGCTACAAGGCGATGACCGCCCGGCTGGCCGACCCGCGCCGGACGACCGAGGCCGAGGCCGCCGCGCTCATGGCCAAAGCCAAGCCGTTCTACTGGGCCACCGGCGGGATGCACTCGTCCGAGACGGGATCCGTGGAGATGCTCATGGAGCTGGCCTACCGCCTAGCCGTGGACGAGACGCCGTTCATCAAGGCCATCCGCGAAAACTCCATCGTCCTGATCACGCCCATCCTCGAAGTCGACGGCCGCGACAAGTACGTCGACATCGCCATGGCCCCGCGCAAGGATCCCAAGACGGCCGTCACCAACCGTCTGCTCTACTGGGGCAAGTACGTGGCCCACGACAACAACCGGGACAACATTGGCCAGGCCCTGGTTCTGACCCGCAACATCCTCAAGACGGCTCTGGACTACCATCCCCAGGTCATGCATGACCTGCACGAGTCGGCCGGCCACCTCTACATCTCGACCGGCTCGGGCCCCTACAACGCCTGGCTCGATCCCATCGTCATCGACGAGTGGCACCAGATGGCCTACCACGAGATCGACGCCCTGACCCGGGAGGGCGTGCCGGGCGTCTGGAGCCACACATTCTACGACGGCTGGGCGCCCAACTACGCCTTCTACGCCGCCAACGGCCACAACGCCATCGGCCGCTTCTACGAGACCCAGGGCGCCGGCGACGGCTCGACGCGGATTGTCGGCAACTCGACCAACCGGACCTGGTACAAGCCCAATCCGCCCTTGGCCCAGGCCGTCTGGTCCATCCGCAACAACGTCAACCTCCAGCAGAGCGCGCTGCTGGTGGCCATGAACAACGTGGCCGTGAACAAAGCCCGCTTCCTGGAGAATTTCTGGCTCAAGAGCAAGCGTTCCGTGGCCAAGGCCCGGGCCGAGGGGCCGGCCGCCTACATCCTGCCCGCCACCGACCCTCGACCCGGCCTGCAGGCCCGCCTCCTGCGGCTGCTGCAGGGCCAGGGCGTGGAGATCCACAAGGCCGATAAATCCTTCAAGATCGGCGAGACCGAGTACCCGGCCGGCTCCTATGTCGTGCGCATGGACCAGCCCTACTCGCGCATGGCCGATATGCTGCTCGACAAGCAGTACTTCGACACCAACGACGGACGCCCCTACGACGATGTCGGCTGGCAGCTGGGCCCGCTGTTCAACGTCCAGACCGTCCGGATCGCGGACGCGGCCGTCCTCTCCGCGCCGATGAGCCTCGCCGCCGGACCGGTCAAGCCCGCGGGCGGCATCATCCGGCCGGCCGGCGGGGCCTCCGCGGCGGCCTATCTCATCAACCACAATGGTGACAACGGCCTGGCTTCCCTGCGCTTCCGGCTCAAGGACCTGAGGATCCAAGCCGCGGAAAAATCCTTCGAGGCCGAAGGCCGCAAGTTCAACGCCGGGACCTTCATCCTCAAGCCTTCCGAGAACGGGAGCGGCCTGGAAGCGGCCCTCGATGCGGCCGCCCGGGAATTCGGCCTCCCGGTGGTCGCGGCGGCCGCCGGCCCGGCCGTGCCCGCTCACGAGATGGTCCCGCCCCGCATCGCCCTGGTCCACACCTGGCAGAGCACCCAAAACGAAGGCTGGGTCCGAGCCGCCCTGGACGAGCTGGGCGTCCCCTATGACTACGTCTCGGTCCATGCCGTGCGGGATAACGCCCGCCTGCGCGACAAATGGGACGCGATTCTCATCGGGCCTTCCTCGGGCGACGCCATGAGCCTGGTCAACGGGGTGATCGCCGACAAGCCGACGGCCTGGAAGAAGACCCCCGCGACGCCCAACATCGGGGTCCTGGACTCCAGCGACGATATCCGCGGCGGCCTGGAGCTGGAGGGGGTCCTGCATCTGCGCGACTTCATCAAGGAAGGCGGCCTTCTCGTCACCCTGACCAACAGCTCCATCCTGCCGATCCACTTCGGATTCGCGCCGGGCATCGCCGTCCGGACGACCCCCAACCTGATCGCCGGCGGCTCGGTCTTCAAGGCCGACCTATCCGACAAATCCAGCCCGATCGTCTACGGCTACGACGAATCGATCGGCGTCTACTTCAGCCAGGCTCCTGTTTTCGGGCTGGGCAGCGGCCCGACTCCCGGCACCCGCGTCGCCGCGCCGACCGGGCGTCCCTCCGGCCGCGGGGGACTCAAGGATCCCGATATCCCCCAGGGGCGTCCGCTGGATCTGGGCAGGAAAGCCGTCGAGGAGTTCCGCAAGATCCAGCCGGCCCCGGCTCCCGATCCTCGACTGGCCCCGTCGTCCGTCCCCCGGCCCCGGACGATCCTCCAGTTCACCCGCTCGACGGCCGACCTGTTGATCTCCGGCGGCCTGGCCGGCGGCGAGGAGTTGGCCGGGTCCCCGGCGCTGGTGGACGCGGCGCTCGGCTCGGGCCACGCCCTCCTGTTCGCGTTCAATCCCATGTGGCGTCACCAGACCCACGGCTCCTTCGCCCTGGTCACCAACGCCCTGCTGAATTGGAAGAATCTGAACCCGCCGCCTCCACCGGCCCCGCCGAAGCGGCAGTAAGGATAAGGAGAAACCCATGAACGAACGCAACCCCAAGGTCTACGGATATCGCTGGGTCGTCCTGGCCGCCTTCGTCTTCCTGGCGGCCATGACCCAGGTCCTGTGGATCAGCTTCGCCCCCGTCACCCGCGAGGCGGCCAAGTTCTTCGGCAAGTCCGATCTCATGATCGGCCTGTTGTCGATGGTCTTCATGGTCGTGTATATCCTCATCGTCATTCCCTCGGCCTGGGTCATCGATACCTTGGGCTTCAAGACCGCGGTCGGCATCGGAGCCGTCCTGACGGGCGTCTTCGGACTGGCCCGGGGGCTCCTGGCCTCGAGCTTCACCGCCGTCTTCCTCTGCCAGATCGGGCTGGCCGTCGGCCAGCCCTTCGTCCTGGGAGCCATCACCACCCTGGCCGCGCGCTGGTTCCCGGCCAAGGAGCGGGCCACCGCCTCCGGCCTGGGCACCCTGGCCCTCTACCTCGGCCCCCTGGCGGCGATGCTCCTCTCTCCCGCTCTGCTCGTCCGGGTCGGCATGGCCCGGATGCTGACGATCTACGGCATCGCCTCCGCGGCTGCCGCTGTTCTCTTCCTTCTCCTGGCCCGCGACCGCCCGCCGACGCCGGCCGGACGGGACGAGCGGGCCCTCATGTTCGACGGCCTGAAATCGATGATCAAGCGCCGCGACTTCCTCTTCCTGCTGGCCATCTTCTTCATCGGGCTGGGCCTGTTCAACAGCGTCTCGACCTGGATCGAGGACATCGTCCGCCCAAGGGGTTTCACCATCGCCCAGGCCGGCCTGACCGGCGGCCTGATGCTCATCGGCGGAGTCATCGGCGCGGTGATCATCCCCCTGCTGTCCGACAAGCTGCGGCGCCGCAAGCCGTTCATCATCCTGGCGGTGAGCGGCCTCCTGCCCAGCCTCCTGGGCCTGACCTTCGCGGTCGATCCGCGGCTGGCCATGCTGTCCGGATTCTTCGTCGGGTTCTTCCTCCTTAGTGCCGGTCCCATCGGCTTCCAGTATGCCGCGGAGATCACCCATCCCGCGCCTGAGGGGACCTCCAACAGCCTGCTGCTCGTGGCCGGGCAGGTCTCGGGCATCGCTTTCATCCTGGGCATGGACGCGCTGAAGGACAAGGCCACCGGCTCGATGACCACATCGCTCCTGGGGCTGGCCGGGCTCGTCGCCGGCAGCATCGTCCTGGCCATCCTGCTTCCGGAATCGCCCGTCTGCGAGGAGAGCCGCACGATCGACACGCTCCACTGACCGGGCGGCTTTTCATCCCGGCCCCCGCTTGTGGTATGATTTTTGCCCGAATCGAATAAAAAGGACGTACCGACGTGCAAATCTCGGAACGCTTGGTCAAGGAATTTCATCTGGGCGCCGATCAGGTCGCGGCCGCCCTGGCTCTGTTCGACGAGGGAGCGACCGTCCCCTTCATCGCCCGCTACCGCAAAGAGCGGACGGGCGGCCTGGATGAGACCAAGCTCCGGAACCTCGATCACCGCTTCGGCTACTTCAAGGAGCTGGAAGCCCGCAAGGAGACGATTCTCGCTTCCATCCGGGAACAGGGCCAGCTGACCCCGGAGCTGGAAGCCCGCATCGCCGAGACGGCCGATAAGACCGAGCTGGAAGACCTCTATCTTCCGTACAAGCCCAAGCGGGCCACCCGCGCCTCCAAGGCCCGGGAGGCCGGGCTGGAGCCCCTGGCCCGCTGGCTCGACGGACTGACCGAGCCCGAGGCGGATCTCAACGCCGAGGCTGAGAAATATCTCAATCCGGAGAAAGGCCTCGAGACCGTCGAAGCCGCCCTGGCCGGAGCCTGCGACATCCTGGCCGAGGAGTGGTCCGACGACGCCGAAGCCCGCAAGGGCTTGCGGGCCATGGCCTTCGAGGACGGCATCCTCGTCTCCGCGGTCCGCAAGGGCTACGCCGACAAGAAGACCAAGTACGAGATGTACCACGACTACAGGGAAAAAGTCTCCACCCTGGCCTCTCACCGCATCCTGGCCATGCTGAGGGGCGAGAGAGAGAAGGTCCTGGCGGTCAAGCTGGACTTGCCCCAGGAGAAGACCGTCCGCAGCCTGGTTTACCGCTTCGTCCGCCATCCCCGCAGCGCGGCGGCCCCCCGCCTGGTCGAGACCGTCATCGACGCCCTGGGACGGCTCCTGGCGCCGGCCGTCGAGACCGAGATCCGCCAGGCCCTGATCGAGAAAGCCGAGAAAGAGGCCTTCCAAGTCTTTGGGGCCAACCTCAAGGATCTTCTCATGTCGCCGCCGGCCGGACGCAAGCCCGTCCTGGGCGTGGACCCCGGCTTCCGCACCGGCTGCAAGCTGGCCGTGGCGGACGCCACCGGCAAGCTGGTCGAGCACGCCGCGGTCTTCCCCAACGAGCCGCGCAACGACACCGACGGAGCCAAGCTGACCCTGCTGAAGATGGTCGCCGAACACGGCATCGCCTATATCGCCGTGGGCAACGGAACGGCCGGACGGGAGACCGTGCAGTTCATCCGCGAAGCCCTGGACGAGCTGCCGGAAGCCCGTCGGCCGGCCATCGTCGTGGTCAACGAAGCGGGCGCCAGCGTCTACAGCGCCTCCGAGGCCGCGGTCCGCGAGTTTCCCAAGCATGACATCACCGTACGGGGAGCCATCTCCATCGCCCGCCGCCTGCAGGATCCCCTGGCCGAGCTGGTCAAGATCGAGCCGCGCTCGATCGGTGTCGGTCAGTACCAGCACGATGTGGACCAGGGCGGGCTGAAGACGGCCCTGGACGAGGTCGTCGAGAGCTGCGTCAACGCCGTGGGCGTCGATCTCAACCTGGCCTCCGAGGAGCTGCTCCGCCACGTCTCGGGCCTCAACAAGACGACGGCCGAGGCGGTCATCAGGCGCCGCAACGAAAAGGGCCCCTATGCCGCGCGAACGGAGCTGCGGGAGATCAAGGGCCTGGGCGAGAAGACCTTCGAGCAGGCGGCCGGCTTCCTGCGCATCCCCGGCGCCCCCAATCCCCTGGATGCCTCAACCGTCCACCCCGAGCGCTATGGTCTGGTCGAGCGGATGGCCCAGGACCTCCAGACGACCGTCGGCGACATGATCGGCAACACGGCCCTCCTGCGCAAGATCGATCCCAAGCCGTTCGTCTCCGAGGAGGCCGGACTGCCGACGATCGTCGATATCCTGCGCGAGCTGGAGAAGCCCGGCCGCGATCCCCGGGCGGCCTTCCACTATGCCTCCTTCCCCGAGGGCGTCAAGGACATCAAAGACCTGACGGCCGGCATGATCCTGGAAGGGGTCGTCTCCAACGTGGCCAACTTCGGGGCCTTCGTCGACATCGGCGTCCACCAGGACGGCCTGGTCCACGTCTCCGAGCTGGCCGAGAAGTTTGTCCGCGATCCCCGCCAGGCGGTCAAGGTCGGCCAGGTGGTTAAGGTCAAGGTCCTCTCGGTGGACCAGCCCCTGAAGCGGATCTCTCTGTCGATCAAGCAGGCCGGCTGAGCCGCCGGCCTCAACGGAACAGCGACAGGGCCTTCTCGACCGTCTTCCAAATTCCCCAGGCCAGGGGAATTCCGATTCCCGTCCAGGCCGCGGCGACGGCTGCCCAGGAGGCTCGACTGGGCGACGCCGCGACGGGCCTCATCGCCTCCTCTTTCCCCGGCTCATGCCCCAGCTTCCGCTCCTTGGCCAGCTCGGCCTCGCTCATGAAACGGCTCGAGGCAACGGGCCGGACCAGGAGATTGGCCAGAAAGCCGAGCGCCAGGAGGGCGGCCAGGATCATCATGGTCGTGTTGTAGGACGCCTCGGGGGCGACGCCGCGGCCGATCTGGAGCTCCCGGATGTAGTTGACCAGAACGGGGCCCAGGATGCCGGCCGTGGACCAGGCGGTCAGCAGACGGCCGTGGATGGCCCCCACGAACTGAGTGCCGAAGAGGTCGGCCAGATAGGCCGGGATGGTGGCGAAGCCTCCGCCGTACATGGTCAGGATCAGGCAAAACAGGGCTACGAACAGGGCCGGCGAGCTGATGCGGCCGGCGAACGGCACGGTCGCGTAGAGCGCCAGGCCGAGGCCGAAGAAGATCGCGTACGTCCGCTTGCGGCCGATATAGTCCGAGAGCGAGGCCCAGAAAATGCGGCCGGCGATGTTGAACAGGCTCAACAGCCCGGCGAAGCCCGCTCCGATCGAGGCGATGCGCAGCTTGTCCGCGGTGGACAGCGCCGCGAGCGGACCGGACTGCCCGATCAGACGGCCGCCGAAGATCTCCTGCAGCATGGGCGAAGCCATGCCGATGACGCCGATGCCGGCGCTGACGTTGAGGCAGAGCACGGCCCAAAGCAGCCAGAATTGGGGCGTCTTGTGGACGGCGCTGACATGGACCTGGCCGTGGGTGATCATGGCGGCCTTCTTGGGGGGAGGCGGAGTCCAGCCGTGCGGCGCCCAGCCTGGAGCCGGGATGCGGTACAGGAAAGCGCCGATCATCATGGCCGTGAAGTAGATGATCCCGAGCGTCAGGAAGGTCTGCCAGACGCCGACCGAGGCCGGCGTAGCATAGGCCTTCATCAGCCGGTCGGCCAGAGGGGCGCCGATCATGGCCCCGCCGCCGAAGCCCATGATGGCCATGCCGGTGGCCATGCCCCGCTTATCGGGAAACCACTTGATCAAGGTCGAGACAGGCGAGATGTAGCCCAGACCCAAGCCGCAGCCGCCGATGACCCCGGAGCCGATCCAGAGGAGAACGATCTGATGGGTGACGACGCCGAGGGCCGAGATGAAGAATCCGCCGCCCCAGCAGAAAGCCGCCGCGACTCCCGCCTTGCGGGGGCCGTTGCGCTCCAGCCAGCGCCCGAAGACCGCGGCCGAGGAGCCCAAAAAGACGAAGAACAGCGTGTACATCCAGCCCAGGGTGCTGATCTTCCAGTCGCCCGGGGCCGCGGCCGTGATGCCGATGGCGCGGCTCAAGGGCAGCCAAAAGACGCTGAAGCCGTAGGCCATGCCGATGGACAGGTGAATGGCCAAAGCGGCCGGGGGAACGAGCCAGCGGTTGAACCCGGGCCCGGCGATCGTCCGCTCCTTGTCCAGGATTCCGCTCATGGGTCTCCTCTGCGAAGACCGCCGGGCGGTCTTCCCTGGTTCTGCTTGGCGGCCCGGCAGGACTCCGTCCGGCCGGACGTTGGCGGCACGATAGCACAGGCCCGGTCGGCCGCGCAACGGCCGCCCGTGCTAGAATATCCTCCCATGCTCGACCGGCCCGACACCCTGCTCATCGGCTCGGCGGCCCGCAAGGCCGGAAAGACATCCTTCGCCGCCCGGATCATCCGCCGTTGCGCGGACCGGAGGGAGGTCGTGGGAGTCAAGCTCACTCCCCTGCCGGAGCCGGGCGAGCCCCTGGACGGCGCTCCTCGGTTCCCTGTCTCGGAGGGAGAACCATGCGAACCCTTTCTGATCGACGAAGAGAGAACGCCTTCCCAAGAGACCGATACCGGCCGCATGCGGCTGGCCGGAGCCCAAAAAGTCTACTGGCTCCGCGCCCGGCGCGACCGGCTGGAAGCCGCCGCGGCCGAGCTTTGGGCGCGCATCCCCGCGGGGACATGCGTCGTAGCCGAAGGAGGCTCGCTGCGGCGGACCCTGAAGCCCGGGCTCTTCGTCCTGCTCCGCGGGGCGGATGCGGCGGACGTCAAGGATTCCTTCCTGGAGCTGCTCCCTTCCGCCGATAGGGTCGGCCACTTCGACGGCCGGGACGGGGATCTGTCCCCGGAGAGCTGCCGCTTCATTGACGGAGTCTGGTGCCTTCGGCCGCCGGCCTCGGCCGTAGTCCTGGCCGGAGGCGACAGCCGGCGCATGGGACGGGACAAGGCCCTCCTCGACGTCGAGGGACGGCCGCTCATCGCCCGCATTGTCGATCGCCTGGAAGATCTCTTTGACGAGATCGTCATCGGGGCCGCGCGAAGCGGCGATTACGGCGTCCTGGGCCGCACGGTGATCGCCGACAGGGAGCCGGGACAGGGGCCGCTCATGGGCCTTGCCTCATGCCTGGAGCGCATCTCCAACGACCTGGCGCTGGTCATGGCCTGCGACATACCCCGTCCCGACCTTCGCTTCGCCGCCTCTCTGCTCGATCAGGCCGAAGGATACGATATGGTCCTGCCGCGGTCGGGGGATAGCCTGCACGAGCCTCTTTTCGCGGTCTATCGCCGCTCGGTCCTGCCCGCCGCATGGAGCCTTTTGGCGGCGGGCGAACGCTCGATCCTGAAGCTTCTCGACCGTGTCCGCGTCCGCAGCGTGCCTTTGCCGGCCGAAGTCCGCCTGGACAACATCAACACCCTCGACGATTACTTGGCTCTCAGCCGGCGCCGGACATAGAAAAGCCCCGCCGCGGCCCGGCGGCTTGGGCCGCCGGCCGGGACAGGGCTGGAAGGGCTGCGCGGCGAGGGCTTACTTGCCGGCCTTAGCCTCCTTGGCTTGGGCCTCGACGGCCATCTGCTTCAGTTGCTCCTGCTTCTCCAGGATCATCTGGAGGCTCTTCTTCAGCTCATTCCGCTTCTCCGGGCTGTCGGCCTTGTCAAGCGAGGCCCGGACGTCGGTCTCCTTCTCCTGCAGCGTCTGCAGCTTGGCCTTGATCTCCTCGAGCGGAGGCAGGGCCGTTTTTTTGACCATCACCGGGGCGCCGCCAGCGGCCTGCAGAGCCATGGCCTTCTTTTTGAGCCCCTGGAGCTTCTTCTCCAGCTTGGCCTTGATCTCGACCCGGGCCGCCTCATCGGCGGCCCCCTTGTAGGCCGCCTTGAGCTCGGCTTCCATCTGACTCAGCTTGTTCAGCTCGTCGATGGCCTGGGCGGCCTTCTCTTGAGAAACCTTGTTCACCGCGGCCGGGCCGGGCTTGTCCTGGCCGGCGGGCGTCGCCGAGGAGGCGAGCTGAGGGACGGCGAACAAGGCGATTAGGGCCAGGGCCGCGGGGACGGCCAGCAGGCATTTCCACCGGGAGCCGCCGGCGGACGGGTTCTTGGACATCATCGAAAGTCTCCTTTTTATTTGCGACTGCTTGAAGCTGTTCCCCACTCCAAACAGCCGGGCGCCCACGTGCTGCTCGAAGACGAGCCGCCGGTACCCGGCGCCGCCGAAGCCCTGCGCAATGACGCCGGCGTCGGCCAGGTACTCGTGAGTCTCTTGTAGCGATTTTTTAAAGGCTCCCACCAGGGGATTGAACCAGAGGACGATCGTGGCCAGCTCCGTCGCCAGGAGATCCAGCGAATGGAGCTGGCGGATATGCACCCGCTCGTGAGCCAGAATCCGGCTCAGGTCGCCGGGCTCCAGGCCTTGCTCGTTGATGAAGACAAAGCCGAGGAAGGAAAAGGGAGCGAAGGACTCCCCCACCGCCACGATCCGGGAGCCGCCCCGGCGGTGGATGCCTCCTCGGCGGACAACGGCGGCCAGCCGGGCCAGCTGGAGGGCGAAGCGGAGCAGGAAGGCCAGGGCCCCCACCGCGTAGACTGCGGCCAGGACGTCGAGAAGCCCGAGGCCGCGGACCGGCAAGGGGCCGGAGGGCAGCGAGGCCAGATCCAACACGGACGGGGCGGTTCGGAAGGGTGAGGTGACCGGGAAGGCGGGGATGAGAAAGGACAGGACCAGGGCCCCGACCAGGTAGGCCCGGTTGAGGCGGAAGTGCGTCTCGTTGCGAAGGCCCAGGACATAGACGGCGTAGAAGAGGGATAAGCCCAGGGCGGCCTTGGCGGCGAAGAGCAGGAAAGCGGTCACGGGCGTCCTCCTCTCTGCCGCTCGATCTCCTCGTCCAGGAGGCGGCGGACGTTCTCCAGCTCCTCCAGGCTCATGTCCCTCCCGCCGGCGAAGAAGGAGACCATCTCGGGGAAGGAGTCGCCGAAAAAGCGGCGAACGAAGGAGCGGACGAACTTCTTCTTGTACTCGTCGCGGCCGACCAAGGGAAAGTACTCGTGGGTCTTGCCGTAGGCCTTGTGGCCGACGAACTTCTTCTTTTCCAGAATGCGGACGATCGTGGAAACGGTATTGTAGGCGGGCTTCGGTTCGGGCAGCTTCTCGATGACGTCTTTGACGAAGCCCTTCTCCAGGTTCCAAAGGACCTGCATGATCTGTTCCTCGGCCTTGGTCAGCTCTTTCATGGCGCTCCTAATATAAACCTAAGACTTTAGTTTGTCAACTATTATTTTCGTTGTATAACTAATCACACTAGTTATACGCTTCGGAGAAGGGTTTTTTTGCTCCCCGCCCCTATCCTGGAGACGGTCATTTTCAAATCTCCGGGAATACCCAACGGGCCGGGTGTGCCGGCCAAGGGCGGAATCTCGCAAGCTGAGTACTCAGCGAGGCAGGTAGTATTGAGTGGCGTATTCCTGAACCATGCGCCGGGTGTCGTAGCAGGGCACGAGGGTGGATGCGGCCCGGCGGATCATGCCCAGCCAGCGGCGCGGCAGCCCCGAGGCGTCCCGCTCGTAGAAGGCCGGCACAACCTTCTCGGATAGGACCTTAAAGAGGTTCTCGGCATCGATCCTATCCTGTTCCTCGATGTTGTCCGGGTGGGAGTCCGGACCGATGGCAAAGCCGTTCGTTCCGTCGAAAGCCTCCCGCCACCAGCCGTCCAGAATGCTCAGGTTGAGGCAGCCGTGCACGCCGCATTTCTGGCCCGAAGTGCCGGACGCCTCCAGCGGACGCCGCGGATTGTTGAGCCACACATCGCAGCCCGAGACCATACGGCGGGCCACCTGGACGTCGAAGTCCTCGAGGAAGATCAGCGAGCCCTTGAGCGCCGTGTGCTCGCTGAGGTGGATGATGTGCTGGATCAGGCGCTTGCCCTCGTCGTCACGCGGGTGGGCTTTGCCGGCGAAGACGAACTGGACCGGCCTCTGAGCGTCCTTGGCCAAGGCCACGATGGCGTCGAAATGGCGGAAGATCAGGGAAGCCCGCTTGTAAGTAGCGAAGCGGCGGGCGAATCCTACGGTCAGGGCATCCGGGCTGAACAGGGTTTCGGAGACCATGAAATCCCTGGGGTTGAGGCCGCGGCCCTGGAGGAGCGTGCGCTTGCGGCAGAACTCGATCAGCTTGCGCCGCAGCTCGTAGCGGAAGGCCCACAGCTCCTCGTCCGAGACGAAGGCCGGGTCCTCCACCCGGGCCCAGAAGGCCGGGTCCTCCACCCGGGCCGCCCAGTCCCCGCCGGCCCGGCGCGACCAGAAGCGGTAGGTCGTCCCGTTCAGCCAAGAGGCCGCATGGACTCCGTTGGTGATATGGCCGATCGGCACATCGGCCTCGGCCCGGTCCGGCCATAAGCCTTTCCACATGGCCCGGCTGACCCGGCCGTGAAGCTCCGAGACTCCGTTGGCCGCCCGCGAGCCCTTGAGGGCCAGGACGGTCATGCAGAAGGGCTCCCTGCCTTCCTCGGGGCGGACGCGCCCGAGGCCCAGGATCCGCTCTCGGCCGCCGGGGATCGATTTGATGAACCGCGAAGCCGCATATTCCAGGAGATCGGGACTGAAGCGGTCATGGCCGGCTTCGACCGGCGTATGGGTGGTGAAGACACACTCCGCGCGCACGGCTTCCCAAGCCGTGTCGAAGGGAAGGCCGGAGGCCGTCTTTTCACGCAGGAGCTCCAGGGTCAGAAAGGCGGCGTGGCCTTCGTTCATATGGAAGACCGACGGGTCGATGCCCAGGGCCCGCAGCAGCCGCAGACCGCCGATCCCGAGCAGGAGCTCCTGCATGATCCGGATGGTATTGTCCCCGCCGTAGAGGCGCCGGGTCAGGTCGCGGTAGAGAGGCTCGTTCTCGGGCAAGTCCGTGTCGAGCAGGTAGACGCTGATGCGGCCCACGGCGGCCCGCCAGGCCCGAAAGCAGACCTTGGCCTCAGCGATGGGCAGGTGGCAGATCACCGGCTCGCCCTGCTCATCCAGCACCGCTTCCAACGGAAGATGGCGGGGCAGGAGCGGGGTGTAGGTCTCGACCTGCCAATTCACGGGATCGACCGTCTGGGTAAAGTAACCCTCCCGGTAGAAAAGGCCCACGCCGACAAAGCCCAGCCCCAGGTCGCTGGCCGACTTGGCGTGGTCGGCGGACAGGATTCCCAGCCCTCCCGCCCCGATCGGCAGGGATTCGTGGAAGCCGAACTCGGCGCTGAAGTAGGCCACCGGACGCTCCAGGAGCTCGGGCGCATTGGCCCGGCCCCAGGTCTTCTCGCTCTTGAGATAGGCCTCGAACTCGGCCAGGACGGCCCGGACCTTGGCGGCGAAGACCGGATCGAGCAGGCGGACGCGAAGCTCCGCGGCCGAAACCTCGTGCAGCACGGCGACAGGGTTGTGGCGGAGGTTTTCCCAGCACCTCGACGAGAGCTCCTTGAAGAGGGCCTGGGCCGGGGGGTTCCAGGACCACCACAGGTTGCGGGCCAGCCGGTTCAACCCGGCCGCCAGGGCCGGGATCTGCGCATTTCCGTTCACGGGCGTCACGTCCACCTCATTCCCCGCGGGCCGGGCCGCGGATAATCCCGGCCATAATAGCCTTATCGCCGACCTCGATCAATACGATTTTACTCCCATCTCCGGGGAATGGTGAGGCAGCCCGGTGTTCAGCTGACGGCGAAACCGCCCTGGCGGGAACCGTTGAAGCGACGTCCCGGCTGGGGCGCCGAGTGGAGAGGCGGGAAAAAGGGCGTGAAAACTCCATGCCGCAGGGACAAAGGCCGGGTCGAAGGCCCCGAAGATGGGAGGGAATTATTTACATGGCGCCGAGCAACATTTTGAGTATGATGACCGTATTTATCGGCAGGAGTCGTATACCGCATGAGACACCCGCTTCCAGTCGCCGCCACCCTCCTGCTGGCCCTCTCCCCCGCTCTCCCCTCCCTGATGGAGGCGGCTGTGAAGCCGGCGGGAGCTGTCGCGCCCGAGCGGGTCCTGCTCAAGCCGCTCAAGACCGATAAGCCCCCGGTCATCGACGCCCGCCTGGACGACCCGGTCTGGGCCGCCGCGCCGTCGGTCACCGATTTCGAGACTTTCATCCCCGAGTTCGGCAAGAAACAGCCCGAGAAGACCATCGCCTATTTCGCCTACGACCGGGAGAACCTCTACTTCGCCTTTCGCTGCTTCGACGGCCAGCCCGACAAGATCAAGGCCGCCGTCTCCCGCCGCGACGACGTCTTCAGCGACGACTTCGTCTGCATCAATTTGGACTCTTTCAACGATCAACAGTCGCTGTACGCCTTCTACGTCAATCCTCTGGGCATTCAGGGCGACAGCCGCTACGCCAGCAACAAGGAAGATTTCAGCGTCGACATGGTCTGGTGGAGCGCCGGCCGCATCGACGAACAAGGCTACACGGTCGAGATCGGCATTCCCCTCAAGAGCATCCGCTTCGCCCAGGGGGAGCGGACCGAAATGTCGATCTTCTTCGAACGGACGATCAACCGCCGCCAGGAGCACGGCTCCTACCCCCCTCTCGATCCCAAGCGGGGCTACGCCTTTCTGCCGCAGATGGCGCCCATGGAGTTCTTCGGCCTCAAGCGCTACATCCTGCTGGAGGTTCTGCCGGCCTTCACCTACGGCCGGGGCTATGTCCATGACGCGGGCGCTCTGCAGAAGAGCCAGGACTCCGGGGAGCTCAGCCTGACCGGCAAGCTGGGCCTCACCCCCAGCCTGGTCCTGGACGCCGCGATCAATCCCGACTTCAGCCAGGTCGAGGCCGACGCCGGGCAGGTCGACGCCAACCTCCGCTATGGCCTCTTCTACGCCGAGAAGCGCCCCTTCTTCCTGGAGGGCAGCGAGGCCTTCAACGTCGGAGCCGTGCTGACCAGCCCTCTGCAAGCGGTTGTCTATACCCGGACCATCGTCGATCCCAAGGCCGGATTCAAGCTCAGCGGCAAGATCGGCCGCAACGATACCATCGCCTCGATCTTCGCCGTTGACGCCTCGCCCTCCTCGAGCACGGGCGACGCGGACGCCCCTGACGCCCGGTTCGCCATCCTCCGCTATCGCCGGACGACCAGCCAGGACGGGTACCTGGGGCTCTTCTTCACCGAAAGGAGCCAGGACGGCCGGACCAACCGGGTGGCCGGACCCGACGGCCAGATCCGGTTGAGCCAGGCCTCCATGCTCAGCTTCCACGCTTTGGGCTCGTTCACCCGGCCCGAAGAGGCAGCCGGCTGGAGCAAGGGCCGGGCGATCAGCCTCGAGTACGCCTACGACTCCAGCAAGCTGGGCCTGGACGCCTCTTTCCACGACATGTCATCGGGATTCGAGGCTGAAACCGGCTACCTGACCCGGACCGGGCTGACCAGCTTCGTGACCAACGTCATGCCCCGCTTCTACACCAAGTCGCCCTGGTTCCGGCGGATCTCCCCGGTGGCCAGCCTGATCGTGCTGCGCGACCACGACAGCGGGCTGACCGAGACCCAAGCCGGCCTCGGCTTCACGCTCGTCCTCAAGGGCAACTCCACCCTGACCGGCATCTGGGTCAAGGCGAACGAGATCTTCCTCGGCCGCCGCTTCGACACCAGCGGATTCACTCTGAGCGGCCGCTCCCAGCTGACCAAGAGGATCAGGATCCAAGGCAACATCCGGACGGGCCAGGCCATCCGCTATGTGGCCGATCCCTTCCAGGGATACGGCACCCGAGCCACTTTGACCGGCATCTGCCAGCCGACCGAGAACCTCAACCTGACTCTGGCCTGGTCCTACTCCGATCTGTTCCATGATGCGACCAGAGAGAAGGTCTACGACTACAACATCTACCGGGCCCGCCTGACCTATCAAGTCAACAAGTATCTCTTCTTCCGGGCCATCGTCGAGTCGAACACTTACAAGAAGACCTTGCTGACCGACTTCCTGGCCTCCTTCACTTACATACCCGGCACGGTCATCCACCTCGGCTACGGCTCGTTCTACGAGAGGCTGGAGTGGATGGAGGGCGAGTACCGCGAGGCGGACCGGTTCCTGGAGACGAAGCGGGGATTCTTCTTTAAGGCCTCGTATCTCTGGCGCCTCTGACGGCATTTGTCTCTCGGCGGGCGGTTGTGATAGTTTGAACCCGATCATTTCACCCCCTATCGGGAGCATGACATGCCCAAGCTATCCTGCCTTTCCCGCCGCAGGTTCATCCAGGCCGCGGCCCTGACCGCTCCAGCCCTGATCGCCCGTCCCCTGCGGGCCCTCCAGCCCGCTACGGGGCCGGCGATCGTCCCCTCCCGAGTCGTCTCGAGGCGCTTCCGCCCCGGCGATACCCTGGCCTTCGGCTGCATCGGCGTCGGCCGACAGGGGTCGGGCGACATGAAGGAGCTCATCTACCGCGGCCTGGAGGCCGGAGCACGGGTCGTGGCGGTCTGCGATGTCGACGCCCATCGGCGGGACAACGCCCAGTGGGAGGCGGAGAGAATCTACGCCGCCGAGCTCAAACAGGCCAGCTATGAAGGCATCGCCGTCTACGCCGACTTCCTCGAGCTGCTGGCCAGGCCCGACATCGACGGCGTCCTGATCGTCACGCCCGATCACTGGCACGCCTGTCACGCCGCAGCCGCGGCCGCGGCCGGAAAAGACATTTACCTCGAGAAGCCGATGACCTACACCATCGCCGAGGGCCGCAAGCTGGTGGAGGCCGTGCGCAGGCACGAGCGCATCCTGCAAGTCGGCTCCCAGCAGCGATCCTCGGTCTACTTCCGGATCGCCGCGGAGGCCGTCCGCAACGGCCGCATCGGCAAGCTCCATACGATCCAAGTTCTCCTGCCGACCGACCAGGGGACGGGCGACCCCAAGACCGGGCCCGTGCCGCGATTCCTGGACTACAACGCCTGGCAGGGGCCCGCGGCGGAGATGCCCTACGCCGTCGACCGGGTCCACCCGGTCGGGAGCCTGGATCGGCCGGGCTGGCTGCAGATCGAGCGCTACAGCCGGGGCATGATCACCGGCTGGGGCTCGCACATGATCGACAGCGCCCAGTGGGGCCATGGCACCGATGAGACCGGGCCGGTCGAGATCGAAGCCAAGGGCGAGTTCCCCGACCGCGGCCTGTTCGACGTCCACACCGGCTTCAAGGGCGAAGCGGTCTTCGCCGACGGGGTCAGGATGATCATGGAAAGCGGCGAGGCCGGCGTCCGTTTCGAAGGCGACGCGGGCTGGGTCTACGCCGACCGCGGCAAGGTCCAGGCCTCCGACCCGGAGATCCTCAAGGCCAAGGTCGGGGCGGACGGGGTCAAGCTCCCGGTCAGCGGCAACCACATGAAGAACTTCCTGGAAGCCGTGCGGACGCGGCGGGATCCCATCGCCCCGGTCGAAGTCGGGCACCGTTCCAACACCATCTGCGTTCTGACCCACATCGCCATGAAGCTGGGACGCCGCCTGCACTGGGATCCGTCGGCGGAGAGGTTCATCGGCGACGCCGAGGCCGACGGCTGGCTCGACGTGCCGCACCGCGCCCCCTGGACGCTCTGAGGCCGCCCGCCATGCGCCGGCGACTGCTCGCTGTCATCGCCGCCTTGGCTCTGTCCGGGCTTCCCGGCCCGGCTGAACCGTCGGAAGCCGGTCCTTCATCCTTCCTCTCCAGGTCCGGGATGCCCCTGGCATCATCCACCGCCGCGGGGGGGGGAACGTCGGCCCTCCGCCCTTCCCCCACGGATCGCATCAACCTGGACAACGACGGGAAGGCCGGCCTGCTGCGCGTTTTAATCGGAGGGCGGGAGGCCTTCGTCTACCAGTACGGCGCCGGGCTTGACCTGCCCCATTATTGGCCCCTGGCGACGCCGGGCGGGCGAAACCTTCTCGTCCAACAGACGGAGCCCTACCCGCATCACCGGTCCTTTTGGTTCGCCGACACGGTCCGCCGGCCCGGAGGGCGCGAGGCCAGCTTCTACAACGCCCTGTATTCCGGGGTCGAGCAGCCGACCGATCCCAAAACCTACAAACCGCCGTTCCGCGACCGCATCCGGCACGTTCGCTTCACCCGGCTCGAAGCCGCCGGAAGTCGGGCCGAGATCGAGGCCGAGCTTAGCTGGGAGATGGATGGAGGGACGGCGCTTTTGCAAGAGACGCGCCGGCTCATCGTCCACGCCCTGGGCGGCGGCGAGTATCTCATGGACCTGGAATTCGTCCTGGCCCCGGTCGGCGGTGAGGTCGAGTTCCGCAGCGACGACGTCCATTACGCCTGGCCTTATCTCCGCCTGCAGACGCGCTGGAGCGGCGAGGGCGGCGGGAAGCTTGTATCGGACAGCGGCGCCGCGGGCCAAGAGGCGACCAATCTCCAATCAGCCAAGTGGATGGACTATTCCCATACTGTCGAGAGTGAGACGGCCGGCGTGGCCGTCTTTCAACATCCTGACGGCTTCGATCACCGCTGGCTGACCCGCGAATACGGATGCTTCGGGCCGCGGCGCCCGGACGCCCTCAGCGGCAAGCCCTTCATCCTGGCGCCCGGCATGACCCTTCGCCAGCGGGTCGGGGTGCTGGTCCACTCCGGAGACGTCAAGGCCGGACGGGTGGCGGAGAGATACAAGAGTTATCTCGACGGCCGGTGGAAGTAATGGACCGGCGGGCTTTCCTGAAATCGGGCTTGGTCCTGACCGGGCTGGCGGGAGCGGCGCGATTCGGAAAAACTTCGGGGCCATCCCCCGCCCGCATCGCCAGGATCGAGCTCTTTCCCGTCCTCTATCCCGTAGCCGGGTATTTCAAGTTCTTCACCGGGCCCGGCGGCCGCACGGGCCGGCCGGCGGTCATCATCAAGATGACGGCGGATGACGGCGCCGTCGGCTGGGGGCAGTCGGTTCCCTTGTCGACTTGGAGCGACGAGACCTGGGAAGGCGCGGTCTCTGCCTTGCGCGTCTATTTCGCCCCGGCCTTGATCGGGCTGGACGCTGACGACTTCGCGGTTGCCCATGACGCCTTGGATAAGGCCGTGGCGGGCGGCTTTTCGACCGGCTTGCCCATCACCCGGGCCGGACTGGATATCGCCCTCCACGATCTGGCCGGGAGACGGCGAGGCATCCCGCTGGCCCGCCTATGGGGCTTGCCCGAAGGCGGCCGCTTGACCCTGTCCTGGACGGTCAACGTCAAGGCGGTCGGCGATGCCGAGGCTGTCATCGCAGAGGGCCGCAAGCGCGGCTACGCCCATTTCAACATTAAGGTCGGCCCCGACCCGGAATTCGATGTCGGCCTGGCCCGGATTGTCCGCAAGGCCGCCCCGCGGGGCTTTCTCTGGGCCGACGCGAACGGCGGCTATGATCCCGAGACCGCGCTTCGGGCCGCGCCCCGCCTGGCCGATGCGGGCGTAGACGTCCTGGAGTCTCCCCTTAGACCGAATCGCATCGCAGGCTACCAGGCTCTTAAAAAGCAGGGCGCCCTGCCCATCCTCATGGACGAGGGCGTGGTCTCCCCCGCCGACCTGGAAGAGTTCATCCGGCTGGGTATGCTCGACGGCATCGCGGCCAAGCCGGCCCGCTGCGGAGGCCTTGTCTCGGACAAGCGGCAGATCGAGATCTGCCGCGAGCATGGCCTGATGTGGCTGGGCAGCGGCCTGACCGACCCCGACATCTCCCTGGCCGCCTCACTGGCGCTCTACGGCGCGTTCGGGCTGGTCAAGCCGGCCGCCCTGAACGGGCCTCAGTTCCTGGCCGCCGATGTCCTCAAGACTCCGCTGCGGATCGAAAACGGCATAGCCCATGTCCCGACGGGGCCGGGACTCGGCATCGACATCGACGAGGACAAGGTCGTCGATCTCATAAAGCGAAGCGGCGGCGACAAAATAGGGGTACAGTATACGTAAATCCCTATTTCTCGAACGGCCCTGTCTCGCGGATACGGCGGATCGGGCGCGCCTTGCTTTTCCGTCCCTGTTTTGCGCCCGAAATTGGCCTCCTTGTCCTGTGCGGCCCCTCTCTTGAAAAATAGGGAATTACGTATACTGTACCCCTATTTAACAACCAGCCCCACGCTCCCGGAGTGACTGTTGAATTCCGGCGCGTACATGCACTCGATGTGAGCCATCCCGTTCTGGTAGGCCCCGCGATGGACGACCCGCAGCGGGTATTCGAAGACGTAGGTCCCCTTGGGCAGGTAGTCGATGAAAAAGTGGCTGGCCGTATCCTTGGTCGACTCGTAGTAGGCCAGGCCGTCCTGGAATCGATATCCCGAGAGCACATGGATCGGCTCCAGCCCGCTCCCCCGGTGATCCTTCATATGGACGTATTCCAGGTCCCGGTCGGTCCGCAGCTCGATCCGGACGACGACCGTGTCGCCCACCGCCAAATCCCCCTTCACCGGCTCGATGACCGGTCCCCGAGCCGAGGCCCGCTTGACGAACAGGGTCTTCTTCAAGGTCAGCGGATTCTGGGCGTGCGGGGTGATCTTGGAGATGTCCTCCAAGTACTGCCAGTGGACTCCGCCCCAGGCGATCCCGGCGTCGGTCTTCTTGATCGCGACCCGGCCCATGGCCGCCTTGATCTCGCCCGGCGCGTAGCGCTTTTCATAGAAGCCGGTGCCGGCTTCCACGGACTCCGGCTTGACGGTCTCCCCGCCCAGCCGGACTTCGACCAAGGCGTCGGAAGCCAGCAGCGAAGTGCCTTTGAGGATCAGAGCATAGACCGCGTCGGCCGTGGCCTTGGTCGTCTTCCAGTCCTGGGTCTGCTTCTGCTTCAGCAGCCAGATCTTGCACTCCTCGACCGCCTTCGCGTCGCCCATAACCTCGTCGAAGGCCTCGACCATCATGGCCTGGGTCTCGATCGGGGCCCGGTGCCACCACCAGCCGCCCTCGGTGTCGGCCCAGTAGCGGCCCAGCTCCGGGTCGACTTTGCTGCGCTCCTTCATGGAGCGCATGATCTTGGCCGGAGTCTCGGCGTCGCCGAAGCGCTTCAGCCCGATGGCCAGGTGGGCCTGGCTCTGCCGGCTGCCGAGCTGCAGCCAATACTTGGCCCCCTGGGCCAGGAAATACTTCACCGCCTTGTCCGAGTCTTCCGGGATCGGCTTGTCCCTGAGAAAGAAGCTTCGGCCATAAAGGTACATCGCCACGGTCGGGTCGAGATTGTCCTCGCCCTGGGTCTTGTCCTTAAGGATCTCCTTGTAGACCTCGTCGATCCAGGCGTCCAGGTGGCCGACAGCCTTGAGGGCTAGGTCCTGGGGGACGTTCGTGACGCCGAGCTTGCGCAGGCGGCCGAAGCCGGTCAGAAGATAGAGGGTGATGTAGCTGTCGCCGCGCCCGCCCGGGAACCAGGGCCAGGAGCCGTCGCGCAGCTGCATCGTCTCCAGCTTGCCATAGGCCGACCGAAGCCCCGCGGCCAGGGTGTTCTCATCGAAAAGGAGCCCGATATTCCGCTTGGCCTGAGTCTCGCTCTTGGCCTCCGCCATCCAGGGCGACTCCTGCAGGAGGACGCTCTTGAGGTCCTGGTTCTTCTCCAGGTTGGAGGTCAAGGCCGGGGTGCCCTTCCAGCGGTCGAAGACCTTGCGGATCTTCGGGTCGGAGGAGGCGATGCGGGCGGCCAGGCTGTTGGCATAGAGCCGGTTGAAGACCTGCTCCGAGCACTCGTAGGGAAATTCCATGAGGTAGGGCAGGGCTTGGACGGCGTACCAGGCCGGATGAGAGGCCATCTGCACGGTCAGCCCCAGGTGGCGCAGGCTGTCGGACCCGCCCGAGGCGGCCAGCTTGTCGAAGGTGAAGGCCTTTTCGCCCGGCTCCGAGATCCACAGCGGCAGGGACTCACGGACCATGATCCGGCGGCTGAGGACGGGCAGAAGGCCCTCCTCGCCGTCCGAGAAGGCGCCCGACGAGGCCACCGCCTTGTAGCCGATCGTCTCCAGTCCGTCGGAGACCTTAATCGGCCAGGCGAAGGAGCGCGACTGCTTGGCTGGAATAGCGAAGGCCTGCCGGCGGGAGGCATTGGACAGGGACGCGTCGAGCGGAGCATCGGTCAGCGGATCAAAGAAGGCCAGCTCCACCGCGCCGGACTGCTCCTGCTCGGTCATGTTGGTGACCTTGACCGTGAATTCGAGCCCGTCTCCTTCGCGCAGGAAGCGCGGCGGATTAGGCTGGACCATGACTTCCTTCTGGGTCACAGCCTCACCCTCGATGGCCCCGCTGCGCAGGCTCTTGTCGTGGGCGAAGCCCAGCAGCCTCCAGCGGGTCAAGGCTTCGGGGATCTTGAACTCGATGGTCACGACGCCCTGCTTGTCCGCCAGGAGGTGGGGATAGAAGAAGGCCGTCTCGGACAGGTTGGCCCGGGCCTTCACCGCGGACAGATCCACTTCGGCCGGCTTCTTGCACCCGCCGTCGAAAGCCGCGATTCCGCCCACGACGCCGCCCGGGACTCCGCCGGCCATGGCGGGAGCGGCCTGCGGCGCCGGCGGCGGTCCGGTCCTGGCCATCTCCCTATCCTCCGCCATCGTCTCGACGGCCATCGACTTGAGCGAGGAGGGATAGTCGTAGCCGAACAGCCGCTCCGTGATGTCTTCGGGGAACCGGACGTAGACCGGATTCCAACCCGAGGGGAGCTTGTTCAGGCTGTCGGTGAAGTCGCGCAGATCCAGGCGGCGGTTGCTGTAGCCCGAGCTCAGCGAGGTCGTGTCATGGCGGAAGATGCCGCCGAGACCCGGAAAGCCGTGGCCGACGAAGACGTCCAGCGAAGCATCGTAGAGCGAGGCGACCATCTCGGCCGCGGCGGCTTCGGCTCGAGGCCCCTTGATCTCGACCGACCAGGTCTCGTCCTGGCCCGGCCTCAGCTTGGAGCGGAAGGTCTTCCAGCTCAGGCTCAAACGCTTATCCGACCAGGGCACGTGGACCCGTTTGACCTCCCGGCAGAGCCGGTTGTCCTTGACCATGGTCAGGACGACGGTGAAGCCGCCGCGGTGCGCCTCGGCCGCCTT
This sequence comes from Candidatus Aminicenantes bacterium UBA4085, assembly GCA_002383325.1. Taxonomy (GTDB): domain Bacteria; phylum Acidobacteriota; class Aminicenantia; order Aminicenantales; family UBA4085; genus UBA4085. The sequence goes on from DFYJ01000005.1 coordinate 36,429, forward strand.
CATCCGGAAGACGCCCTGGGTCCGATCGGCCGGCAGCCAGCTCCGCTCGAGACGGCGTCCGTTCTGGTAGACGTCGACCAGCACCGGCCCCTTCTCGTAGCCCGTCCCCCAGTGAAGGGCGTATTCCTGGCCCACTTCCACGATATCGGAATGCGAAGCGGCATGGAACGGGATCTTGACCGGGAAGGCCGGCCCCGAAGGATCCAGGACCAAGAAAGCGAAACGGGTCTCGACCGCCGCCCCTTGCTTGTCCGCGGTCTTCAGCCGGGCCTGGTAGGCGCCGGGCGGGAGATCGAAGGAGACCTCGGCATCGGGGCCCTCGCCGGACGAGGTCCGGAAGTCTTTCCGGGCGGCCATTCGGCCGGACGGCCATTTTCGCCACTCAGCGGTCCGGACGAAGCCCGAGTCAGGGCCCTTGGCCCCGGCCTCGGACGCCAGGACTTCGTTCTCGCCGATCAGGTCATAGGGCTCGGGCCGGTCGGGGCCGATCAGCGGATAGACCTCCAGGATCCCCTTGGCCGCGGCGCGCTTGCCGTTGAGGGTCGAGATCGAGGCCTTCAGGATGACGGGCCGGCCTTTCTCCTGCCAATCGGCCCCGGTCAGCGAAGCTTCCAGCGAGGCGTAGCCCACCCGGACTCGGCCTTCGTCGCTGCGCGTTTCTCCCGTCCCATCGGTGACGTCGACGCTGACGGCGAAGGTGAAGACCGTTCCCGGATCCGCGGGAACCGAGGCGTCGGGCTTAGCCGGGAAACGGACGGTGAACTTCCCCTCGACATCCGAAGTCAGGGATCCATGGGCGATCTCCTGCGACTCTCCCCCCCCGCGGCCCCATCGGTACCACCACCAGGGATAGCGGACTTCGCGAACGACACGGTACTTGACCGCGGCCCCGTCGACCGGGGCGCCGGCGTAGGTCATGGCGGTGCCGGGCATCTCGACGGCTTCGCCCAGCTTGAACTCCCGCTCGGGGACGTCCAGCTTGACCTCGAATTTCGGCCGTTTGTACTCCTCCACCCGGATCTCCGCTTGGCCGGCCGGGTCCCCGGCCTGAAGAGTCATGGCTCCGGTCAGCCGGTCGGCGGGGGCGGTGAAAGAGCCGCTGAACGAGCCGAAGCCGTTGCTGGTCAGGTTCAGGGCGGCGACTTCCTCGCGGTTCGCGTCCCGCAGCAGCACCCGCACGGCCCGTCCGGGCAGGATGCGGTAGTCGTTGCCGGCCTGATCGACCGACAGGCAGAGGCCTTTGAAGAAGATCGTCTGGCCGGGCCGGTAGATGGCCCGATCGGTGAAGAAGATCGTCCGGGAGGCCGCCCGCTCGCTCGACTCGTAACTGCGCGCCATCTGGGTCTCGGCCAGCTCGCCGCCGTCCGCGGTCCGGATGTGATAGACGCGGTTGCGATGGGTTTCGGCGGTCTTCAGGCTGACAGCGCCCTGGGCGTCGGAGCGGAGATCCCCGATCCGAATCAGGTCGCTCTTGTCGTAATTCCACTCGTAGACGGTCATGGCCGCTCCGGTCACAGGCTCGCCCGAACCGGCTCGGACGATCAGGCCTTCGGGGAAGGCCCCGGCTGAGCCCGCGGCTAAGCCGAGGGTGGAAACCCAGAAGGAGGCCGTCTGAATCTTGTTCGGCTTGGAGGCGAAACCAGGATCGAGGCTGACCAGAAGGCGGTAGAATCCCGGTTTGAGAGCGGGCATCTCGACCAAGGCCCGGCGGGTCTTGTAGTCCGCGGTCGGCTTCAGGACGGCCGTCCAGGCCGCGTCGGGCTTGCGCTTCAGCGTCTCGGCCGCGGCCTCTTCGCTTTGCCAGAAAAGGCGCTCGGCTGCCCTGCCCCTCAGCAATTCGGCGAAATCCTCGCGCACGGCCCGGAAATGGAGCTTGGTCACATTGCGGTATTCCGCGACGAGCCGGGCCGGCCTGTCGGGAAGCACGGCTCCTTCGGCCCGAACGTCGAACTCGCGGGCGGTGATGCGGGCCGCCAGCACCCGGCAATTGGCCGCGCCGCCGGACTTGGGATGGACCTCGGCCCCCCGCTTGGCCAGGGCCAAAGCCTGAACGGAATCGCCGCCCTCCTCCACCGCCGCGGCCCAGCGGGCCAGGGCGGAAGACTGCAGCTCCGAAGCCGGGTGGGACTCGGCCAGCTCCCTTAGGCGCTCGATATAGCGCCCACGAGCGGAATCGCCGGCCGCGGACCGGACATAGTCCAGCCGTTGCAGGTCGATGTCGAACGGCACATCCCCGGCGGCATCGCCCCGATGAAAGGCCAGCAGGTCCTGGTAGATGCGCAGAGCCCGCAGGGCCGGGGCCTCCTGATCCGCCGTCTCCGGCTTGTATTTGAGGAACTGGGCGGCCGGAGCCAGGGCATCGGAGTCGGCGTCGATCTCGAAGGCTTCCTCGGGCCGGGCCGCGGCCTGCTCGCCCGAGGTGTAGAAATTCAGGGCTTCGAAGGCGGCGAAGTCGTAGAGCGTCGGACGGCGCGCGGGCGGCTGATCGCCGGGCGTCAGGAATCCGTTGAAGGCCGAGATCGGCGTCTTCTTGAGGCTGTCGGCCTCTTTGAGGATGTCCTGGTAGAGCCGGTCGACGGCTTTGAGGAGCCGCGGCAGGTCCCAGGTGGTGAAGTCCTTGTCATCGACACCCTCGGTGGCTTCCCGGCTCATGAACCGCCAGCGGTTGCGGGAGAAGTAGCTCCAATACCAGCGGGCCTGGACGAGCTGGAGCATCGGCCGCAAGGAACCGGGCGCCCGGCCGATTTCCTCCCCCAGACGGGCCAGACGGGGCCCGGGCTGGTTGCCCTCGATGGTCCCCTCCAGGATGAGCTGGCGGGTCAGGGCCCGCAGGGCTTCGGCCGGCATGTTGTCCGCGCCTGCCGCAACGTAGATCCGCTTCAGCAGGTCGATGGCGGTCTGGGGCAGACCGTCCTTTTCGGCCTTGGCCACCTGGGCCCACAGGGCCGGCCGGTCTTCCTTGGCTTGATCAGGCATGACTTTCCCCCGGATCGACGCGGTCACTACGGCGGCCAGGACGATCAGGACGACAAGCAGAATGTGAATCCTGACGGATTTCTTGCTCACGGGTCCTCCTGGCGCCGCTCGGCCGGCGGCGCGGACATGGCGTCCCCGGTCCCAAGTCCGGGAGCGCTGGCGTCATTGTAACACCCAAAGCCCGAATAAAATCAAGATTCACTCCTCTTGACCCCGGCTTCGGACGGAGTCTATAGTGGGGCTCCCGGGAGGATCCCATGAGCGAACGAGCAGCGGCGGCGCATATCCTGACGGCGGACGACCTGGTTGGATTGGTCCGGTCGGTCTTTCCGCCCTTCTCCGGCGACCGGAAGCTGGCCATGCTGGTGGATGTTCCGCGCGATCCGGCCGGGGATAATCCCCCCTGGCGGGAACGCCGGGAGATGGCCGCCGCCTGGGCCCAAGCCCTGCGGGACGGAGCGTCCGAGCTCGGCTTGGACGCCGTCGATCTCGTCGCCTACGCCGACGTCGGCTCGAACAATGCCGATCTGCCGGCCGGGGCCGTGCTGATCGAGGGACCTCTCCCTGAAGCCGCGGACGGACTGCCCGCTGCGGGACGGCCCATCTCCTTCGAGGAAGTCTTCGCCTCCTACCAGCTTTACCTGGCCCCGACGGAGTATTCGACCACCGCTCCGCTGAAGAACGCGGCCAAGCGTTTCGGCTTCCGGGCCGCCACCATGCCCGGCTTCGCTTCCTCCATGGTCCCGGCTCTGCGCATCGATTATGGGCTGGTGGCCGAGCGGGTCGGGGCGCTGAAGCGGCGGCTGGACGACGCGGCCGGGGCCGAGATCCTGCTGGAAGCGGACGGCCGGCCTCATATCCTGGCCCTCGATCTGCGCCATCGTCCCGCTCACGCCTCGACCGGGCGCTTCCCGGAAGCCGCCGCCGCCGGCAACCTGCCCTCCGGAGAAGCCTACATCGTTCCCTTCGAGGGCGGGCCGCAAGACGCCAGCCGCAGCTTCGGCAGCCTGCCCGTGGACACGGGCCGCGGCCTGGTCTTTTTCACCATCGTCGCCAACCGGGCTGTCGCCGTCGCCGGCGAGGAGCCGGCCGCTTCGGAAGAGGCCGACCATCTGCGGCGCGAGCCCGCCTACGGCAACATAGCCGAGCTCGGCTTCGGCGTCCTGGCCGACTTCGGTTTGGAGCCGGTCGGGGAGATTCTGCTGGATGAAAAGCTGGGTCTGCACATCGCCTTCGGCCGCAGCGATCACTTCGGAGGGGCGGTCGGCCCCAAGGATTTCTCCTCGCCTTCCGAGGTCATCCACCTCGACCGCATTTACATCCCCCAGAGCCAGCCGCGAGTCGCCGTCCGATCGGTCGTGCTCATCGGCCCCGATGGGACTCGGGAGGAGATCATGCGGGACGGGACCTACCGGATTTTCTAGGCCGCCCATGAATCGCCGCCGCACGATAACGATCTTCGCCGCCTGTCTGACCCTTATAGGCTTAGCCTCCGCCGACCGCTCGCAAGCCCCGGCCTCCGCCGCTTCCGGCCGCCGCGGGCTCGAGGAAGGCTTCCGCGTCCCGCCCGACGAAGCCCGGCCCTGGGTTTACTGGTTCATCATGGACGGCAACTCCAGCCGCGAGGGGATCACCGCCGACCTGGAGGCCATGAAACGGGCCGGGATCGGCGGGGCGGTCCTGCTGGAGGTCGATGTCGGCATTCCGCGGGGACCGGTCGAGTTCATGAGCCCGGCCTGGCGGGCCCTGTTCAAGCACGCGGTCGAGGAGGCCGAGCGCCTGGGCCTGGAGATCACCCTCAATGCCGGCCCCGGCTGGACCGGCAGCGGCGGCCCCTGGGTCGAGCCCGGCGAGTCCATGCAGCATCTGGTCGCCTCGGCAGCCGAAGTCGACGGTCCCGCCCGGGCCGATATCGTCCTGCCGCAGGCCAAGCCGAGGCCGCGCTATTTCGGCGGGGCCGTGCCGAAGGCCCTGGACGAGGCCCGGGAGGCTTACTACGAGGACGTCGTGGTCCTGGCCGTGCCCCGGGTGCCCGGAAGCGCCCGCATCGCCGATATCGACGAGAAAGCCCTCTTCCTGCGACATCCTTACTCGTCCGTTGCCAACGTCAAACCCTTCCTTCCGGCGCCAGCCTCGCACACCGAGGCGCAGGCTCACGAGGTCATCCCGCGTGACCGGGTCATGGATCTCACGGGCCGCATGGACGCGCAGGGACGGCTGGTTTGGGACGCTCCCCCGGGAGCTTGGACCGTCCTGCGCTTCGGCCGCGTCAGCACAGGGGCCAACACCCGGCCGGCGCCCTTGCCCGGCCTGGGCCTGGAATGCGACAAGTTCGATCCCGCCGCGCTGGAAGCCCATTACCGGGACTACGTCGGCAGCCTCTTAAAAGAAGTCGGCCCGCGTTCCAGGGACCGCAGAACGGGCTGGACCATGCTCCACATCGACAGCTGGGAGATGGGGGCCCAGAACTGGACGGGCGATTTCCGGGAGCAGTTCCGGCGGCGCCGCGGCTACGATCCCCTGCCCTTCCTGCCGGCCTGGACGGGCCGCATCGTGGACAGCCCGGAGATCACTGATCGCTTCCTCTGGGACCTGCGGCTGACGGGGCAGGAGCTGGTCCTCGAGAATCACGTAATCCGGCTCAAGGAGCTGGGCCGCGCGGACGGCTTCGGCCTGTCGGTCGAGCCGTATGACATGAATCCCTGCGCCGACCTGACCCTGGGCGGCCCGGCCGACGTGCCCATGGGCGAATTCTGGGCCCGAGGCTTCGGCTACGACACATCCTACAGCATCTACGAAGCCGTCTCCATCGGCCACACCCAGGGCCGCAAAATCGTCGGGGCCGAGTCCTTCACCGCCGACGACAGGGAGGCCTGGCGGCTTCATCCCGGAGCCATGAAGGATCAGGCCGACTGGGCTCTCGCCGCCGGGATCAACCGTCTGGTCTTCCACCGCTACGCCCATCAGCCGCGGATGGACCAGGCGCCGGGGATGACCATGGGACCCTACGGCGTCCACTATGAGCGGACCCAAACCTGGTGGGACCTGTCGCGGGATTGGAACGTCTACCTGGCCCGATGCCAGTTCCTGCTGCGCCGCGGGCTGCCCGTGGCCGATATCCTCTACCTGGCCCCGGAAGGCGCGCCCCAGGTCTTTGTCCCGCCGCCGTCGGCCTTGCGCGGCCCCAGGCCTGTCCAGGACCGCCGGGAGTACCAATTCGACGGCTGCGCCCCGGAGTCGCTCCTCGAGCGCGCTTCCGTCAAGGACGGCCGCATCGTCTTTCCCGACGGCGCCGGCTACGCCGTTCTCGTCCTCCCGGAGCGCGAGACGATGACGCCGGGCCTTCTGGGCAAGATTCGCTCCCTGGCCGAGGCCGGGGCGACGATCATCGGACCCCGGCCCGCGGCGGCCCTAGGCCTTTCGGGATACCCCGATTCGGATGCCCTCGTCAGAAGTCTGGCCGGAGCTGTTTGGGGAGCCGAACCGGTACGGGAAGACGCATCCCCCGCCGGACGCAAGCTTGCCAAGGGCAGGGTGTTCGAGACGCCTCAACCGATCCCCAATCCCAAGTCCGATCCCGCCATCCCCCAGTACTCCGACTACGGTTTGGCCTCGCGCATCCTGGCCGGCATGGGCGTGCCGCCGGATTTCGAGTCGGCTCAGGACTTACGCTTCCTCCACCGCCGGGACGGGGAAGTCGACATCTATTTCGTCTCCAATCCCGCCGACGAAGCGGTCGAGACGGACGGCGTCTTCCGCGTCGCGGGCAAGACGGCCTCTCTCTGGGACCCGGTCTCGGGGACAATCCGCAAAGCTCCGCCGGCCGCGAGCCTGGATGACCGCCGGACGCGGCTCCCGCTCCGTCTCGAAGCCCACGGCTCCGTTTTCGTGGTCTTCCAGCCGGCCGGCGATGCTTCTCCGGCCGAGGAGGCCGGGCCGGCGCCCGACCGGATCTTGGAGATCACCGGGCCATGGCGCATCCGCTTCGCCGCGGGACCGGGCGCTCCGGCCGGCCTCGTCCTGCCGTCCCTGACCGATCTCTCCGGATGGACCGACGGGGACATCCGCCATTACAGCGGCACCATGACCTACGCGGCGGAATTCGAAGCTCCGCTTGCCGTGGAACGAGCCGTGCTGGACCTCGGCCGGGTCGAGGTCATGGCCCGGGTCAGGCTCAACGGCCGCGATCTCGGGGTGTCCTGGCACGCTCCTCACCGAATCGACCTGGGCGACAGCCTGAAGCCGGGCCGGAATGCCTTGGAGATCGAAGTCGCCAACCTCTGGCTCAATCGCCTGATCGGCGACGCCGCACTCCCGCAAGACAAGCGGGTCGCATCGGCGGCCTGGAACCCTTACAAGCCCGACACGCCCCTGCCGCCCTCCGGTCTGATCGGCCCGGTGCGGTTGCTCGTCCGCTGATAAGCACCCGCCTTCTCATTCCCCTTTTCCGGGGGCGGCAAGGCGGCATCGTGTTCGACCGACGGCGAGGCCGCGCCGCTCACTCCAGGCGCTTGCGGAAGCGGGCCACGCTCAAGCCCAGGATCGCCGCCCCGAAAACGGCCAGGATGACGGCCTCATCCCACAGCTCCACCCAGCCCGAGCCTTTCAGGAAGATGCCGCGGATGACGCTGAAGTAGCACTTGATCGGCACCAGAGCCGTGACGGCCCGGAAAAAGCCGGGCATGTTCTCCACCGGGAAGACGAAGTTCGACAGCAGGATCATCGGGATCATGAAGAAGACGGCCGTCAGCATGGCCTGCTGTTGATTGCGGGAGAAGGTCGAGATCAGGAGACCCAGCCCCAGGGTCGTCAGCATGAACAGCAGGCTCTGCACCCCCAGCGTGAGGACGCCGCCCCGGAAGGGCACCCGAAAAGCGAATACCACCAGGGAGGTGATCAGGACGACGTCGATGACCCCGATAACCAGGAACGGGAGGAGCTTGCCCAGGATCAGCTGGCCGGGGCGGATGGGGGTGACGATGAGCTGCTCCAGGGTGCCGGTTTCCTTCTCCCGGACAATGCCCATTGAAGCCAGCATCATGGTCATGATCATCAGGATCAGGCCCAGGACGCCGGGGACAAGGAAATTGCGGCTCTTGAGGTCGGGATTGTAAAAGACCCGGACTTTGGGATCGATGATCACCGGGCGAATCCCGGCCCGCGCGACATCCCCCCGGCGGGAGAAATAGCCGGACTGGAAATAGGCTTCCAGGTAGTCCCGGCTCTGCGGCGTCCGGTCCTGGTCGCAGACCACCGTGGGGATGTCCCGCACATCCAGGTTGACGGCGTAGCCGAGCAGGAGCAGCTGAATGATCGGGGCCAGGAACAGGATCGGCAGCATCCGCGGATCGCGCCGGATATGGATGAACTCCTTCTTCAGGATGGCCAGGATGGCTTTCATCGCCGCTTTCTCCCCTCGCCTTCCGCCCCCGACGAGCGCCGCAGCCGGGCCGCGCTGACGGCGATGGTCAGAACGGCGAAGGCGGTCAGGCCGACCCCCTTGATCATGAGGCTGCGCAGGGCCGATAGGAAATAGCGGGCCGGAATGAAGGCGCTCAAGGCTTGGATGACGCCCGGCCTGTTGCGGATGGGGAAAACAAAGCCCGACAGAATGAAGGTCGGCAGGAACGTGGACAGGATGGCGAGCATGAAAGCCACCTGCTGGGTCCGCGTGACGGTCGAGATGAGGATCCCCTGGCCCAGACCGCTCAGCAGGAAAAGCCCCATGGCCAGCAGCAGGAGCGGGTAGCTGCCGCGGATGGGAACGCCGAACAGGAGATAGCCCAGGCCGAGGGCCAGATGGGCCGACAGCAGTGAGATCAGGGCATAGGGGACGGTCTTGCCGACGATCAGGGCCAAGGGCCGGACGGGCGAGACCAGAATCTGCTCCATGGTTCCCCGCTCCTTCTCCCGGACCACGGCGAAGGCCGTCGAGACGACCACGATGATCATCAGGATGAAGGCCATCAGCCCGGGCACCAGGAAGAGGGCGCTGCGCAGCTCCGGGTTGTACCAGACCCGGACCTCGGCTTCGAGGGGAAGCTTGAGGCCGCCGAAGCCCCGTTCGTCCAGGGTCTGCAGGGTCATGCGCATGGAGGCGCTCTGGACGATGGAGGCGATATAGCCGGCCGCGGTCCCGGCGCTGGTCGAGTTGGTGCCGTCGAGGAGCACTTGGATCTCCGCACCCTCCCCGGCGGCCAGGCCGTCGGCGAAGCCGGCCGGCACGACGACGGCGACCCTGGCCTGGTCGCGTCCGAAGAGGCCGTCGACCCGGCGCGGATCGTCCAGCCTCCAGCGGATGTCGAAGTACTCCGTCACGGCCAGACGCTCGATGAAGCCGCGGCTGGCCGGCGTGCCGTCCAGGTCGCAGACAGCCAGGGGGATGTGCTTGAAGTCGAAGTTCAGGGCATAGCCGAACATCAGCAGGAGGAAGCCCGGCAGGACCAGGAGGAAGATCAGGGTCCGCGGATCGCGCCGGATCTGGCGGAACTCCTTGCGCACGAGGGGGCGCAGGGAGGCGAGGGAGGAGGCGGCTGGTCCCTTCATCGGCCGGCCTCGCGGCCCGACTCCTCGATCCGACGCAGGAAGACGTCCTCCAGCGAGGGGACGATGCGGTCGACCCGCCGCAGCGGGATGCCGGCCTGCTCCAGACGGGCCGCCAGGCGCCGCCGGCCCTCGCCTTCCTCCTCCACCCCGACGTGGAGGTTGACGCCGAAGATGGAGACGTCGCGCACCCAGGGCTCCCGCCGCAGGAGGTCGACGAAGCCTGCCGACGGATCGGCCATGGAGGACTGGATGCGGCTGACGGTCCCGGAGGCGACCCGCCGGACAACGGCCAGAAGGACTTCCTCCTTGCCCGAAAAGACCTTGTAGAGAGTAGCCTTCCCGATACCCAAGCGGGCGGCCAGTTCGTCCATGGTCACCCGGCTGAATCCGGACCGGAAAAAAGCTCCCGGGCGGCCTCGATGCACCTGTCGCGGAGAGGATCGGCCGGGCCCTTTCTCTCAGGCTCTAATACCGATAATACTTTCTTAGTTCTCACAGTTCTATCCTGGCACACAGGGCCGGCGTGTCAAGAGCTGAGATTTTTCGCTTATCGATCCAGAGGCGAACCGAGCGGGATGCGAAGAGGGCCGCGGGCGCCGTCAGCGGGGGGCGGTCTGCGCTTCCCCGCCGTCCGCTTTCAGCAGGGACTCCAGATGGACCGCCGCCTCGTCCAGCCCGGAGGCGATGAAGTCGGCCGGCCCGAAGTCGTGGCTTCGCGTGAATTCATTGGGGACGGCGATCACATAGCAGTCGGCCCGCCTCCCCGCGGCCACGCCGTTCTGGGAGTCTTCCAGGACCACGCAGGCGGAGGGCGGAAGATCGAGCCTCCGGCAAGCGGCCAGAAAGATGGCCGGGTCGGGCTTGCCCTCGGCGACGCCGTCGGAATCCTGCAGAACGTCGAAGACGCCTTCCAGGCGCAGGCCGGCGATGACGATGCGCAGGAACTCCGACTGGGCCCCGGTGGCCACGGCCAGCTTGAGGCGGCCCCGGAAGCGGGTCAGAATGCGGTCCAATCCCGGCATGGCCCGCAGGTCGTCCCGCAGCTTGCGCCGCATGATCCGGCTGCGCATCACAAAGGCTTCCTCGGCCGTGATGGGCAGACCGGTCTCCGCCACGAAGATCCGCAGGCTTTCGACCGGCTTGCGGCCCATCATCCGGCCCAGCGTCTCGTCGCTGACGCTTCGCCCGAAGGAGGCCGCGATCTCCCTCTCCGAGTCGACATAGAGCCGCTCCGAATCGATCATCAGGCCGTCCATGTCGAAGATAAGAGCGCGCGGGAAATCCATCGGAGCGCATTGTATCAAGCCGCGGGCGGCTTGCACATCCCCTCCCCCTTCGATATGATGAAGACAATGCTGATCGAGTTGGAGGGCACCCGATGAAATCCCTTCGCGTGGCCCTTATCTATAACGCCTTCCTCGATTCCCAGCCGGGCGAGCCCGTCGACACCGGCAGCGAGGACCATCTGCGCCAGATGATCCGGAACATGGCCCGGGCCATCCGCCGGCTGGGCCACTCCGTGGTCATCGTTCCGCTGTCCGACGATCTGACCGCGCTGCAGCGCAAGCTGCGCCGCATACGGCCGGACGTCGTCTTTAATCAGTACGACGACGTCGTTCACGGGGCCCTCTACGAGATGCGGGTCGCCGCGTTCATCCGCATGCTGGGCTTCCCCATGACCGGATCGCCAGCTCTGAGCCTGGGCTTGAGCCGCGACAAGTTCATGGCCATCAGCCTGCTGAAGGGCGCCGAGATTCCCATTCCGCCCGACACCGTTCTCATCGAGCGGGTCCGTCAGATCGATGGCCGCAGCTGGAAGTTCCCGCTGATCGTCCACCCGGGCCAGGAGCACGCCGGCATCGGCCTCGACCGCCAGTCGGTGGTCGAGACCAAGAAAGCCCTCCGGGAGAAGGTCCGGGAAGTCATCCGCGACTACCACCAGCCGGTCCTCATCCAGCACTTCCTGCCGGGCCGCGAATTCAACGTCGGCGTCGTCGGCGGCCGCCGCCTGCGGGTCATGCCCCTGGCCGAGGTGGACTACTCCGGCCTTCCGGAGAGCATCCCGCCCATCATGTCCTACGCCGCCAAGTGGATCTCGACCTCGGTCGAGTACAAGAAGACGAAGGTCATCTGCCCGGCCAAGGTCGAGCCCGGCCTGGCCGCGCGCATCGGGGAGACGGCGGCCAAGGCCTTCCGGACAATCGGAGGCTGGGGCTACGGGCGCGTCGACATGCGGCTGGACGAGGACGGCGAGCCGCGCGTCCTGGAAGTCAATTGCAATCCCTGCCTGGACAACGACATGGGCCTGGCCCGGGCGGCCAAGCGGGCCGGCATTTCCTATCCCGAGCTGCTGGGCCTCGTCATCAAGGCGGCCTTCGACGGGCCGCCCTTCGACCTCAACCTGCCGATCTTCACCCTCAAGCCGAAGCCCCCCTCGCGCGGGAAATAATCTCCCAGCTCCAGGAAGGGCGACCCGGGGTGCCGTCCCGGCGGAGCTTGCGCAGCCCTCGTTAGGACGTTGTTTCAACAGTCCTCGCGAGGACGGTTTCGGACGCAACTCGCCTTTTCCCACCGCTCTCTTCGGCGCCTGCAGCGCTTCGCAGTCCTCGTAGGGACATTGCTTCAACTGTCCCCGCGAGGATCGGGTACCCTCAGAGAGCCGTGGAAAAAGGCTACGCCCTCGCGGAGCTTGCGGAGCCCTAGTTGGGACGTTGCCGCAACAGTCCCCGCCAGGGCAATTTCGCCGTTGGCCGACACCCCGGTCCGCCTCAATCCTGGAGCTGGAAAAAGAACGTTAGTTACCCCGTCAAGCGGCCGGTGTAGGCGTAATCCATGGCCAGGGCCGTGGCCAGGGAGACGATGTCGAGCAGCTTTTCCTCGGCCCGGCCGGGCCGGAAAACCAGGCCCAGGGTCCGGGACCGGCTCTCCAGCTTGCGCAGGATGGTCTCGGCCGAGGCCTCGGACAGGTTGGACCAGCGGGCCACCCGGCCGACCAGCTTGTCGCGGTACTGGCGGAATAGGCCGCAGGCCGGACGCAGAACGTCGCCGCGCACGGCCGGGAAGACTTCCCGGAGGCGATCGTCGACGTAGCCGCGGGCTGCGCGGCGCAGGCGCTCGGCCTTCTTGCCGTAGTGGTCGGCCAGCGGATAGGTCATCCGCTCCACGGGCATGAACATCCTCCCCCGGCCGGCCGAGGGCGATTTCCCCCGCATGGAGCGCATCAGCCCGTCGACATACTCGAGCTTGCGCAGAGCGGGCCAGTAGCGGTAGCGCCGCCGCCACTCGCCGCGGGGGGTCAGCCAGACGGCGAAGGTTTCGGCAAAATCCTCGTCGGGATGCTTCTGCGCGTAGGTCCGACCGTAGGGGTAGGCTTCGATGTGCCGGACGAACTCCCGGCTGGCCCGATCCGGCCGGAAGATGTCGCGGTAGGGCCGGTTGAAGGCGCCGAACGTCTCCATCCAGCCCGGATGCTTCCACAGCCGAAAGGCGTAGTTGACGGCGTGGCCGGCCTCGTGGCGGAGGAACATCATGATGCCCTGCTCGTCCTCGATCTCCCCCGTCTGCTCCTCCTCCAGGCGAGCCAGCCTCGGATCGGCCAGGTAAAACGGCACACCGATCACGGGCGAGCGGTCCGGGCAGCCCCAGCCGTCCGTCAGGTAGACGTACGGGCGGTAGCCGATCTTCTTGGCCTCCAGCTCCCGATAGAGGCGCTGGACGGGCCCGTCGACGGGCGATCCCTCGACCTTCAGGCCCAGGTCAGAGATCCGGGTGTTGAGCAGCTCGTAGCGGACGGTCTCCCATCCTTGGACGAGCTTGAGAACCGTTTTGTCGGTCAACCGGGCACTTCCTTGAACGGACGTAAAAACGCTCTATTATAAGGTAACCGGGCGCCCCTGTCATCTCCCCCCTTTCCCCCCTTTCCGGCCGGCTTGTCAGGCGCCGCCCCCTGTGCTACTTATGGGGCCTTCGGAAGGAGGAATCCCCATGACCAGCCTCAACCGCCGCGAGTTCCTGGCCCATCTGGCGGCCGGCGCCGCCGCCGGAGCGGTGACCGTCGCATCGCCCGGACGCCTCGCCGGCTCCCCCATCCCCACTGACTCTCCGGACCCCGCGGGTCTGGCCGAGCCTCGGCTTCGCCCGCTGCCCTTGGGATCCATCCGCCCCCAGGGCTGGCTGGAGCGCCAGCTCCGCATCCAGGCCGACGGCCTCAGCGGCCACCTGGACGAGTTCTGGCCCGACGTCGGCCGGAGCAAGTGGTTCGGGGGCGAAGCCGAGGGCTGGGAGCGGGCGCCCTACTGGCTGGATGGATTCATCCCTTTAGCTTGGGGGCTGGATGATCCGATCCTCAAGGCCAAAGCCTCCCGTCTGGTCGGGGCTATGGTCGACGGCCAGCGGGCCGATGGGTGGTTCGCCCCCTATCCCCAGGACGCGGCCACCAGCAAATACGACCTCTGGGCCATCCTCCTGGCGGACAAGGTCCTGGCCCAGTACCACGACGCCACCGGGGACGGGCGGGTCCTGCAAACCCTCGAGCGCAGCCTGCGGGCCCTCCAGGCCGGGTTGGACCGCACCCCGCTCTATGACTGGGGCCGCTACCGCTGGTTCGAAGGGCTCGTTTCAGTCTTCCATGTCTACGAGAAGACCGGCCAGCCCTGGCTGCTCGACCTGGGACGCAAGCTCCAGGCTCAGGGCTTCGATTATGAAGCCTTCTACCGGGGCGAAGACGTCACCGTCCCGACCCCACGCCGCGGCCTTTGGAAGTGGGCCAAGCATGTGGTCAATACCGGCATGGCGCCCAAGGCCTCGGCCCTGGCCTGGCGCCTGGGAGCGGACCTGGGCGATCCGGCCTTCCCGGCCAGAATGATCGCCCTGCTCGATCGATACCACGGCCAAGTCACCGGGATGTTCACCGGGGACGAATGCTTGGCCGGCAAGAACCCCGTCCAGGGGACTGAACTCTGCGCCGTGGTCGAGTTCATGTTCTCGCTGGAGATCCTGCTCTCGGTGCTGGGCGATCCCGCCTTCGGCGATCGTCTGGAGAGAGTCGCCTTCAATGCCCTTCCGGCTACTTTCACCCCGGACATGTGGGCCCATCAGTACGACCAGCAGGTCAATCAGGTCCAAGCGACCGTCAATCCCGACCACCTTTGGACCACCAACGGACCGGAGTCGAACATCTACGGCCTGGAGCCCAACTTCGGCTGCTGCACGGCCAACATGCACCAGGGCTGGCCCAAGCTGGCCGCCCACCTGTGGATGAAGACTCCGGACGAAGGACTGGCCGCCGCGGCCTACGCCCCGAGCCGGGCCCGCTTTTCCTCCCGGGGCGTGCCTGGGACGGCGGAGCTGCGCACGGATTACCCGTTCCGGGAGACTCTGACAATCGCCGTGTCCGTGGACAAGCCGGTCCGGTTCCCCCTGCTCCTGCGGGTCCCGGCCTGGGCCCAACGCCCCGTCCTCCGACTGGCCGGAGGCGGCGAGGTCGCTCTCCAGCCCGGGACCTTTCACCGCCTGGAGAGGGAATGGTCCGGAACAACCGAGATGGAGCTGCGATTCCCCATGCGGCCCCTGGTCGGTGAGCGCTACAACGGCGCCCTGGCCGTCGAGCGCGGCCCCCTGGTCTATTCCCTCAAACTGGGCGAGGAGTGGACTCGGGTCAACGCCGACAAGCCGCATCGCGAGCTGCCGCATGGCGACTTCGAAGTCCGGCCGACCACACCCTGGAACTACGGCCTGCCCGCCCCTGAGGGAACGGACCCCGCCGCCGGGCTTGTCTTCGAGGAGAGGCCGATTGGTGAGAAGCCTTTTTCGCCCGAGGGGGCGGGCATGATCGCCAAGGCCAAAGGGCGGAAGCTCAAGACCTGGCGGCTGGCCCACGGCTGGGCGGCCGAAATCCCGCCCGGCCCGCAGGCCTCCGAAGAGGCGCTGGAGGAACTGACTCTCATCCCCTACGGCTGCACCAACATCCGGGTGACGGAGTTCCCGAGGCTGAAGGAGTAGGCGTCGGAATCTCCGCCCGTTCAGAGAGGGGGGGGCGAACCGTCTCACGTCCCGGAGCCGTCGCCCCATTCGAGAGCTGGGTCGCTAAAGTCGGATGGACAGCCCGGCCGCCAGCTGCAAGCCCGAGAGGTCGACCGAAGCCACGGTCGTGCCCACGGGTTGCCTTCCCATCGGGCTGTAGCTCGTAGTCAGAGTCGGAGCCGAGAAGCCTCCCCACGGCGTGGTGGCCTTCTCCCAAGTGACGCCCCAGGTACCCTTCACCGCCCAGCTCGATTCGGTGACCGCGGGCAGCTCGGTGGCGGTCCGGATGGTGTCGAGCCCCGAAATCTGGTTCAGCTGTTGGAAAGCATACCCGGCCTGACCGTAGATCTCGACGAAGGGGAGGATCCGGGCCCGGAGCTGGGCGCCCGTCTCAATGGCGATGCTGGTCGACCGCCCGGTCATCTCCATGGTCCAGCTGCCGGAGGCGACCGTGCCCGCGTCCGTGGTCACGCTCTCGAAGCGTTCGTTCCAGACCTTGAGGTCGCCCAGGATCGGGCCGCCCATGATGAAGATCTCGCCCCGCAGGATCTTGAAGAAATCCCAGCCGAAGTTAGCTTGCAGGAAGGGCATCCAGGACTCGACCGACACGGTCAGATCGTCGTTGTCATAGTGGATGGTCGAGGCGCCGGGAAGGGCCGCCTCGGGGCGGGAATCCTCCACCTGGACGTCCAGCCCGACGCCGGAGCTCTGCACGCCCTTGATGTACTGAACGCCCAACGACAGGCCGAAGGTCGGGCTGGCTTGGTAGCGGAGGGCGACCGAGAGAGGCGCGATCCGATTGAGGGAGCGGAACTCCTGGTCCCCGGCATAAGCAAAGCGGGCGGTATAGGCGTCACCGTAGAGCTCGTCGTAGTAGGCGTACTGCTTGATGTAGTAGTGCCCGAGATAGGTGTTTTCGTAGTCCACGATCCGGTTGAGGGATTCGGGCGAGACGCCGAGCCAGCCCCCGGACAGCTCGATCCGGAAGTTGGACCAACGGAAAGGATACCCCTCCTCCTGGGCGGCCAGAGCGGCGGGCAGGCCGAACAGAAGAACCGCGGCCAGGGCCGCGGCGGTTGAGCTTCGCTTGAGCACGGTGGGCTCCTTGGAATCCGGGTCGACGAGGGACCGGGGACGCCGGATCGAAATTCGAAGCGGGATTGTATCGCTTTGAAGAAGAGCCGGTCAAATCCCCCGTCCGCGCCCCGGGCTCAGAGCCGTATCGAGAGGCCGGCGACAAGCTGCAAACCGGACATGTCGACCTCGGCCGGAGCCGTGCCGAAGGCGTTGAACGTGCTTTTCCAGAAATTGGCGCCGAACTCGGTCGTCAGGATCGGGGCCGAGAACTTGCCCCAAAGCGTCATGATATCCTCGCGGTTCACTCCCCACGGGCCTTGCAGGGCGTAGTCCGACTGGGAGGCCTCGGGAAGCTCCGTGGCCGTCCTGATGGAGTTGAGCCCGTGGATATCGTTGAAAGCCCGGAAGGCGTAGCCGGCCTGGCCGTAGAGATGCAGGAAGGGGAAGATCTTGACCTCCAGCCGCCCGCCGAACTCGACGGCCAGGCTGGTCGAGCTTCCGGTCAGCTCCATGGTTCGGGAGCCCGAGGAGGCCGTCTCCCCGGCCGATATCACGCTTTCGTGATGCTCGTTCCAGACCCGGAGATCCCCGAAGATCGGGCCGCCCATGATGACGATGTCCGTCCGCAGGAATTTCAGCAGGTCCCAGCCGAAGTTGGCCGCCAAGTACGGCATCCAGGTCTTGACGGAGAGGGACAGGTCATCGTTGGCGTAGCGGGCCGTCGAGGCGCCGGGCAGCTCCGATCCGGCCCGTTCGTCCATAATCGCCACATCCAGGCCGACTCCGGAGGTCTGGACGCCGCGCAGGTACTGCACGCCCAGGGACAGGCCCAGGGTCGGGCTGGCCTGGTAGCGGACCGCCGCCCCCAGAGGCGTCCCTGAGCGCAGGGGGAGGAACTCCCGGCCGCCGGCATAGGTGAACTGGGCGGAGTAGGCCTCGCCGTAAAGGCTCTCGTAATACGCGTAGCGGTCGAGGTAATAATGGTCGAGGTACGCGTTCTCGTACTCGACGGCCTTGTCCAGGTCGCCGGGCTGAACGCCGACCCAGCCGCCGGACAGCTCGATCCGAAAATTGGACCAGCGGAAGGGATAGCCCTGCTCCTGGGCCCGGACGGCGGGGGGAAGAAGAAGGACGGCAGCAATGACCAGAAGGACAACGCGGCGGTGGCTCATGGCAGCCCCCTCATGACGATTGCAACAATTATACGAGGGGAATTTCCAAAACGCAACGCTCACGGGAAGGAAGGACTAGGCTGCGGCCGCCCCCGTGTCCTGCGAGACGGGCAGGGCGACGAAAAAGGCGGCCCAGGCGCCCGGTTCGCTCTCGGCCCAGATGCGGCCCTTGTGCTTCTCGACGATGGTCCGGCAGATGTACAGGCCCAGCCCCGAGCCCTTGACCCCTTCGGTGCCCTTCTGCTTCAAGCGCTCGAAGCGCTTGAAAAGCCGGTTTTGGATGTCCCCGGCCGAGATGCCCACGCCTTCGTTGCGGACGGACAGGACAGCCTCCCCTCCCCGCCGATCTAGGCGGACCCGGATGGGCGTCCCCTCGCGGCCGTACTTGATCGCGTTGTTGAGCAGGTTGCGGACCACGATCTTTAGGAGCTGGGGGTCGCCGAGGATCCGGGGATCGTCTGCAATCTCGACTTGGACGGGCATCTTCTTCATGTTGTCGCGGATCTCGGGCACCGCGGCCTCGCCGGCCAGGATGTCGGCCCCCAGGCGGAGACCCTCCTGGAACGACTCCAGGCCGTCGATCTCCATCTTGGACAGGTCGATGTAGGAGCGGATGACGTCCTCCAGGTACGCGCAGTTGCGGAGGATGGTCTCGACGATCTTATGCTGGCCGGGCTCGAGCTTGCCGAAGTAGCCCCGGTAGAGGGTGTCGGCCGTGGTCTGGACGGTCGCCAGGGGGCTCTTCAGCTCGTGCGAGACGATGGCCATCAGGTCGAGCATGCGGGCCGGACCGCGCTCCTTGCGGGCCCGTAGGGCGTTGCGGACGACGTCCTTGATCTCCTCCGGAGTGAAGGGCTTGGGCACATAGTCGAAGGCCCCGTTCTTGAGCGCCTCGCGGGCCGTGTCGACGTTGGCGTAGCCTGTAAAGACGATGACGACGGTCTCCGGCCGCTCCCGCCGCAGGGTCTTGAGGACCTCGATGCCGCCGAGGCCCGGCATCTTCAAGTCCGTGATCACCACGTCGTAGGCCTTCCGGCGGGCCTTGTCCAGGCCCTCCTCGCCCGATACGGCCATGTCGATCTCCATCCCCTCGCGGGCGAAGATGCGGCGGCACGAGCGCAGGACGATATCCTCGTCGTCGATGAACAGGATGGTGTCGGGCATGGTGGATGATCCCTTCCTCTCTAGGCCAGCGGCAGCCGGATGATGAACTCCGTCCCCTCCCCCACTTGGCTGCGGACGTCGATCGTGCCGTGGTGGCGCTCGACGACACCGTAGACGGCCGGCAGGCCCAAGCCCGTCCCCTTGCCCTGCTCCTTGGTGGTGAAGAAGGGCTCGAAGAGGCGGGCCATGTTCTCCGGCGGGATGCCGACGCCGGAGTCGGTCACCCGGATGACGGCCCGTGGCGGGTCGGCCTCGCGGCCGGTGCCGATGCGCAGGCGGCCGCCCTCGGGCATGGCGTCCGCGGCGTTGACCGCCAGGTTGCCGATGACCTGCTTGATCTGGCTGGCGTCGACCGGGACGGGGGGCAGGTCCGGATCGTATTCGCGGACGATCTCGACGTTCTGGAAGTGGACGTTCTTCTCCAGGATCCGCAGGGCCTCGTCGATGACCGCGTTGAGGTCGGTCGGCTCCTTGAGCGGCTCGTTCTCCCGGGCGAAGTCCAGGATGCCGCGGACGATCCGCCGGCAGCGAAGGGTCTCGTCCCGGATGACCCGCAGGTCCTCCTCGGCCGGAGTGCCCTTGAGGTCCTCCATCAGCAGGCTGCTGTAAGTCAGGACGCCGGTCAGAGGATTGTTGATCTCGTGGGCGATGCCGGAGGCCAGCCGGCCCAGGGAGGCCAGCTTCTCGGACTTCAGGATGGTCCGCTCGGCCAGCTCCTGGAGCTTGCCGTCCCGCTCCTCGATGGCCCCGACCATGCGGTTGAAGCCGTCGGCGATGGCCCGGCTGTCGGTGTCGGCTTGGGCGTCGACCTCGATCCGGTGATAGCTGCCGCGGGCGACGTCGGCCGTGGCGGCCAGGATGCGCCGAACGGGCTTGGTCGAGTTGTTGATCAGGTAGACCGCCAGGCCCAGGGCGATGAGCAGGGTCAGGCCGATCACCGAGAGGAAGAGCAGGGTCGTCCTGCGGATCACCAGGTCGAACTTGTCCTTGAGGACGCCGACATAGAGCATGCCCAGGATGCGGCCGTCGATCTCGCGCAACGGGCTGTAGCCGGAGACGTACCACTTGTCCACGACGAAGGCCTGGCCGGTCCAGGTCTGGCCCTCCTCGTAGACTTTGCGGTAGACCTCTTCCGAGACCTGGGTCCCGATGGCCCGCCGGCCGGAGCGGTCGGCCACGCTGGTCGTCACCCGGATATCGCCCAGGAAGATGGTCGCGGCTCCGACCTCGCGGCCGTCGATGCGCTCCTCTTTGAAGACCAGCCGCTTGAAGCGGTCGATGAAGCGATCGTTGTTGTTGAGCAGGATCGCGGCGTAGAGGATGCCGACCATGCGGCCCTCGGCGAAGATGGGCGCGGCCGCCTTCATGATCAGGGCCCGATCCTCGATCTGGGAGCCGCGCCGCCGGGCCAGCGGCGTCGGGACGACCTGGATGATCGTCCGTTCGGCCAGGTCCGGCCCTTCGCGGCGGATGTTCTCGTGGCCCAGGATGCCCGTGCCCGCGGCCGGCCTGCGGTTGCGCAGGATCCACTGGATGTAGCGATAGCTGGCCACGCTGTCGCCCCAGGCCTCGAAATTGTTGGCCCGGACCAGGATGGTTCCGTCGGGGTTGACGACATTGACGATGTCGAAGCCGAACTCGGCCTTGATCTGAGCCAGCTTGTCGAAGAGGTAGCGGCGGTCGCGGTCGGCCGCCGCCCGGACGATCTCGGCCGTCTTGGCCAGGTATTCGACGATCTGGAGCCTCTTTTGGACCTCCTCGTCGTAGAGCTCGGAGGTCGCCGCCAGGGCGTTGCGGACGGTGTCGCTCCCTTCCCGGACCACGTTGGTGTTGAGGACATTGAGGCCGATGATGAGCGAGAGCGTCCCCAGCAGGGCCACGATGGCGACCAGGCTGACGACCAGCTTGACGCGGATGTTGGCCCGGCGCAGAGGGCGGATCATGGCAGGAGGCGGCCGATGACGGCCAGCAGCTCGTCGATGTCCACCGGCTTGGTCAGAAAGGATTCCACATCGGGCAGGAAGTTGTCGCCCGGGTCCAGGCTGAAGCGCGAGTGGGTGACCTGGCCGATGGCCGTCAGGATGACCAGGGGGACGCCGCGCACGTCCGAGTAGCGGGAGCCGGGCCGGGTGCTCCGGATCTGATCGGCCACCTCGAACCCCGCCGTATCGGTTTCCATCATCACATCCAGGATGACCAGGTCGGGCCGCTCGGAGAGAACGGCTTTGAGGCCCTCGGAGCCGCGGTGGGCTGCGGCCGTCTGGTAGCCCTGGCTCCGCAGGACCTGGGACAGGGTCTCGACCAGGTCGCGGTCGTCGTCGACGATCAGGATCTTCTTGGCCATGTCCGCGCTCCTCAGTCCTTGAGCAGCTCGTAGATGACGTTGCGGTCCTGCCAGGACTTGGTCCGCAGCGAGGCGTCCAGCGGGAACTCGACCTGCTTGAGCTCGACCGGGGCCGACTTTTGGTCGACCAGACCCAAAGCCAGGGCCACGCCGTAAAGGATGGCTTCGGGCCGAGGCGGGCAGCCCGGGACGTAATAGTTTACCGGGACGGCCGCAGCTCCGCCTCCGGTGACGTGGTAGGTGTCGAACCAGCAGCCGCGGCCGACCGCGCAGGAGCCGATGCCGAAGACAAGCTTGGGCAAAGGGATGGCCTCGTAGGCCCGCTGGACCAGAGGGAAGGTCGGCCGGGTCACCGCCCCCGACAGCAGCATGGCGTCGGCATGGCGGGGCGAGCCGACCAACTTGATGCCGAAGCGCTCGACGTCATAGAAAGGGGTCAGGATGTTGAGGATCTCGATGTCGCAGCCGTTGCAGGCGCCGCTGTTGCAGTGGTAGACCCAGAGGGACTTGGGGAAGGCCTTCCGGGCGAGCTTGGACAGCATGGTCATCCCTCCATCCGGGTCGGCCGCTCGAACGTCTCGGTCGCGGCCAGCGTCTCCGGGTCGAAGCGCTCCGTCGTCCGGCGCAGGACGGTCCGCGCCTCCAGGTTGTCATAGCGGTAACCGCGCAGGCCGAGCCGGTCGACGGCGTTGCGGTTCTCCATGTCGTAGCAGCGGCCGCAGCGGCTGCAGGTCGGCATGAACAGCTCCAAGCTCTGGCTGATGTCCTTTCGATCACCGGTGGCCAACTCGAACTCCGGCGACATGACGATGGCCTTCTCCGGGCAGAGCTCGGCGCAGCGGCCGCAGTAGGTGCAGCGCGAGCCGTCGTAGAGCAGGACCCGGATCTCCGGACAGACGTCGCGAAGCAGGATGGTCCGGGCCGGGCAGTGGTCGGCACAGCCGCCGCAGCCGACGCACCGGGTGTGGTCCCAGACCGGCTGGCCCCGGAAGTCCTTGGGCACCGGCCTCGGCTCCCGCGGATAGGCCAGGGTCACCCGGCCGGGCCGCAGGGCCAGGACGATCTGTTTGAGCTTGCTGGTGATCCACATGGGGGACGTCCTCTCTACCATCCCTTGACGGCCAGGCCGACGGCGGCCAGGGCCCAGACGATGAGGATGGCGTAATACCGGACCGCCTGGTCGATCCGCAGGCGGGGGTTGGTGGCCCCGACGAGGCCGATGAGCCCGAAGATCACGGCCATGGCCAGGAGCTGCAGGAGCAGGTCCAGCGGATAGAAGCCCGCCCGCAGGAACGGCAAAAAGGCCGAGACGAAGAGCCAGGCGTAGAACATCCGCTTCATCATGGCCGACCACTTGAAGAGAGCCAGGTCGGGCCCGCTGTATTCGATCATCGGCCCGTCGAGAAGCTCGATCTCGGCCTCGGCGATGTCGAACGGCTGGCGGCCGGCGAAGGCCTGCAGGGCCAGCAGGTAGACGACCAGCATGAGGACGGTCGAGACGCCGTAGGAGGCCCCTGCAGCGTGGGGCATGGCCGCGGCCAGGGTCAGGGTCTTGAGCTTGACCGCGCCCAGGATGAGGGTCATGGCCAGCACCGGCTCGACCATGATCATGGTCACCATCTCGCGGCTGGCCCCGATCAGGCCGAAGGTGTTGCGGCTGGCCAGGGCGCCCAGCAGGACGGCCACCCCGCCCAGGGTCAGCAGGTAGACGATCAGGATGCCGTCCAGCTGCCCGGCCAGGGCGTTGGCCCGGAAGCCGAAGGGGATGGCCGCGGCCACCGCCAGGATGGAGGCGAAGGCCAGCAGGGGGGCGAAGCGGAAGGGCCAGGTGCCGGCCGAGTTGAGACGCTGCTTGCCCAGCAGCTTCAGCAGATCGTAGTAGGGCTGGACGAGCGGCGGGCCCTGCCGGGACTGGATGCGGGCGGTCAGCTTCCGCAGGAGGCCCTCGAACAAAGGCGCCAGGAGGAGGAAGATCAGGAGATTGATGAAGGGCTGCACGTAGCGCATAGCCGGCTCCTCACTTCCTCCCGGCCCGCGACAGGGCGGCCAGGTCGGTACGGCTCAAAACGCGCCTCCGGCCCGAGCCGCGATCGACGACCACGGCCCGGTCGGTGCAGGAGAAGCAGGGGTCGATGCTGCCGACGATGATCGGGAAGTCGGCAAACTGGTTGTCCAGCAGCATCCGGGGCACACCCTGCAGGTTGGTATAGGTCGGGGCCCTGACCCGCCAGCGGTCGGGACGGTTCTCCTGGCCCGTGACGACATAGTGAACGGACTCGCCGCGCGGGGCTTCGACCATCGACAGGCCGTGGCGGTAGGCGGGCAGGGCCTCCTTCGGCTCGGCCAAAATCGGCCCGGCCGGCATCTTGTCCAGGGCCTGGCGCATGAGCTTGATCGACTCGAAGACTTCCAGCAGCCGGACCACGACCGTGCCCCAGACGTCGCAGGAGTCGGACGTCGGGACGTCAAAAGCCAGCTCGTCGTAGGCGGCGTAGGGGTGGTCGCGCCGGGCGTCGATGTCGATGCCGCGGGCCCGGGCCACCGGCCCCAGCAGGCTCCACAGCTCGGCCTCGGCCTTGGGCAGGTGGCCGACGCCCTTGGTCCGCTTATGGATGGAGGAGTCCTTGAGAATGGCGCCCTTCAGGCCCAGGACCTCGGACTCGACCTTCGCCAGCACGGACCGTATGTCCCCGGCCGTCTCCGGCGCAATATCCCTGCGGACCCCGCCCAGGACGACCATGCCGTAGGTCTTGCGATTGCCGGTGATCCGCTCCGACAGCCACATGACCGGCTCCCGGACCCGCCAGGCGTGCATGAAGACGGTGTCGAAGCCGATCAGGTGGCCGGCCACGCCGAGCCAGAGCAGGTGGGAGTGGATGCGCTCCAGCTCCAGCATCAGGACCCGGATGAACTGGGCCCGCCGCGGCACAGGCAGACCGGCCGCTTCCTCCACGGCTTGAGCGTAGGCCGTGGCGTGGACCGACCCGCAAATGCCGCAGATCCGCTCGGCGACAAAGGGCACCTCGTTGTAGCTGACCTGGGTCTGACAGAGCTTCTCGATGCCGCGATGGACCATAAAGCCACGGTAGTCGCAGCCCTTGATCGTCTCGCCGTCGACGAAGACGGCGAAGTGCTCCGGCTCGTGCAGGCTGGTGTGGAACGGCCCGACCGGGATCGTGGTCGTCCCCGGAGGAGCCTCGTCCAACTGATAGGCCACGTCCTCGGCCGCGGGGGGCACCAAATTGTAGGGCACCTCCCGGCGCAGCGGGTAGATGCCGTCCGGCCAGTCGTCCGACAGCACCAGCTTTTTGGGCTTGGGATGGCCGGGGAAGGAGAAACCGAGCAGGTCGCGGCATTCGCGCTCGCTCCAGCCTGCGGCCGGGATGTCGGGCGTGATGGAGGGGAATTCGGGTGACTCGGCCGGGGCGACGGCCCGGATCTGCGCGGCGAAGCCGGGCCGGTCGAAGGCGAAGAGGTGGATCAGGCCGAAGCCGAGCCCGCGGGCCCGGTCGTCGGTGCCCACACTGACCTGGTAGCGGGCGCCCAGGGCGACGAGCCGCCGGGCCATTTCGGGCAGGCGGGCCCGCTCGACATCCAGAAGCAGTCGCTTGGGGGCGGCCGGATCGGGGCCCGAAACGGCCGGGCCGAATTCCGTCCGCAGGGTGGCGAGGAGGGTCTCGGGAGTCATGGCGTTCATTCCTTGGGCGCTGTCCGGCCTCCGGTCCAGCGGAAGAGGTCCTTGAGCGCGGCGAACATGCCCCGATCGGTGAAACGCGTGCGCTCGTCAAGGTCCCGATAGCCGCACAGCCAGGTCGGGACGGCCTGTTCCTTGGATCCCGCCGAGCGGCGAATCCAGGTCCCCAGGGCCAGGGCCAGGACGAGAAGAGCCAGGACGAGAAGCGGCGAGACGGACGCGCCGGCGGCCGGCCCGAGCAGGCTCTCGATCCGCAAGCCGGTGACCGAGGCGCCGAAAGCCCGGCTCCAGGCGCCCGTCTCGAAGAACCCGCCCAGGGCGAATCCGGAGGAATGGCCGAGCGCGGCGGCGATGAAGCGGACGAACAGGAAGGGCAGAAGCCCCTGGGCCAGGCAGATGACGGCCAGGCCGATCTTGGCCGCCAGCATCGAGGCCGGAACTTCGCGGATGGGCCGGGCTGCCGCCGCTTCGGCTCCGGAAGCGGTGAAAGCCAGCCCGAAGAACTTGACGTAGCAGGCCAGGGTGACGACGCTGGTGAAGAGGGCGATGACCCCGAACGGGACCAGCATGACCCAGCCGTCGCCGGCCAGCAGGGTCGAGGAGATGATGGCCCATTTGCTGGCGAAGCCGCTGCCCGGGGGCATGCCGGCCACGGCCAGGGAAGCCAGGGCGGCTAGGGCGGCGCTGACGGGCATCCAGCGGACCAGCCCGCCCAACCGGTTGAGGTCCCGGGTCCCCGCGGCGAACTCCAAGCTGCCGCCGATCAGGAAGAGCAGGCCCTTGAAGATGGCGTGGTTGAGGGCATGCAAGAGCGCGCCCAGGACGGCCGCGACGGCCAGCCCGACCAGGGCCGGCTCGTCGGAGGCGGCCAAGAAGAGCGCCGCGCCCAGGCCCAGGACGATGTATCCGATCTGGCCGATGGAGCTGAAGGCCAGCAGCCGCTTGGCGTCGCTTTGCTTGACGGACTGGAGAGTGCCGACAAACAGCGTCGCGGTGCCGAAGGCGGCCAACAGCCCGCCCCAGAGGCGCGGATCGAAGGCCGCCCCGGCGGCCGGGGCCAGGAAGAAGAAGACCCGGACCAGGCCGAAGATGCCCGTCTTGGCCATGGCCCCGCTGAAGAGCGCGGAGACGGGCGAGGGCGCTGCGGCGTAGGCGTCCGGGAGCCACAGCTGGCCGAGCGGAAAGACTCCGGCCTTGAGGCCGAAGCCCAGGGCCAGCATGGCCAGGGCCGCGACCAGGACGGCCGGGCTGAGGCCGGCCGCTTTCAGGCCCAGGTCGTGAAGCGAGTCGCCGACCCGCCCGCCCAGCAGGATCCCGGCCCCGACGATCAGGGCCCAGGCCGCTTCCATCAAGACCAGGTAGCGGACGGAGGCCCGGAGGCTGGACTTGTCTTGGCGCTCGAAGCGGATCAGGAGGAAGGAGGCGATGGCCATGATCTGCCAGGCCAGGCTGAAGCCGATCGACAGGTCGTCGATGGTCGTCAGGGCGGCCAGGCCGAGGACGAAGAGCGGCAGGCGGAAGTAGTAGCCGCGCACGCCCAAGTCCGGACGGAGATCCATGTAGCGGACGGAGTAGAGAGCCGAGGCCGCCGTGAGAACCCCGATCATGAGCAGGAACAGGCCGGCCAGACCGTCGATGAGGAAGGGAACCGCGAAGGGGCCGATCCTGACCAGGACGGCTTCCTCCATGCCGTGCCCCGTCGCAGCCCGCAGGCCGGTCCAGACCAGGAAACCGGCCGCCTCGACGGCTAAGGCGAAGTGGATCCAGCCGGCGAAGCGGCGGGCTTTGGCCGTCAGTGAGGCCAGGACGGCGGCCACAGTCAGGAGCAGGAAGGACAGGAAGAGCGGGGTCAGGAGTCTCATCAGATCTGCTCCCCGAGCGTCTTGATCTGCTTGTAGGTGAAGACCGGGCCGTCGGTGCAGACCAGGGTCCGGCCGATGGCGCAGTGCTGGCACTTGCCGATGCCGCACTTCATGTGGCGCTCGAGCGTCGAGATGATGCTGTCGTCCCGGAGGCCGCGGGCGGACAGCTCCTTGATGACGGCATTAAACATGATCGGAGGGCCGCAGACGAAGGCCACGGTGTTTTCCACCGGGACCTTGGCCTTCTCGATCAGGGTGTGGACGAAGCCGGTCTCTCCCGTCCAGCCGGGCGCGGGCCGGTCGATGGTGATGAAGGTCTCGAAGCCGTCCGTGGCCTGCCAGTCCTCGATCTTGTCTCGGTACATCAGGTCCTGGGGGGCCTTGGCGCCGTAGAGTAGGATGAGGCGGCCGAACTCCGGACGGTGCTGGAGGACGTGGACGATGGACGAGCGGAGCGGGATGATGCCGATCCCGCCGGCCACGTAGAGGATGTTCTTGCCCCGGATGGCCTCGAACGGAAAGCCGTTGCCGAAGGGACCGCGGAGGCCGACCTTGTCGCCGGGGGCTAGGCGAGCCAGGGCCCCGGTGACCTTGCCGGCCGCCCGCACGGACAGATGCCGGCGGTCGCCCTCGGGGCTGAACGGCAGCGAGACGGCGAACTCGCCGGCCCCGAAGACCGTGCACATGACGAACTGGCCCGAGCGGACGGTGAAGGACCTCTCCAGGTCCGGGTCCTCGAAGCGGAAAAAGTAGGTCCGGACGTCCTCGATCTCCGGGCGGATCTCCTCGATCACGGCCACGGCCGGGACGGTGATGGCGGCGGCGTTGCGTGGGCTCATGGCTTGTCTTCCGTAGTCTCGCGGCGGATGGCGGTAACAACGTTGGGCAGGCCGATGTCGCCGGGGCAGACCCGGGCGCAGCGTCCGCAGCCGACGCAGCCCGGCCGGAGGTATTTGCGGGATTGGGAATAGGACAGCTTGCAGAAGAAGCGCTTGTTGCGGCGGTCCTCGACCGGCCGCCGCGGGTTGTGCTCTCCGGCCATCCGGGAGTAGCCCTCGAAGGAACAGGAGTCCCAGGTCCGCAGGCGGTCGACCGACCCGGCCTGGGTGGCGGCGTCCTCAATGTTGAAGCAGGAGCAGGAGGGGCAGACAAAGGAGCAGGCCCCGCACTCGAAGCACTGCCGGCCGATGTACTCCCAGGTCTCGGGCTTGACGAAGCCGGTGGTCAGGCGGTTGACGGCCCGCGAGATCCAGGCCTTGTTCTCGACCGCCTGGCCGTCGAAGAGGCTGATGGACCGGTCGACCACAGCCTCGCGTTCCCGCCCGGCCGACGCATCCGCCTCGGCCAGCCCAAGCTCCGCGGCCAGATCCCGGCCCTTGTCGCTTCCGGTCTCGAAGAGGTAGGCCCGTCCAAGGTCGGTCAGATTGACGTCGTAGCCTTCCTCGGCCATAGGGCCGCTGGCCGTGCAGACGCAGAAGCACTGAGCGAAGGGCCGAACGCAGGTGTTGGCCACGATCAGCATCTTGCGGCGGTGGTCGCGGTAGACCTCGTCGACGAACTCCTGGCCCAGGAAGAAGCGGTCGAAGCAGAGCAGGCCGGTCAGGTCGCAGGACCGGACGCCGACCAGGGCCTTGGGCTTGACCAGGTCCTCGCGGGCCATGTCCAGCCGCTTGCTGTCCGGATCGTAGCGATAGGACAGGATCCGTTCGAGGTGCGGGAAGACGGCGTACTTGGGGCCGTTGACCGGGATGGGCGCGTCCAGCCGCAGTTCGGACGGGCTCTCGGCCCGGTCGAACAAGGTTTCGCCCGAGACCGGATGGACGACCGGTCCATGCAGCTCCCAGCGGGCGGCGATCGCCTCCAGGAGCCGCGGGACTTCGGACTTGGGCAGGATATGCATCATCACACCTTCTCCAGCCGGACGGGAATGACGGCGTCCTCACCCCGCTCGACGGCGGCGAACTCGGGCTTGAGGAACGCCTCGACCATCGGCCCGATGAAGTAGGGGGCGTAGACCATGCCGGGCAGGACATCGCCGGTGATCCGGGCCTGGACGGTCATCGCGCCCCGGCCCGAGACGACCCGGACCGGCCGCTTGTCGCGCAGGCCGAGAGAGGCGGCATCGTCGGGATGGACATCCACCAGCCCCTGCGGGTAGAGCAGGAGCAGGGCGTTGTATTCCCGCCGCGGGATGAACGACTTCTTCATGATGTTGTTCTGGTGCCAGTAGAAGTAGGACTTGCCGGCCATGAGGCGGAAGGGGAAGTCCCCGGGGACGCCGAACGACGCGGCGGCGGGGCCGTCCAGGGGCACGGCCCGGGGCTCATCACCCGAACCGGCCGGCGCGACCGGCCAGGTCAGGCCTCCGGGCCGCGATGCCAGCCCGGCGTAGGTCGCGCCCGCGTAATAGGGAACCATGCGGACGATGTCGGCAAAGACGGCTTCGGCCGAATCCCAGCTCCAGGCGGATCCAAGCCGGGTTGCCAGGTCGGCCGCGATCCGCCAGGCCGGACGGGCCTCGAAGCGCGGCTCGACCTTGCCCCGGTTGAGCTGGATGCGGCGCTCGGTATTGGTGAAGGTGCCGTCCCCCTCGGCATAGGTCGTCGTCGGCAGGACGGCGTGGGCCAGCCCGCTGAAGGGATTGACGAAGGCGCCCAGGTAGAGGACGAACTCCAAGCCGCGGATCTCGTCGGCCAGGAGGTTGATCTCCTCGTCATGGTCTATGACCACCAGGGCCCGCAGGGGCTTGGCCGGGTCCCGCAGCAGATCGGCGATCGGCCTGCCGGCCGAGGCGTTGGTCCGCTCGCCCCAGACCGCGCGCAGCGATGCCTGGGCTGATGGATCGCCGGCCGACAGCCAGCCCGGCAAACGGCTGGGATTCGCTCCCATGTCGTTGGCCCCAGCCAGATTGCTGATGCCGACGACGGGGATGATGCCGCAGCCCGTACGGCCGACCTTGCCGGCCGCCAGGAAGAGATTGTAGACGAGGGCCGCGGTATCGCGGCCGATTCCGGTCGTGCCGGAAGAGAAGAAGGCCATGGCTCGCTCGGATCCGGCCAGACGGCGGACGAGGGCGCGCAGGCTTTCGAGAGACAGGCCCGAAGCCTTCTCCAGGCCGGCCAGATCGACGTCCTGCAGGCTCCGCAGGATTTCCAGCGAGCCCTCGATGCGCCCGGCGGTGAAGTCGGGGTCCGCCAAGCCTTCCTCGACCAGGATCTTGAGCATGGCCGCCAAGACCGCCTTCTTGCTCCCCGGCGCCGGACGCAGGTGGGTCCGACTGAGGCGGGCCAGCTGGGTTGTCCGGCTGCTGATGGAGACGAGCTCCGCCCCGGCCCGGGCCGCGAAATGCAGCTCGCTGGCGATGATCGGATTCTGACGGGCCAGGTCCGTGCCCACAACAAGCAGGAAATCGGCCCCGCGGATGTCGGTCAGCGAACCGACGGCGCCCGGCCGGCCCGTCCCCAGCCGAAGCACCTCCGCGGTGGCGGAGTACCAGACATCCGAGAGGAGATCGACGTGGGGGGTGCCCAAGGCGGCCCGGGCCAGCCGGACCAGGGCCAAGACAGCTTCGTTGGAGGCCCGGGGCGAGGCCCAGACTCCGATCTCCCCGGGCGCGAACCGCCGCAGCTCGTCGGCCGCCTTGTCGAGGGCCGCCTCCCAGGACGCGGTCTGCAGTCCGGCCGGGCCCCTCAGCAAGGGTTGCGAGATGCGCTCCTCCGAGGACAGAAGCTCGTGGATGTGCCAGCCGCGCACGCACAAGCGGCCTTGACTGACCGGATGGCCCGGCGACGGGTAGACGCCTCGGACGGCCCCGGCTTCAACCCGCAGCAGATGGCCGCAGCCCGTCCCGCAGAAGTTGCAGACACCCGAATGGTAGATCATTCCGACCGCTCCTCGGCTCCCCGGACGGGGAGAGTCTCCCCCCTCGCCTCACCGGGAGCGGACACCTCGCACGTCCGCCGGAGAGGTTTCCGGAGGGAGTGATCCATCCGGAGCGGCGCTGGTGACACTTGGTGCGGGAGAGGATGGAAACTAGACGCGATTTTAACATCCGTGCGGCGAAAAAGCAAAGCTTAATCAGCGGCGCGGGAGCGGCCGGCGGCGACGGAGAAAACCCGCTCAGGCGTCGTCCCGGCGGCTTTGGCCAGGGCGGCCAGGCTGATCCCGGGGTCGGGCACTTCGATCCCCGCCGCACGCAGGCGGCCCGCGGCTTCCTCATACGGGACGGAAGCCAGGGCGCAGACCGACCGCAGGGACATTTTGTCCGCTTCGGGCGCCGGCGGCGGGACTTCGGCCGCGAAGCGCCCGGCCTTGATGTCCGACCGCAGGTCCATCAGCCCCTGCAGCGGCGGCCAATGGTTCAAGGCCGCGGCCAGAAAGAGGGCTAGGAGAATGACGGCCGCCGCAAGCTCGAGCCAGGGGCGCCGAGGGCGGGCGGCCCGAGCCCGCAGATAGGCGGCCAGCGCTTTGCGGTTGATCGCGACGTGGATGGCGGCCAGGATGAAGAGCAGAGCGACGAAGAGGGTATGCACTCCCTCCCAGCCTTTCTTGTCGACGCCCAGGAACCGCCAGCCGGACCAAGACGCCAGGCTGCCCTCCGGACGCAGATACAGGGCGGCGCCGGCCAGGGCCGCGGCCAGGAAGGCGCCCAGGAGGCTGAAGGAG
The DNA here is from genome assembly GCA_002383325.1 of Candidatus Aminicenantes bacterium UBA4085. GTDB lineage: Bacteria > Acidobacteriota > Aminicenantia > Aminicenantales > UBA4085 > UBA4085. The sequence goes on from DFYJ01000005.1 coordinate 67,950, forward strand.
ACCAGGATGCGGAGCCGGAAGCGCGGCATGGTCAGCCTTGCGCCGGCGGGGCCGAGGCCCGCTGCAGCCAGGTCCGGATGAGATAGAGTCCGTTGGTCAGCAGGCTGATTCCGCCCACAAAGCGCTCCTTGATCATGCCCTTGGGCAGGAGCTCGATCTCGGCCCGGATGGCGTCCAGGGCAGCCCCGACGGACTCCAGCTCGACCCGCAGCGCGGCGGCGGACTCCCCCGCCGGGCCGGTGCCAAGACGGGCGGCGATCAGCTCCCGGATCCTAGCCGGTTGTTCCAGCGATGTGCGGAAGAACTCCTTGCCCTCCGTCGGCAGGGCTTGGACCATCCGCTCGATCGAGCAGGCCCGGACCAGGGCATAGCCGATCCGCACGCCCTCCAAGTCGCGGCCGGCGGCCGTGTCGGGGTGGACTTCGAAGTAGGCCCGGCCCAGGTCCGCCATGGCCGGGGCGTCGAAGGCGAAATCCCCGTCTTGTCCGCGGACGGCGCGGGAGAAGTCGCGGGGATCCGGGAACTGGCGGAAAAGATCCGCCGGGGTCGGCTTCATCGTGTCGCGGGGAGACCCGGCGGTCAGGACTTGCCCAGCCGGCGCATCACGGCCAGCAGCATGTCGAAATTGACCGGTTTCTGGAAGACGCCGCTGAATCCCAAGGCCCCAAAGCCGATCGTGTCGGCGGTGGCATCGCCGATGGAGCTGAGCAGAAAGATGGGCACGTCCTGCCGTTCGCGGCGCATGGTGGCCGCCGCCTTGGCCCCGGCGTCGAGGTCCTCCATCATCATGTCGCAGAGGACGATGTCGGGCTTCCAGGCCCGGAAGACCGTGACCCCATCCTGGCCGCTGAGGGCGGCCGCGGTCTGGAATCCCTCGGCCTCGAGGATGGCCTGGACGGACTCGCAGATGGCCGGATCGTCGTCTATGATGAGGACTTTTTTAACGGGCATCTCAACCTCCGGATTAGTGATGAGGAAGGGTCATTATAGCCGAGACGGCGGCCTTCCGCCAGCGTCGGCGGGCGTTTGCCGCCTCCCCGCCTCTGTGCTAGCATGGGGCCCATCCCGGACCCGGAGGCAAGCATGACCATCGACCTCAAGGACAAGATCGTCATCATCACCGGCGCGGCGGGCGGCATCGGCTCGGCCACGGCCCGGCTACTGGCCGGCCGGGGCGCGGTCCTCGTCCTGACCGATATCAAGAAGGATGCCCTGGAGGCCCTGGCGGCCGAGCTGACCGCCGCGGGAGCCAAGGCCCTGACCCATGTCCACGACGTCCGCGACCCCGCCTCCTGGCAGGCCCTGACCGACCGTGTTCAGGCCGAGCTGGGCGGGATCGACATCCTGATCAACAACGCCGGAGTCGTCCACCCGGGTGCGGCCGAGGAGCTGGTCCCGGAGAAGCTTCAGCAGCAGATCCAGGTCAACCTGATCGGGACCATCAACGGCTGCCGGGCCGCGCTGCGGGTGATGAAGCCCCAGGGACGGGGCAAGATCATCAACGTCGCTTCGCTGGGCGGCATCGTGCCCATGTCGGGCGAGGCCATCTACAGCGCGACGAAGGCAGGCATCCGCTATTACACCCTGTCGCTGGCCGCCGAGCTTCATGGCTCGCCGGTCACGGCGGCCGTCGTCTGTCCCGACTCGGTCGACACCCCCCAGCTGGCCTACGAGATGCAGCACGACGAAGCCGTTCTGTCCTTCATCGGGACGGCCATGAAGCCGGAAAAGGTGGCCCAAGGCATCTATAAGGCTATCCGCAAGAAGAAGCCGGAGATCCTTGTTCCTGGCGGCTTCGGCTCGTTCGTCCGGTTCGGCATGGCCTTCCCCCGGCTCTACTTCGCCATCTACCCCAGTCTGAGGAAAACGGGCGGCAAGAACATCCTCAAGCGCCGGCAGAAAGCGGGGAAGAAGGACTAAGGCCGCCATGGCCGGGAGCCGAGGGGTCCGGATCGTTCCCCGCTTCGTCGACCGAAGCGTGGTCTTCCTGGTCGAAAGCCTGACCGGCCTCTTCATCAAGCTGGGACTGACGCCCAACGCGGTCTCCCTTCTCGGCTTCGCGGTCTCCTGGGCCGGAGCCTATTTCCTCTGGCACGGCGATCCCCTGGCCGCCTTCCTGGCGGGCGCCGCCTGCGGCGGACTGGACATGCTGGACGGAAAGATCGCCGCCCGGACGGGGCGCCGGACGCGCTTCGGGGCACTCCTTGATTCCAGCCTGGATCGCTATTCCGAGTTCGCTTTCTACCTGGCCCTGGCGGTTCGTTTCAGGGACCGCTGGCCGCTATGGGCTGCCTTCGCCGCCTTCCTGGGATCAACCATGGTCAGCTACATCCGGGCCCGGGCCGAGGGACTGGGATTCGAGTGCCGGTCCGGGATCATGCAGCGCGCCGACCGCTTCCTCATCCTGGGGCTGGCCTGCCTGGCGGCGATCCTCTTCCCGGTCTATGACCAGGCTATGGCCTCGGCCCTCGTCCTGATCGCCGTCGTCTCGAACATCACCGCCGTCCAGCGCATCCTGCTCGTCCGCAGGCTCGATCAGTCGAAGACGCCGCGGGCGTAGGGAACCCAGGCTGGGTAGCCGATCGTCAGGGTGGCCAGGATCCGCCGCCACGAACGGCGGGGCGGGGCAAGTCCCAGACGCCGGTCCCGCCGGGCGTGGGCGCGCAGGGCCAAGGGAAGCTCGACCAGGTGGACAGCTTCGATGGCCCCGAAGACGGCCAGCCACGTCGACGCCCCCCATCCGGCATGGATCCCCGCCGCCCCAAGCGCGGCCAGGGCAAGCGGCGCCAGCGTCACGGCCAGGCCGGCCGCGGCTCGACGAGCCCCGGCCCGGAGGGAAAGTCGACGTCCAGGCGCTCGCCCCGGCCGATCCAACGGCGGCGGATCCATCGGGACCGGAGCGTGGCCGCCAGAACGGCCAGAAGGCTCTTGTTCTTCAGAGTCAGGACCCGGCAGACCGTCCCCGTCAGGGAATGCAGGACGGCGTGGGGCGCGTTGGCCAGAGGCATGGATCCCGCGACATGATAGTCGGCGGCTCCGGCCAGCCCGGCGCCGCAGGAGCCGATGACCGCCTTCCGGCCGGGCAGATTCCGGATCGCGGCTTCGTCGTAGGCGCGCCCGTCACCGTCATACCAGATCGGGACTCCATCCCGCGGCAGGCCATGGCCGATGATCACCGTCCCCCGGGCCCGGTCGGCCTCGACCCCTTCCTCCTTGAGCATGGCCAGCCCGAAGCGGACCGAGGCAACGCAGCCGCCCAGGCAGGCCGCTCCCATGCGGCGGGNNGGCCGCCGGGTCCGCGCCCGGCTGCGTAACGCCGAAGAGGAACCGAAGATGGGGAAATTCCCTCTTGACCTGATCCGAGAGGAGCGACCGGTCGGACGGGCGGAAGGGCACCGGGCTGAGATCGCCCAGGATGCGCGTCCCCTCCGGATCGCCGAAGCCGAGCTCGTCGGCCACCTGGAGGAGCCTGATTGCGTCCGGGTCGAAGCCCATCAGCCTGGCGGCCGTCCGGTCGGTCTCCACGACCTGGTCCCCGGCAACGATCAAGCGGCTGTCCACAGGGTCGACGGGTGCCGGGCACTCCCCTTCCCCGCCGACCACGCCGTCAATGACGGTCAGCGCCGGCCGGAAGAGGAAGAGCATCTCGACCAGCTTGCGGTCAATGGCAAAGTGATGGTTGCGCTGGCGGAGGTTGTAGGGAATGATTCCCATGGCGTTCTTGAAGCCCAGGGTGACGCCGGTGTAGAGGTTGGTCTTGAGCTTGGGGACCGAGACGTGGACCGCCTCGCCGTGCACGACCGGCGAGAAAACCCGCGGCACAAGGATCTCCCTTTGAACGCCGGCCTTGGGCAGGATGTAGCGGTCCACCGGCTGTTCCTCCAGAGCCAGGAGGGCGCAGCCGCGGCGCCTGGCCAGGCGGTCGATGCCGGCGGACCGGAACGAGGCCCGGGTGGGAAAGCCGCGGCCGGAGGATTCCACGATCGTGATCGAAGCGGCCCGGCCGCGCCCCGCGAGCCAGACGATGACGGCGTCGAGCACGCGAGGGTCGGTCGATTCGGGGGATGTCGGGCGGAGGGTGCCCAGGCGGTTGAAGACGATGACCAGGTTGGGCTTGATCAGGACCGGGCGGCCGGCGAGACGGGCCGTGATCCCGCTCTCCACATCCAGCCGATCCAGTGCGGAGAAGACGGCCGATCGGATGGCGGCCGTCTCCGGCCGACTCTCCCAGGCCGGCGTGGCATAGTCCTTGGCCAGAGCGACGCATTCGTCCTGGTAGCGGCCTTCGGGCAATCGCTCCACGACGACGGCGGGCAAATCAGTCTCTCTCCACCAGGACGATGCAGTCCAGCGGGCAGGCCTGGGCGCACAGTCCGCATCCGGTGCACGTTGCGGGGCGGGCCAGCTCGGGAAAGGTCTTGCCGTGGCGGCCGCGCCCGTCGGCCGACATGTCGAGAGAGCTGAACGGGCAGGCCGTCACGCAGACGACGCAGGACATGCAGACGTTATGGTCCATGACGGGAATCTTCCGACTCATGGCCGAGCGCTCCCCTGCGCCTCAAGCCCGAGAGCGGCCAACGTCTCCGGCGTGGGAACGCCGGTCGCCGCGTCCCAGCCCATGGCTTTCCAGTAATTGCTGATCATGGCCGTCAGGGGGACCCTCCGACCGGCCAGGGGCCCTCGGGTCAGCGGCGGCTCGCCCCGCATCCGCCCCGGCGAGACGAACCCCCTCGGGTCGAGGCCGGGCTTGATATTGAAGAGCTGACGCAGGGTCTGGATGCGGCGGCCTGACTCCATGTACTCGACGGGCGGCCGCTCCCAGCCGGTGGCCAGGTTCATCCAGTCGAAGAGCCGCCAGTGCTGGAGGCCGTTGACCATGGCGAACAGGCATCCGCCCGCGGCGTCAGTCAGCTGCTTGAAGCAGACATAGGCCGCCGACTTGAGCGCCTCCTCCTCGCTGGCCCAGTACTCTCTGGATTTCGGGTAAGGCTTGACCACGCGGGGGGCCCAAGGAACGAATTCCCAGAGGTGGGAGGGGTAGTAATAGGAGCCCGAGGCGATGGTATGGCGGCCCGGGGTGGGATCGGTCCCGTAGGAGACAGCCATCATCGGATCCATGCGCGAGTCGTGCATGGCCGGCTCCTGGCCGCCGACGTGGACGGCGTACGGCTCGGCCCCGCGGCCGATGCGCTCGGCCGCCCGCCGGACGCCGTCGGCCAGGATGTCGCCGATCCCCTCCCGAGCGGCCATCATCTTCAGGAGGGTGAGGATGGCCCGCGAATCGCCCCAGGCGAGCTCGAGTCCGCCCGTATCGGCCTTGGTCAGGACGCCGTTTTCGAAGCACTCGATGGCGAAGGCGATCGTGGCCCCGGCCGAGATCGTGTCCAGGCCGCTGCGGTTGCAGATATCGTTGCAGATGTAGATCGTCTCCAGGCTGTCGTGTCCCAACAGCCCGCCGAAGGCGGCTACGGTCTCGTACTCGGGCTTGTGGGAATGGCCGCTCCCGTCGGCCCCGCCCATACGGCTGATGCCGCCGCAGCCGACGACGCAGGAATAGCAGTGGTACTTGCGGATCTCCCGCTTCAGCATCCGGTCGGGATTGAGCTTCCGCCAGTGCCGGCGCCCGAAGTCGGCCAAGCTGCCGCGCCAGTTGAGGAGCGGCGAGTCGCCGTTGACCGCACCGGCCGTGTTGTTGTAGTTCGTTCCCCATTTCTTGAGGATGGCGGCCAGGATGAGGCCGTCGACGGGGACGACCACCCGGAAGCCCAGGACGCGGCCGAACGTCGGCAGGATGCCGCCGCTGAGCCTCGGGGGCAGATGGAGGCGCCTGACCTTATCGGCGTAATGCTTGGAGACGGCCTTGACCCGGACGGGATCCGCGCAGGGAATAAGCCTGGCCCCGGACAACATCACGGCCTTCAGGCGCTTGGAGCCCATGACCGCGCCGACCCCGGAGCGGGCGGCATAGCGCCCGCCGTCGTTGGAGATGCCGGAGATGAGCGACAGCTTCTCGGCCGCCGGGCCGATCGCGGCCACCGCCGGGCGCTTTTTCCCCTCATGCCCCTTCTTGAGAATCTCCTCCGTCTCGACCGCATCGCGGCCCCAGAGAGCGGAGGCGTCCAGCAGACGCGGCCCCTTGGCGTCGAGGACGAAGACGACGGGACGGGGCGCAAGGCCCTTGAAGAAGATGCCGTCATAGCCTGTCTGCTTGATGGCCGGCGACAGGCTGCCGCCGCAGTTGGCATCGCCCCAGCCGCCGGTCAGGGGGGACTTGCAGACCGCCATCCAGCGGCCGGTCATGACCGAGCCGGTGCCCGTCAGAAGGCCGCTCATGAAGCCCAGCACGTTCTCGGGTCCGAGGGGATCGGCTCCGGCCGGGATCTCGTCATAGAGGATGCGGACCGCCAGTCCGACTCCTCCGAGATAGCGCTCATAGATGTCATCGGGGATTCGGCGCTCGGCAAAAGCCTCCGCCGCGAGGTCGACGAACAGAACCTTGCCCATACAGGCTTTCATGCCGAATTCAGCCTCCCGCCAGAAGGGCGATGAAGCCCACGGTGTCGCCGTCTTGGAGCTTACGGGAGAGGGGCGCGCGCTCGTAGTTGACCAAGCAGAAGATCGCGGCCGCGAAGCGCAGGGGAACCCGTAGCCGCTTGAGAAGATCGTTGAGAGTAGCGCCTTCGGGCATGGTCATGAAGCCGTCGTCGTCGATCTTGGAAAAATCGGCAAAACGGGGGGCGTAAACGCGAATGCGCATGGTCGGCCGACATCATGGCGTCGATCGGCGGCCGATTCAAGGTTGGCCAAAGGGCCTTGGGCGGGAGGGGGAGGAAAGCCTTGTAGAGAATGCTCCCCCCGCCACCGTATACTGAGTGTCGGGACCGACCCGAATGCCTCGAATCCTAGGGGGAGCATCGCCATGAGACTAAAAAAGATGACGCTTGCCTGGACAGCCGTCGTTCTCAGCCTGACCGCCCGGGCGGGGCGGACTTGGGGAACCGGCCGCCGCGCGGCTTCCTCTTCCCGCTGGAGCCTTCCTGGCGCTACCCGCCCGGGACCAACGGCCGCTTCGACATCCTCGACGGCCGCCTCTACACGGTGGACTTCAACGAGGACGAGGAGCGCTACGAGCTGCGCGTGACGCCGCTGCAGTAGCGCCCGGCCCGCTCGAGCGGGGCCGGGAAGGGTGACTGCCCAGGGCGGGACTTGAACCCGCACGGCCTTGCGGCCTCGACATTTTAAGTGTCGTGCGTCTGCCTATTCCGCCACCCGGGCTGTGGGGGGATTTTATGCCACGAAGGACGCAAAGACAATCCGCTGGGGCCCGGCGCGGCCGCGGGGGCATCCACCATGTCCTGACCCAGTACACCGGCCGAACAGCCGGATGATCTTGTTCAGGGCCAGGTTCTCGCCGACCAAGGCATGGAGCGCGGCATTCTGGCGGATGGCCCGGTCCGCCATCCGCGCCGTCGCGCGGGACTTCCAGTGGGAGAAGAGCGCGGCCGAGGCCATCGCCGCCAAGCCCAGCCCGGCCAGGCCGAGATCGGTCGCGGCCAGGAAGGCCAGGAGGGAGACGATTTCAACCGGGAAGCGGATCAGGGCGTTGACGGCGCCGCCGAACCCCGAGACGAGGAGGCGGGCGTCATTCAGGGTATGGGAAGCCAGCTGGCCGCTTTGGTATCTTTTCATCTCCAGGAAGGGAACCTTCAAAATCCGGGTATGGATGATCTCCAGGATCTCCCGCAGGAGCCGGAGCTGGATGCGAGCCGCGAGGAAGGAGGCCCAGCCGCCGGCGGCCGAGCGTAGGATCAGGGCGCCGAAAAGCAGGGCTGCGCCGCGCAGAAACACCAGCCAGGAGAAGCCGGCCCCCAGGGCATCGACGATCGACTTGGAGGCCCATGGAAGAAGGACCGTGCTGAGGGATGCGATCCCCGTCACGGCGCCCACCAGCAGGAAACGGGAGAAGCGCCTCCGGATCAGCGCGGCCAGAGCGCTGCCCGCCCAGCCGCGTCGATCAGGCCCGCGGCCGGCGACGCTCATGTCCGCCCCGTCCATTGGGCCAGGAGGCTCCTGATTCCGAGATCGGCCAGAAATACGAGCCCCGAAACGGTCCAGACCACGACGTGGCCGGGCCAAAGAAGAATGTAAGCCGGCCCGAGCCGGGTGCCCCAATAGGCGTCCATCTCATTGGGCGAGGGGAAGGCCCGCCGAAGGAAGGCCCGAATCCGGGCGGCTCTCCCGTCGATGAAGGGAACTTCCCAGTGGATCTCCTCGATTTTATTCAGCCAGCGCCCGTGGCGGGGCCGAAAGCGCCGCTCCAGCATGGCCCTGGGCTGGAGGGCCAGCCGGGTCCAGCCGCCGGCTATCGGACCCAGTCCGGCCCGCCGGAGGGGGCTCCAGCCTTCGGGGAGAGGCCCCAGAATCTTTTCCACGGCCCGGACAGCCGTGGCCGCGATGCGGACCAGCCCGGATTCCGCCGCGCGGCGGACAAGGGCCTCCCTGTCTCCGGGCCTCATGCCCCGCGCCAGACGGTCCAGGTCGATCAGCCATTTCAGCCCGCCGAATCGGTGATGCAGGACGAAGTGCTGAGCCAGATAGAGCCATTCGTCCGCGGGATCCAGCAGCCGGACGAAGGGCCTCTCCCCCGACGGGACCGAGGCCCTGGCAAAGGCGAAGGCCGTCGGTAGATCCGCCTCCGCTCCATAGACGCGCCTGGTCACTAGAGACAGCTTGATATCCAGGCCCATCCCGCTCGAGCCGGGCGGAGCGAGGAGCTCGAACTTCTTCTTGATGGCCAGGATCCCGGGCTTCAGAAAGACGTTCCTTCCGGGCCGATAGCCCAGTTCCGCGAGACAAGCGACGAAAGCCGCCGTCGTTTCCGGCAGGATCAGCAGATCGATGTCGCCGAAGGCCCGGACCGAGGGATCCGGGCGGTAAATGCCGTAAGCGAGCGAAACAGCCTTCAGCGGAATGACCGGGATGCCGCGGGCTTGGCACGCCGCCGCGATCCGCTCGTATTCGCTCAGCCCGCCGATCGCAGCGGCGATCTGCCGACGCTTCTGGTCTTCGAGCGGCCGCCATTCCGGCTCATGGACGGTCCGGTCGATCCAACCGGCCAGATCATGATCGAAGACGGCCTGCAGGGCGTAGACGGAAGGCCGCGTGCCGATCCCTCCTCCCTCGGCCGCCCAGCGGCGAAGGAAGCTCCAAGCCTCGGCCCGGACGGCCCGGTAGGCGGACGGACGCCGCATGCGGTCGAAGCGGGCGGCGGCTTCGACCAGGCCTTGAAAGACCGGATTCAGCAGGGCCCGGAATAGGGAGCGGGCTCTTGGCCCGAGCCCGCCGCCAGCCCGTTTGTCCAAACGGAAATGGCGGACGCTCATGCGCCCGAAGACCCGCTGGATCCGGCCTGCGAAGCCCGCTTCCAGGGAGACGACGGCGCCGTTACGCCATAGGACGTGGGTGACTTTGCCGACGACTTCGAACGGCGTGACGGCCTCGACGCTTCGGGATCGATCGCCTTGGGTTGTCAGGATCGTCTCCCCGGAGCCGGTCCGGGCGATCTCGACAAGACGGTGGGCGACGGGCCTCCTCCCCTTCTCGACCATCAAGATGTCGCCCGGGCGGACATTCAATCCGGCGCCGAACGCGAGGGGCCGGCACCCGATCGCCCGGCCGCCCCTGAGGAAGGGGCGCATGCTTCCCCCCAGGGGAAAGATGAAGAACGTGGGATCCGAGAAGGCGGGCCTCCGACTGGGATCAGGAAAAGCTCTGGGAGCAGGATTCGCTCGATTCCTTGGTCATGGGGACGTAATTGGCGGTTGCACCCGTCGGCATCAGCGCGGCCGAGAATCCGATGCAGGAGAGGGCGGTCCGCTCGAAGATCTCCTCGGACACAACGTCGGGCTTCTCATAGGCTTCTTTCATCGCGCTCCTCCCTGATCAGCTTGCGGACACGGGCTTGGCGGAGGGCCTCCGGATAGCAGCCTCGCATGTCCCCGCCCTCCTTGAGGGCCTGGGCCGGGCAGCGGAAGCAGTCGGCGGCCAGATCGCATCGGACGCACTCTGCGGCGTCCCCGTTCCTCAATCCGCGCAAGGCGGCCAGGGCCGGCGAAGACCGCCAGATCTCCTGCAACGACATGCGCCGGGCGTCTCCGGCCTCGGTCTCGAACTCGACGCAGGGAAAGACCCGGCCGGCCGCCGAGATGCGCATCGTGATCCGCCCCGCTCCGCACGGGAATCCCTCCTTCGACGCCGCACGCGGCCCGGCATCATCGGGCCTTCCCCGTTCGGCGGCGGAAATTCCCTTTGCGCTTTTCATTATATTGAGCAGTTCAGCCAAGTCAAGACGCTGGTCCAGAACCTCCGGCTTGCCGGACCGGGCGGCCGTGAGGTTGGTCGTGCCTCGGAATTCCGCTCCTAGGGACCCGGCCAGGGCGGCCATCTCATCCAGGCAGGAGGCATTGGCTCTCATCCAGACCGTCTTGACCGCCACCGCCAGGCCGAGGGAGACGAGGCTGCGAACGGCGGCCGTGGTCCGTTCGAAAGATCCCGGGATGCCCGTGATCGCATCGTGGACCATGGCCGACGGACCATACAGGCTCACCTCTACGGCCAAGGGCTTGCGGGCCTCAAGAAGCCTCAGGACGGCATCTCCGACGAGCAGGCCGTTGCTGAAGAGCCGGATGGCAAACCGCCGGTCGTGCGCGTCGGCATAGATGCCGGCGAATTCCGGGTGGAGAAGCGGCTCTCCGCCCGACAAGGTCAGGACGAGCGCGCCCAGCCCGGCCAGCTGATCCCACAGCTTAGCCCATTCCCGGCGGCTCATGGTCTCCGTGCCGGAAGCGTCGACATAGCAGTGCCGGCACCGCTCGTTGCAGGCGTCGGTCAGCTCGGCCAGGACAAAGAGCGGAACCGTCTCCCGGTAGGCATCGGCCAGGACGCCGAGGAAGAGAGGCGAGCGGAGGAAGGCGTCACTCATTCCGAACCGTGATCAGCTCTTGCGCCTCGAGCTTGCTCAGAAACTCCAGCGCGTCGCGCTCGGCCTCCTCCGGCCCGATCTCGAAGCGGCCGCAGACGGCTTCCCGGATCTCCGCGACCGAACGGGGCTTCTCCAGCAGGCCCCAGATGAATTCGCCCACCTTGTTGAGGGTGTGGAGGGAGGACATGGGCGCTTTGAGAAGGACCGCCCGGCCGGCGATGTTCCGCCAGGCGATTTGCGGGGCTTGGGCGACGACGGAGCGGGGCGTCAGGCTCATGACAGCACCTCCAGGAAGCTCGGGTTCTCGGCAAAATGGAGCCGCTCCAGAGGACGGCTGTCCAGGATCCTCGCCGCCAGGCCGGCGACGCGGTCGAAGCCCGCCGCGTCGGGCCCGTAGTGGATGATGTTGCGCAGAAAGGCGGGCATCTGCCGGTCGGTGGGAATCGGTTCGAGGAATGCGCCGTTGTCCTTGGCCAGGACCAGCAGCTTCCCGAGAGAAAGCGGCGGCCTTGGCGCCGGCGCCGGGCTTTTGGCAAACGGCGTTCCTCCGACGGTCACGGTCCCGGCGGGCGTCAGGGCCAGGAGACTGATCTCATCGGCCAGGATGGTTCGTCCGCTCAGTCGGGAGAGAGTCGTCTTCCCACTCCCCGAGGGACCCATAGCGGCAATGCCTCGCCCATTCAACTCGAACGAGGATCCATGGACGAGAAGCGCATCCAGACCGGGCAGGAACAAGGAGGCCGCGATGCGCACGACGGTGTCCATGGTTCGGCGATCGTCGGACAGCAGGAGGGCGCGTCCCCGGCGCCCGATGACGTCGATCAGGGCCCTGAAGTCGCGGCCGGACAAGGCGACGTCGCGCCCCCCCGCAACAGGGCTCTCGGTCAGGATCCCGACCTGATCGCGGTCGAGCGCTTCGGCAGCTAGGGCCTTTCGAACGTCGTCCGGAATGAATTCCGGCGGGAGAAACCGAAGGACCGCCTGGCCGGACGGTTCACAGCGATGGTCTCCGTACCAGGACATGAGCTTCTCGATGCCCTCCCCGCCGGGGGATTCCACATCGATGATGAGCGGCCCCAGCCGAAATCCCGCCCGCACCTCGCGGAGCGCGGGGGTTGCGAGAGCGAAGGGGCCCTCCCAAGAGATCGCCGCCGTGAGGCCGACGGCCTCATCCCCAAGGTCCGGTTGTGGATGGCTCATGGCGCGATCCTCCCCCGGCAGCCGGACAGACGGGCCGCGATCAGAGGACCGCGGCCTTGAAGGTGTCGCCCTGGTTGACGTCCCCGGTCTGCAGCCCCTTGCGGAACCAGCGGACGCGCTGCTCGGACGTGCCGTGGGTGAAGGAGTCGGGTACGACCCGGCCCTGGCTCTGCCGCTGCAGCCGGTCGTCGCCGACCGCGGAGGCCGCGTTCATCCCCTCCTCGATGTCGCCGGACTCGATGAAGCCCTGGGTTCGCTGAGCGTAATGGGCCCAGACGCCGGCCAGAAAGTCGGCCTGCAGCTCCATCCTGACCATCAGCTTGTTGAACTCGACCTGGCTGAGGCGGCCCTGCTGGCCCATGACCTGATCCATAATGCCGAGCTGCTTCTGGACGTGATGGCCCACTTCATGGGCGATGACGTAGGCTAGGGCAAAGTCCCCCGACGCTCCCAGCCGCCTCTGCATCTCGTCGAAGAAGTTCAGGTCCAGGTAGACTCTTTCGTCCCCGGGACAGTAGAACGGGCCGGTGGCCGCGCTGGCGTAGCCGCAGGCCGATTCCGTCGCGTTGAAGAACAGGACCAGCTTGGGCTTCTCGTAGGCCCGGCCGGATTTCTCGAAAATGTCCGTCCAGACTTCCTCGATGTCGGCCAGGACGACCGAGACGAAGTCGCCCATCTTCTTGTCTTCCTCGGACAGCGGCTGGACCTCGCCCGACCCTGTCGGCGCCGTGGCCTGCTGGATCGTCTCCAGGATCTGGTTTGAGTCGCCGCCCCCAAAGAACATGATCAGGATAGCGATGATGATGCCGCCCAGGCCGCCGCCGATGGCCAGCTTGCCGCCTCCGCTCATGCCGCGGCGGTCTTCCACGTTATCGCTCTTTCGCATTCCATCCGTACGCATGGCGGGTCTCCTTTCCGTGGCCTGAGCGAAATATAGCGGGTCGGCCGCGGCTTGTCAAAAACAGAACCGGCTCATTCGACCGTCACCGACTTGGCCAGGTTGCGCGGCTGATCGACGTCGGCGCCGCGCTTCGCGGCGATGTCGTAGGCGAACAGCTGGAGCGGCAGGACGGCCAGAAAAGGCGTCAGCAGGGGGTGGACGGCGGGAATCCGCAGGACCGCATCGACATGGTCGGCGATGCCCGCGTCGTCCTCGGAGGCGACCGCCAGGACGCAGCCCGCCCGGGCCTTGATCTCGGCAATGTTGCTGAGCATCTTGTCGTAGACCCGGTCTTGCGGGACGATGGCCAAGGTCGGCATCTGGTCGTCGATCAGGGCGATGGGGCCGTGCTTCATTTCCCCGCCGGCATAGGCCTCAGCGTGGATGTAGGAGATCTCCTTGAGCTTGAGGGCGCCCTCCATGGCCACCGGAAAGTTGACCCACCGCCCCAGGAACAGGAAGTGGCTGAATCCGGCGAAGCGGGCGGCCAGGCTCTCGACGTCCCTGGATCGGGCCAGGACCCGCTCCATCTGGTGCGGCAGGCGGTGCAGATCCTCGATCAGAGCGATCCGGGTCGCCCGGTCCAGCACCCCGCGCAGGCGCCCCAGATGCAGGGCGATCAGGGCCAGGGCGGCCATTTGGGCAGTGAAGGTCTTCGTCGCGGCGACCCCGATCTCGGGCCCGGCGTGGGTGTAGAGAACGCCGTGGGCCTCGCGGGCGATGGACGAGGAAACGGCGTTGGTGACGGCCATGACGGCGGCGGCCCGGTCCTTGGAGGCCCGCAGGGCGGCCAGGGTGTCGGCCGTCTCGCCGGACTGGGAGACGACGATGACCAGGGTGTCCTTGTCCAAAATGAAGTCGCGGTAGCGGTATTCCGAGGCGTACTCCACATCGGTCGGGATGCGGGCCAGCGACTCCAGCCAGTACTTGCCGACCAAGCCGGCGTGGTGGGAGGTGCCGCAGGCGATGATGACCGCCTTGCGGACGCCCTGCAGGATCTCGAAGGGGATGGCGATCTCGTCCAGCTTGACCTCTCCGCCGTCAAGCGAGGTGCGGCCGGTCAGGGTGTCGCGCACGACCTCGGGCTGCTCGAAGATCTCCTTGAGCATGAAGTGCTTGAAACCGCGCTTCTCGATCATCAGCGGGTTCCAGGCCAGGACCTCGACTTTCTTGTCTAGGGGCCGGCCGGAGAAATCGGTGAAGCGGGCCCCGGAACCGTCGAGGACGGCCATCTCGCCGTCCTCCAGGAAGACGATGCGGCGGGTATAGGCCAGGATGGCGTTGATGTCCGACGACAGAAATGTCTCTCCCTCGCCCAGGCCGACCACGGCCGGCGGCCCGGTCTTGGCGGCCACGATCCGGCCCGGGTCGTCGGCGGCTAGGGCAGCCACGGCGAAGGCTCCTTCCAAGCGGCCGATGGCGGCCCGGAAGGCGGCCTCCAGGTCGCCGCGGAAGTGCTTCTCAATCAGGTGGACGATGACCTCGGTGTCGGTCTCGGTCCTGAAGTCGTGCCCTTCGGCCTTGAGCTCGGCTTTGAGAGCCAGGTAATTCTCGATGATGCCGTTATGGACGATGACGATCCGGCCTGTGCAGTCACGATGGGGATGGGCGTTCTCCTCGCTCGGTCGGCCGTGGGTGGCCCAGCGGGTGTGGCCGATGCCGTAGGCGCCGCGCAGGGGCTCCCGGGCCAGAGACTCCTCCAGGGTCGAGATCTTGCCCTGGACCCGGCGGATGCGGATCTCCCCGTCGCCGACCACGGCCACGCCGGCGGAGTCGTAGCCCCGGTATTCCAGCTTCTTAAGCCCCTCGACGATGAGAGGGACGACGTCCCGCGGGCCCACATAGCCGATGATGCCGCACATGGTCCCCCCTCGCGGCGGGCCGGGCTCAGGTCCCGGAGCCGCACTTCTCCCGCTCGATCTTCTCCCGGCGGGCCCGGGCCCAGCCCTCTTTGATCGCCTGGCGGCCCCGGGCGACGGCCAGGGCGTCGTCGGGCACATCCTGGACGATGACCGAGCCGGCCGCCACGTAGGCGCCGCGGCCGATCCGCACGGGGGCCACGAGCTCCGAGCCCGAGCCGATAAAGGCGCCGGCCCCGATGATCGTGCGATTCTTGCGCACGCCGTCGTAGTTGCAGGTGATCGTGCCGGCCCCGATGTTGACGTCCTCCCCCACCTCGCTGTCACCGACGTAGGAAAGGTGCCCGGCCTTGGCGCCGGGACCGAAATCCGTCTTCTTCATTTCCACAAAATTGCCGACGTGGGAGCCGCGGCGGAGAATCGTCCCCGGCCGGAGCCGGGCGAAGGGCCCGATCGTGACCCGGTCTTCCAAAACGGCCTGATCGATCACGGTCGAAGCGGCCACTTCGACGTCCTGGCCGATCGCGGCGTCCCGGATGTGGCAGCCGGGCCCGATCCGGGTCCCGGACCCGATCGTGGTGGCGCCCTCGACGAGGCAGAAGGGGGCGATGACCGCGCCGGGGCCGATGCGGACGCCGGCATCGATCCAGGCCGTGGCCGGATCGATGACCGTCACTCCTCCCTCCGCCAGGCGGAGGTTGACCCGGTCGCGCAGGGCGGCTCGGACTCGGGCGGCAGCGGCCAGGCTCTCCAGGGGAACAAGATCCTCCGGGCTGGGCGTGGCGAAAGCCTCGACGCGATCGCCACGGCGGGACAGGGCTTCCGCCGCAGCCTGCCAGTCGAGTCCCCGCCCGGCCCCCTTGCGGCGCGCGGATCGGAGCCCGGCGGCCAAGGCGGAGGCCCGAGCCAAACCGATTCCTGTGGCCACTTCGGCCAAGGCCAGCAGGGCGCCGGCGGCCTCGGATTCGGGAACGATGCGAACGCCGCCGGTCTCACCCCTTTGAACCCGGGCGCAGCCGCGCGGATCGGCGGCCACGGCGCTGAGGATCGTCAGCACGGCACGGCGCTTGCGGTGGAAGGTGTGAAGCTCCGTCAGCGCTTGGGGACGGAGCAGCGGATAGGCCATCGAGAGGATGAAGAGATCGGCGTCTCCGTCGCCCGCCAGGACGGCCAGAGCCGCGGCGACGCTTCCGGCCGAACCCTCCGGCTTAGAGGGGACAACGGCCTCGGCGCCCGCGCGGCGCACGGCTTCGACCAAGGCCGGACTCCCGGCCGCGACCGTGCGATCGAGGACGACCAGGATCCGGCCCGCGCCGGCGGCGCGGGCGGACGCGACGGCAAGTGAGAGAGGGGTCTCCCCGAGCAGAGGGCAAACGGCCTGGGGAGCCTCGGATCGAAACCCGGCTCCCTCCCCCCCCGCCAGGACGATCGCGACCGGCCGCTTGCTCATGACATGCGCATCAGGAGCCTGAAGCGCTTATCCTCCCACAGGGGCTCGAAATCGGATTCGTTCTGGGCCAGGATCTTATAGAACTTGTCCCCCTGGACGGCTTTCTTCAGGGCTTCGATGGCTTCGTCGGGCTTGTTCATGGCCGTCATAAGGGCCGCCGTCAGGTAGGGTACGATCGGCGACTCGGAATTGAGCTTGGCCGCCTTGTCGAACATCTTCTGGGCTTCCTCGTATTCGCGGCGGTTCATCCTGTAGACGCCGTGATGGCAGAAGTCCTCGAAGGTCTTGGGGGCCGGGATCTCGCGCGGTTCTTTCAGCCGCTCGTCGCAGATGGCCAGGTACGTCCGGGCCCGGTCGGCGAACTCGCGTTCGGCGGCGTGCTTCTCAAGCAGGGTCCGCAGCAGGTCGGCGGCCTTGTCGAAACGGCCCTTGTGGAACTCCTTGAGAGCTTCGGAATAGGCGGCTAGAGCCTTCTGATATTCGTCTTTCTTGGTCCGTTCGTCTTTCACAAATGTACTCCCAAATCGAAGATGGGCCGTATTTTATCCTATCGAGCCGACAAATGCCAGGGAATTGCGGGACGGGCTTCGGCTCCCGCCCCGGAGCACCGGCGGTGCGGTGGGGGTGCCGTCCTCATAGCCGATAGGGTGTGAGGACACCCTACATAATTCCCGAACTCCCTTCCTTCTATTATCCCTGAACCCCCTCTTGGGGCGGAATCGAAAAAAATAATTCGGGAGTTATGTAGGGTGTCCCCCTAATTCGAGCAGGGCTTTGACCGCCTCCAGATGCAGTCGGTGGCCGGCCCGGAAGGCCGTAGCCCGGCCGAGGAAGGGGCGCCCCAGCAGGGCCAGGTCTCCCGTCAGATCAAGCAGCTTGTGGCGGACAAATTCGTCCGGGTAGCGCAGGGGAGGATTGACCACGCCGCTCTCGTCCAGGGCGATGGTGTTGTCCAGGGAGGCCCCGAGGGCCAGGCTCCGGGCGTGGAGCGCTTCGACGTCCCTCAGGAAACCAAAGGTGCGGGCGGGCGCGATTTCGGAGGCGAAGACTTCCGGCGTCAGGGGCAGGGCCAGGCGCGCGGTTCCGATGGCCGGGTGGTCGTAGACGATGGTGTAGTCGAGGACGGCGGGGCCTTCGGCCGCCAGGGGCTCGAGTCGGACCCAGGCGTCCTTTTCCTCGACCGTCAGCGTTCGGTCGATCCGCAGGAAGGGAATGTCCCCGCCCAGCGCCTCCGTTCCGGCCTCCTCGATGGCCCGGACGAAGCGCCGCGCACTGCCGTCCATGATGGGCATCTCGTCGGCGTCGACCTCCAGCACGGCGCCCGTCACCCCCAGAGCGTAGAGGGAGGCCAGGACATGCTCGATGGTCTGGACCCTGAACCGCTCGCCGATCAGGGTCGTGCTGTTGCGCGATTCGACGCGATCCAGACTGAGCCCCATCTCCGCGCCTCCCAGGTCCGAGCGCCGAAAGATGATCCCTCCCCTTTCCGATGGCAGGAGACGCAGCCTGACCGGCCGTCCCGAATGGACTCCCAGGCCGGAGACCTCGGCCGGGCGGCGGAGCGTCTTAATGGCAGGCATGGCGCTATTCTAGGGGCACCGGCCGCTCCGGTCAAATCCCCGCCGGCTTCGCCGGGCCGGTCCGTCGTGGTAGAATCCGGCCATGAAGAGCCAGATGGAAGACATCCTGGAGCGCGTCCGCCGCGGGACCCTCACACCGCGCGAGGCCATGGACGCCCTGAAAGACTACCCCTATGAGGATCTCGACTTCGCCAAGATCGACCATCACCGCGAGATCCGCAAAGGCTTCCCCGAAGTCATCTACGGCCTGGGCAAGACCGACGAGCAGATCGTCCGCATCGCCAAGGCCATCACGTCCAAGGGCTCGAGCCTGCTCGTCACCCGGATCGGCCCGTCCTCGTTGGCCAGGCTCAAGCGGGCCTTGCCCAAAGTCTCCTACAACAAGGACGGGGCCATCGCCTTCCTCCGCCAGCGGGCCCCGCTGCCCGGCAAGGGCAAGGTCTTTATCCTGACCGCCGGAACGTCCGACATGTCCGTGGCCGAGGAAGCCTTCGTCACCTGCCAGATGCTCGGCAACGAGGTCGAACGGGCTTATGACGTGGGCGTGGCCGGCCTGCACCGACTCCTGGGCGAGTACGACCGGATCAAAGCGGCCCGGGTCATCATCACCTGCGCCGGAATGGAAGGCGCCCTGCCCAGCGTGGTGGCCGGCCTCTTTTCCGTGCCCATCATCGCCGTCCCCACCAGCGTAGGCTATGGGGCCAGCTTCAAGGGTGTGGCCGCGCTCCTGGCCATGCTCAACTCCTGCCCCGGCGGAGTCGGCGTGGTCAATATCGACAACGGGTTCGGAGCCGCCTTCCTGGCCAGCCAGATCAACCACCTCTGATCGGCCGGCCGGGGGCGCTGTTCCCCTGGACGGGGCCCCGGACCGACCGCCTCGGAGAGGAAGAATGCCTTTTTCTCACCTCATTTCCTTTCCTCATTTCCTTGACTTTCAGTGGTACGGACCCTATATTGATGTAAATTTTCGTCCGGGTGCCGACCCCTTCATGGAATTCGCGGAACAGGTACGTCAGGCCGCCAATATCATCGAGATTGCCTCGCAATATACCACCCTGCGCGCCCGCGGTCGGAAGCATGTCGGGTTGTGCCCCTTCCACAATGAAAAGACGCCTTCCTTCACCGTCGACGCGGATAAGCAGCTCTACCACTGCTTCGGCTGCGGAGTGGGCGGCGACGTCTTCTCCCTGGTCATGGAGAAGGAGAATCTGACCTTCCCCGAGGCCCTGCGGGCCCTGGCTGAGCGCTATCACATTCCCATCCCCGACCAGCGCAAGCTCTCCCCGCAGGCCCTCAAGCTGGAGGACCAGCTGGTCAAGATCAACGAGTCGGCGGCGGCCTTCTTCCGCCGCTGCCTGACATCCGGTCCGGAAGGCCGGGAAGCCCAGGCTTACCTCAAGAAACGCGGCGTCCCTGACGAGATCGTCGAAGACTTCCGGCTCGGGTACGCCCTCAATTCCTGGGACGCATTGACCGCCCACTTCAAGGCCAAGGGGACGGCCCCCGAGCTTCTGGAGAAGGCCGGCCTGGTCCTGCCCGGCAAGAAGCCCGGCGAATACTACGACCGCTTCCGCGGCCGGGTTATCTTCCCCATCGCCAACCTGACCGGCAAGATCGTCGGTTTCGGCGGCCGGACAATCGTCAACGCCGAGCCCAAGTACCTCAACTCGCCGGATACCCCCCTCTATACCAAGGGGCGCCTGCTCTACGGCCTGAACGCCAGCAAGGAGGCCATCCGCCAAGCCGGGGAGACGATCCTGGTCGAGGGCTACACCGACTACCTGTCCCTCTACCAGGCCGGCTTCCGCAATGTGGCTGCCTCCCTGGGCACGGCCCTGACCCCCCACCAGCTGGCTCTGGCCCAGCGCTTCGCCCCCCGGGTTATCCTGTCCTACGACGGCGACGCGGCCGGGCAAACGGCCGCCTACCGGGCCCTGCCGCTGCTCTTCGAGAAGGGCCTCGAGAGCCGGGTGGTCGTGCTGCCGGACGGCCTCGACCCGGACGCCTTCCTGAAGAAGCAAGGGGCCGACGGATTCCGCCGGTGCTTGGACGAGGCCCCGACCGGCATTCAGTTCTTCCTGCGGCAGGCGACCGCGGGCCAGCGGATGTCCGTCCCCGAGGTCAAGACCCGCATCCTGAAGGGCATCCTGGACGCCCTGGACGCCATCCCCGACGCGGTCATCCGCAGCGATTACCTGCGGGAGACGGCGGAGACCCTCAAGATCGAAGAAGGCCTTCTGCGCCGCATGGTCCAGCCGGCGGCCCGGGACAAGGGGCCGGAGGAGGATGGGGAGCTTCTCCCGGCCGAACGCCGCCTGATCCAGATTCTGATCGAGCGGCCCGACCTGCGGGCCGGCCTCCTGGACGTCTGCGAAGCGAGTGAATTCAAGGGCTTGAAGGGCGAGCCCGTCTTTGGCATAATACAGGACCGTTTCCGATCGGAGCAGGACCTCATCATCCACGATCTGCAGAAGGAGCTGGGACCGTCCCTCTCCCGGCAGGTCGGGCGGGCCCTTCTGGAGCGGGGATGCCCGTCCAGCCTGGAGGAGGGCATGGACTGTCTGGATGCCCTGCGGAGGATGGCCAAGGAAGCGGAAGTGAAGCGGATTCAAGCGGATATCGCCGCGGCGGACAAGGCCGGCGACAACCGCCGGGTGGCCGAGCTGCTGCAGCGCAAGCAGGATCTGACCCGAGAGCTCGTGCAGGACGGCGGGAAGAGGCAACCAGAGGCCAGAACGGAGCGTAAAAAGAGATGAAGCCCAAGAAAGCCGCGGAGGTAAGTCGCGTGCCCGCCAGCCCCAAATCGGCCAAGGACGAGATCTCGGAGCTGATCTCCAAGGGCCGCAAGCAGGGCTACCTGCTGTTCGAGGACATCGACAAGACCTTCCAGGACGAGCTCGAGTCCGAGGGCAACTTCGACGACTTCCTCAGCTCCATCGACGACTACGGCATCAAGATCCTGGACCAGAAGCAGCGCGAGGTCATTCCCCGCCGGCGCAAGAACGAGCTGGTCACCACCCAGGGGCTGGAACGGACCACCGACCCGGTCAAGCTCTACTTGCGCGAGATGGGCAACATCTCCCTGCTGACCCGGGAGGGCGAGATCGCCATCGCCCGCGAGATCGAGCGGGGCGAGAAGGCCATCGTCAAGGCCCTCAGCAAGACCCGGCTGGTGCTCAACGAGGTCTTGGCCCTGGAGGAGAAGATCAAGGTCGAGCCGCTGATCATCCAGGAGATGTTCGAAGTCTCCGAGGACGACATCGCCGAGGGCAGGCTGGAGGAGAAGAAGAAGCTGATCCTGGCCAAGATCAAGCGCATCCGGGACCTCAGCCGCAAGCTGGACCGCATCCCCAACACCCGCAAGAACTCCCTCTCGCGCAGCCGCATCATCGTCGGCATGTCCAGCTCCATTCGCGACCTGAGCCTGCGCACCAACCAGAAGGAAAAGATCATCGACGTCCTCCGCCGCCGCCTCCACGCCGTGAACCTCCTGGAGGAGAAGAAGGAGGAGATCGAGCTGCAGCTGGCCAAGTCGCGCCGCAAAAAGCCGGACCCCGAGCTGGCCGAGAAGCTGCACGACATCAGCCGCCAGATCCGGGTCGTCCAGAAGGACGTCGGCCTGGATGCGCCCAACCTGCGCAAGACCGTCCGCTCCATCACCACCGGCAAGAAGATCAGCGATCAGGCCAAGAAGGAGCTGGTGGCGGCCAACCTGCGGCTGGTCGTCTCCATCGCCAAGAAGTACAGCAACCGCGGCCTGCAGTTCCTGGACCTCATCCAGGAAGGCAACATGGGCCTGATGAAGGCCGTCGACAAGTTCGAGTACCGCCGCGGCTACAAGTTCTCGACCTACG
>DFYJ01000148.1 GCA_002383325.1 Candidatus Aminicenantes bacterium UBA4085
GCCGGGTCCGGGCCCATGCGCATCTCTACGGATCCCTGGCCGCCGGACCGGCCGTCGAGACGGCGATCGCCGCCCTGGCCGTGGCCGGCCGGACAGCGGAGCCGGCGTTCCCGGGCGGGCCCAAGCCCCGGACGGCCGCCGTGGCATGCGTCAGCGGCACCGACCGTGTTACACTGATGGAAATCGAGGAATGACACCATGCCGTCGCTGAACGGATTGCGAAGATGGACGCTTACCGGGCTCTTCCTTCTGGCTTCGTCCGCCGCGGCCCCGGCCGGACCCGGGCCGCAGGCCGTCCCCGTGCCCGATGCCGAATGCCGGGCCGTTCTCAAGCAGATGGCCCAATCTCTGACCCGGCACGTGACCCTGAAGGCCCGCTTCGTCCAGGAGCGGCGCTTGGCGATGTTCGACGACGTCTTGAGGATGACGGGCTATTTCTACTACCAGAAGCCCGGCCGCATCCGCTGGGAGTTTGCCGATCCCTACGCCTCCCTCCTGATTCTTCTCGAAGACGGCCGGACCGAGAGGTTCGACATCGCCGGAGGAAAGGCCGTCAAGTCCCGGCAGGAGGGCGCCCAGGTGTCCTCCGAAGTGCTGAGCCAGATCTCCCGCTGGCTGAACGGCGACCTGGAGCGGGCCTTGAAGGACTTCGATGTCCGGATGACCCGAGGCTCTTCCACGACCCTGACCCTGCGGCCGAAGTCGGAGGCCCTGGCGGGCTTTCTCGCCAGGCTGGAGTTCGAAATCGACTCCGGCAGCTACCTCGTGCTCTCCATCAGCCTTTGGGAGACCGGGGAGGACGTCACCCGGATCCGCTTCACGGATCAGAGCGTGGATGTCCCCCTGCCCGACCGCTTGTTCGACCTTCAGTCGCCCCGCCTGCTGGGCGAGCCGGAGCGATGACCAGGCCCGGGTCCGTCGTTGCGCTGGCTCTGGCCCTGTCCGGGGCGGCCTGCCTCGGTCCGTCGCCCCGCCTCATCCCTCCCGAAGTCCACATGGCCTCAGGCGCGGCCTGGCCGGGACTGCCGGACTCTTACCGCATGATCCATCGGGTCCATCTCGATGTCCGCGGCCGGAGCCTCGATTTCCTGGGCTACCTGGCCGTCTCGGGAAGCCGCTGGCGGGCGGTCGCGTTCACCGAGATGGGCGGCCGGCTCTTCGATCTGATCTCCGAAAACGGCCGCCCGGAAGTCCTCCTCTCGCCGCCGGGGATGCCCCGCGCGGCGCTTCTTGACGGCGTCATGCGGGACATCGCCGCGGCCTTCGTCCCCGCTTGGCCGTCCGGCCGTCCGGCGGGCCGGGGGGAGGGGGGGCCGGTTTTGGCGGATGGGACGTCGAAGGTGGTCTTGCGGCGCGGAGGCGAGACCATCTCCGAGATCACCCTGCTCTCCACTCGGAGCGTGGACGGCTGGCCGTCGGCCGTCCCGGATCGGGTCTCGATGCGAAATCTTCACTGGGGCTACGTCATGGAAGCCAAGCTTGTCCGCTTGGACCTGCGCCCGGTCGATGAGGCGGCCTTCCGCCGAGGCAAGGCGGGAAAATGAGAAGACGAGCTCTGATCCTCCTGGTCATGGTAGGGGTGGCGGCGGGAGCGGCCGCCGGCCAGGAAGGCCGGCCGGATGCTTTTGCGGCCTTGACCGCCGGTGGGGCGGAGGCCGAGCTGCGGGTCCTGGCCTCATCGGCCGGATCCGTCGGGGGATTCCTCCTGCCCCCCCTGAGGATCGGACTCGGAGACCCCGCCGACTGGGCGGCGAATCTGGAGATTTTGGCCCGGATCGGGGAGCTCTTTCCGGGCACGGACCGGGTTTGGCTCCGCTTGGAGCTTCATCCGGCCGCCGCATCGGGGGCCAAGGAAACCGAGGAGCGCATTCGCCTGCTGACCGAGGACATCGTCGGCCGGATCGCCCCCCCGTTGGCCGGGATCATCCTGGAGCCCGCGGACGACTTCCCGCTCGAATCGCTCAAGCTTCTGGTGACGTCCCTCTCGGTGGCCTTGAAATCGGGGGGCAAAGCCGCGCCCTTGGCCTTGACCTGTCAAGCCGCCGACCGTCTCGGCCTGTCCCTGGCCGCCCATCTCGACAGAATCGTGGTCAAGACGGAGACGGACTGGCTCCCTTCCCTTCGCCATCTGGCGGATTTGAAGATCCTGCGGCCGACCCTGTGGCTGGTCCGGGGTGATGTGGGCCGGCCGGGATCCGAGGCCTATCTGGACACTATGCTCCGAGCGGTCAAGTACCGGGCGGACATGATCGCTCTCGACCAAAATCCTCCGGAGAGGACCATCGAGCTCATGGCCGCAGCCGACCGGCTCGAAGCCCGCTTCGGAAGCGGTCTGTCCATCCTGGTCGACGACGTCCCCCTGTTCAGACTGGAGGACAAGGCCGGCGCCTATCCGCCGCAGGCGGTCTTCATCGACGAGGCCTTCGACACGGTCACGATCCTGGCCCGCTTGGACGCCCCGGCGTCCGGCCCCTGGCGCTTCGTCTCCGGCACGGGCGAGTCCTATGAAGCCTCGGGCTTCGATCCCCTGGCCGCGGCGCCGTCCAAGGCCGAACTGCTGGGGACGGCCCAGGTCGTCTGGAGCCGGCCTTACCTGCTCCTCCAGGCCAAAAAGATGCGCACGTCGGACCTCCGCTTCCGGAATACCGTCGACGTCAGCGCCCGGGCCGCCCTGTCCGTGGCCGAGGTCATCGCCCGCTGGCAGCGCGTGGACGCCCAGCAGAAGCGGCGGCTCCGCCACTACACCTCTTCGGCCCGCATGGACCTGCACTTCCAGCCGCCCGGGCTGGGCTCGGGCTTCGATGTGGCCATGCACTTCGCTTTCTTCTGGAAGAACGACGGCTCGCAGTATTGGGAGCAGACGGCCCAGCGTCTGAACGGCATCCCGCTGTCGCTGAAGCGGTCTTTCCCGCTGCCCCAATTGGAGCCCGACAAGGTCGTCGTCCGGCCTTTGGAGATGCGTCTGGTCGACCGGTACGCCTACGCCCTGGACGGGATGGAGACGATCGACGGCCGGGAGTGCTACGTCGTCTCCTTCCGGCCCAAGCCCGAGGCCGAGGAGCTGCTCTACTCGGGCCGCATCTGGATCGACGCCGACTCGTTCCGGCGCTCCCGCATGCAGCTCATCCAGGGCCGCAGCTCCGGCAGCATCATCAGCCAGACCGAGATGCAGACCTACGAGGAGGTCACCGGGCTGGACGGCGGCCGCTGGGACCTGCTCGTCCGCACCGAGGTCCGCCAGAAGATGCTGGCCGCCGGCCGGGAATTCCTCCTGGAGCGCCGCTACGAATTCACGGATTTCACCTGCAACGGGGCGGGCTACGACGAGGCCCTCCAGGCGGCCATGCGGGGCGACCGGCCCATGCTGGCCGAGACGTCGGCCGGGCTCCGCGAGCTGGTCAAGGACAAGTCCGGCGAGCGCCAGGTCCGGGAAAAAGTCCAGACCTCGGTCAAGTCCCTGATCACGGGTCTGATCTACACCGGGACCTTCAAATTCCCCATCCCCATGCTCGGGATCAGCTCCATCGACGGCGACTTCCTCGGCAGCGGCGGCCAGCTGTCGACGTTCTGGGCCGGGCCCATCCTGGCGGTGAACTATTCTAAAAAAAGCCGATCGGCCTGGACCTGGGGGGCCGACCTGTTCATCTCGGCCATCCCGCGGCAGGATCGGGCCTACCGTGACGGGGCCCGGGCCGAGAGCGAAGAGGTGTACTACTTCTCCGAGGGCCTGGGCGCCCGCCTGCGCTGGCAGCCGGCCGTCTGGATGTCGGCCACCATGACCGAGTATCTCATTTACGAGTTCTACCTGCCGACCAAGTCGACGGCCGACGACTTCGTCCGGCCCGTCAACGGCTTCACCCTGAATCCCAACCTGAACCTGGCTTTTACCAGCCGGGGCTACGAAGCCAGCCTGGAAGTGGCGCGCTATGACCGCCTCGGCTGGGCGGAGTGGGGCCTGCCCGGCGATCCCGAAGACTCGCCGCGCACCTTCACCCGGGCCTACGGCAAGCTGGGCAAGCAGTTCTACCTGAACAGCTTCTTCCGGGCCGGGGCCGACATCGGGTATTACATGGGCCGCGGCCTGGACCGCTTCTCCAGCTACCAGCCGTCCATCTATTCGACGCCCAAGATCCGCGGCATTCCCGGCGGGACGTTGTCCATGGATTGGGTCGCTTCCCTGGGCGCCAATGTCGGATTCACGCTCTTCGACGTCATCAGGGTCGACGGCTTCTACAGCTACTCGCGATGCCGGGAGAACGGCGGGCGGGCCCGGCAGTTCGATCTCCAGGGCGTGGAGCTCGACTTCGGGACGATCGGGCCCGGGCGATCCTACATCCAGGGCGTCGTCTCGATCGCCGCGGCCGGCCTTCCCGCCGACTACAAGTCGCGCTTCAGCGTCTACCTGCTGGTGTTCATCCCGCTTTGAGGGGGGCTGATGCTTAAGGAGCTATGTGAAAGTAATCGATTGTCGCCGCGCAGGGTAGACCTTAGAATGAACCTTTTTCAAGCATTATACTGACGCTGAATTACTGTCACTTGGCCGATGAGGCTTGAAACGCTCTCTTTTCCGCCTTATTGAGGATCAGTGGGGTATGGCCAAAGGAATTCGCTCATCGAAGGTCTCCTCCTGCATTGGTTCAGTCCATTTTCCCTGATTTATGCTGGCGTTATTACGTTAATCGTTCTAGAACTCACGCTTCACAGGTGATACACTGGATGGGGGCGAATGAAGGAATCCGATTTATCCAATATGTCGCTTGAACACAGCACCGAAGTTCGCTTGGTGTATTTATGAAGCTAGAAGATCTTAAACCAAACACGACTCTCAGGGGGCTTATTCCAGATAGCACCATCACTGTCGTAAGCGTCCAGTGGCATGGATCGGACGCCCTTACCCTCATCTATCGTACACCCGCCGGCCGTGTTGCCGAGGAGATCCTTTATCGTCACGATGAACCGCGCCTGGAAGTGGTTGAAAAGGGTCGCCCATGGAGCTTCGACGGCGACGGTGCCCTCTTTCGGCTTGTTTCCGAAGCGTACCGTATACGCCTAGCTCATCTCTTTGATCCGGTTCTCGCTGTGCATACGTCGCTCGTGGAGCCGTTACCGCACCAGATTACTGCCGTATACGAGGCGATGCTTCCCCGTCAGCCACTGCGTTTTCTTCTTGCCGACGACCCGGGGGCAGGCAAGACTATCATGGCGGGACTCCTTATCAAGGAACTGATAGCCCGAGGGGATCTAAAGCGCTGTCTCATAGTCTGTCCGGGAGCACTTGCGGAACAGTGGCAAGACGAACTATTCCGGCGCTTCCATCTTCCCTTCGAGATTCTGACCAATGACAAGTATGAAGCTGCCCGCACCGGCAACTGGTTCCTCGAAAACGACTTGACTATCGCCCGCCTCGATAAGCTTTCCCGCAATGAGGACGTTCAGGCGAAACTAAGTGCTCCTGATTGCCGATATGACCTTGTCGTTTGTGACGAAGCACACAAGATGTCGGCAACCTTCTTTGGGGGGGAAGTGAAGTTTACCAAGCGCTATAAGCTTGGCCAGCTCCTCTCGGGCCTCACTCGCCACTTCCTGCTGATGACCGCAACCCCGCACAACGGCAAGGAGGAAGACTTCCAGCTATTCCTCGCCTTGCTCGACGGTGATCGTTTCGAGGGTCGCTTCCGCGATGGTGTGCACCAAGTGGAAGTCTCCGATCTGATGCGTCGAATGGTGAAGGAGGGCTTGGTTAAGTTCGACGGTCGGCCGCTCTTCCCCGAACGCATCGCCTACACAGTGCCCTATAAGCTTTCGGAGGACGAGGCGCGCCTATACAAGGAAGTTACTGAATACGTGCGCGAGGAGTTCAACCGCGCTGAGGCCTTGCAGAACGACAAGCGCGCTGGAACAGTCGGCTTTGCCCTCACGATCCTGCAGCGTCGCCTCGCATCGTCCCCCGAGGCAATCTACCAATCCCTCCGGCGCCGTCGTGAACGATTGGAGAAGCGCTTGCGCGAGCTAGAGCTTCTACAGCGTGGATCGGCAGTGCCTGGACCGACAATAATAGCCGGCCCGTTGCTCGACGCGGAGGATGTCGAAGATCTCGACGAGGCCCCAGAGAACGAAGTCGAAGCCGCCGAAGAGGCTGTGCTCGATCAGGCCACGGCCGCAG
>DFYJ01000130.1 GCA_002383325.1 Candidatus Aminicenantes bacterium UBA4085
CGAGCGCCACGTCCTCGGCGAGAATTGAATCATCCCTGAAAGGAGCCCGACCATGCAGAAGTACGTATGCACCGCTTGCGGCTATGTCTATGACCCCGTCATCGGCGATCCCGAGAACGGCATCGTCCCCGGCACGTCCTTCGAGAGCCTGCCCGACAGCTGGGTCTGCCCGCAGTGCGGCGTCGGCAAGGATTATTTCGAGAAGGCCGAGTGAAGTCCGTCGTCATCGGGAACGGGGTGGCCGGGACCATCGCGGCCAAGAATCTGCGCGATGGGGATCCGGCGGTCGAGATCGTCCTCTTCGGCGAGGAGCGTCATCTCTACTACCCGCGGCCCAACCTGATCGAATACCTGGCCGGGCGCCTGCCCCTGGCCAAGATGTTCGCCTTTCCCGAGGCTTGGTACGCGGCCCAGCGGATCGATCTGCGCCTGGACTGCCGCGTCCGCCGCATCCGGCCGGCCGAGCGCCGCATCGAGCGGGCCGACGGGGGGGAAGAGGACTATGACGTCCTCTGCCTGGCCGATGGCGCTTCGAGCGCGGTGCCGCCCATCCGCGGCGCCGACAAGCCCGGCGTCTTCACCCTGAGGACGCTCGACGACGCCGAGGCCATCCTGGCCTCCGTCGCCGCCCGACCGGATGTCGTCGTCGTAGGCGGCGGGCTGCTGGGCCTGGAGATCGCCCGGGCTCTCAAGACCCGGGGCTCCGGCGTGACCGTCCTGGAGGTCGCTTCCCGCCTTCTGCCGCGCCAGCTCGACGCCCCGGGAGCGGCGATTCTGATCCGCCGGATCGAGGCGGGGGGGATCCGCGTCCTGACCGGGGTCGTGGTCGAGGAGATCACCGGCGATCCGGCCGCGGCCGGCGTCCGCCTCAAGAGCGGGGAGGAGATCCCGGCCGGGACCGTGGTGATCGCGGCCGGCGTCCGCCCCAACACGGCTTTGGCCCGCGAAGCCGGCCTGGCGGTCGATCGCGGCGTCCTCGTCGACGACGGCATGGCCGCCAGCGCTCCGGGAGTCTTTGCCGCCGGCGACAACACTCAGCACGCGGGCCGGCTCTACGGCATCATTCCGGCCGCCTTCGACCAGGCCCGGACGGCCGCGGCTTCGATGCTCGGGCGAAGCCGGCCGTACAGCGGAACCGTCCCCTCCACCACCCTCAAGGTCATGGGCTTCGACCTGGTCTCCGTCGGCCTGGTCAATCCCGAGGCTCCCGGCCGGATCGAGGAGATCCGCCGCGAAGATCCGGAAGCGGGGCTCTATCGCAAGATCGTCCTCACGGACGGCCGCCTGGCCGGCGCCGTGTGGATGGGGACCAGGACGGGGGCCCTGGCCGTGGCTAAGGCCGTGGCCGAGCGGCGCGACGTGGCGGCCTTCAAGAACGAGATCCTGGCCGACGGCTTCGACTTCGGGCGGCTGGCCGCGGGGGGGGCGGCATGAGGCGTCTCTCATTCCTCCCGGCGGCCCTGGCTGCGGCTGCGGTCGTCGCGCTCCTCCCGGCGGCCGCGTCGGCCCAGGTCCGGCTCAGCGGCTACCTGGCCGCCGAATACCTCCAGGGCCAAAGCCAGTCGGCCTGGTCGGTGCCCACCTTCGGCAACGTCCAGGCCGGGCTGATCCTCTCGAGCGGTTCGTCCGCCTCCGCCTCGACTTCCCTCGGCTACAAGCTCGAGATCCGGTCCCGCGGCCTGGCCGCCCCGGAAATCGAGCAGGCCTGGGCGGGCTTCTCCTGGTCGGCTTATGCCCAGGCCAGGGTCGGCGTCTATCTCGTCCCGTTCGGCCGCTACAACGCCGCCGCCCGTCCCTACGAGACGTTCCTTATCGATGAGCCCTACGGCACGACCGATACGCGGCCGCGCAGCTGGCGGGACATCGGCGTCATGGTCGAAGGCGACGTCAAATTCCTCAAGTACGCGGCCTTCATCGGCAACGGGCTGGCCGAAGCGGACTCCCCGGCCGAAGGCCAATCATGGCGCGACAACAACGTCGACAAGGGCTGGGGCTGGCGGCTGGCCCTACCGATCAGCAGCGAACTGGACGTGGCCGTCTCCTATTACCAGGGGGATCAGGACGGCGCCGGCGAACGCGGCCTGCGCATCTACGGCGCCGACGCGGGCTGGGCCACCCAGAACATCCTGGCCCAGGCCGAATACACCCGGACCGACATCGACAACCCGGCGGGCTTCGAAGCCGGCCGCATCGAAGGCTGGTACGTTCTGCTGGGGCTGAGCCTGGGCTCCTTCCGGCCGGCCGCCTCCTACCAGACCTCCAAAGCCGATGATGTCTTCCACGGCCCCGGCTGGGCGGCCGATCCGCCGGCGGCGGGGGAGGGCCTGTCCTGGAACCACAGCCGCTGGACGATGGGCCTGGCCTACGTCCTGTCCGCGAACATCCAGATCAAGCTCGAATACGATTGGCAGAAGGAAAAGGGAGCGGCCCTCAAGGACAACGTCCTGCGGGTCCAGGCCGCGGCCCAGTTCTGAGAGGCATCCATGTCCAACATCGTCGTTCTCGGCACCCAATGGGGGGATGAAGGCAAAGGCAAGATCGTCGACTGGCTGACCCCGGCCTTCGATGTCGTGGCCCGCTACCAGGGCGGCCACAACGCGGGCCACACGGTCTACGTCGGCGGGACCAAGATCGTCCTTCACTTGATCCCCTCCGGCATCCTGCGTCCGGGCACGCTCTGCGTCATCGGCAACGGTGTCGTGATCGATCCCAAGGCCTTTTTGGACGAGCTGGAGGCGCTGGCCCGGCTGGTGCCGGTGGACAAGGGGCGCATCGCCGTGGCCCGCAATGCCCACCTCATCCTGCCCTATCACCGGTTGGCGGAGAAGATCAGCGAGGACAGCCTGGGCGATCAGAAGATCGGGACGACCCTGCGCGGCATCGGCCCGGCTTACGAGGACAAGGCGGCCCGGCGGGGCGTGCGGGTCGGGGATCTGCTCGACCCGGGCATCCTGAAGACCAAGATCGAGGCCCTGGCCAAGGAGAAGAACGCCTGGGCCGTGATGCACGGGCAGGCGCCGCTCGATCCCGGAGCGGTCTTCGAGGAGTATGCGGGCTACGCGGCCGCGATCGCCCCCTGCATCCGGGACGTGCCGGCCTTGCTGGCCGAGGAGATGAAGCGGGGACGCTCGGTGCTCTTCGAGGGCGCCCAGGGCACCCTGCTCGACCTCGATCACGGCACATACCCCTTCGTCACGTCCTCGAACTCGACGGCCGGCGGCGCCTGCACGGGGCTGGGCGTGGGGCCGACGCGGATCGACGCCGTTCTGGGGGTGGTCAAGGCCTACACCACGCGGGTGGGATCGGGCCCCTTCCCGACGGAGCTTCACGATGAGGCAGGCCGGGTCCTCGGCATGCGCGGCGACGAGTTCGGGGCCACGACCGGGCGGCCGCGGCGCTGCGGATGGTTCGACGCCGTAGCCGTGTCCTATGCCTGCCGGGTCAACGGCATCGATAAGCTGATCATGACCAAGCCCGACGTCCTCGACGGCCTGGACGAAGTTCCCGTCTGCGTGGGCTATGATTACAAGGGAAGCGCGCTGAGCGGCTTCCCGGTCGAGCCCGAGATCCTGGACAAGGTCGTTCCGCGGTACGCGAAGCTTCGCGGCTGGAAGGAGCCGGTGGGCAAAGTCCGGTCGTGGGCGGCCCTGCCGGGAGCGTTCAAGGACTATGTCCGGTTCATCGAGGAGGCGGTGGAGGCCGAGGTGGCCGTGGTGTCCACGGGTGTTGAGCGCGAGGACACCCTCATCCGCCCCGGCGCCCTCGACGGCCTCGTGGAGTTAGGGGGACACCATACATAACTCCCGAATCCATTCGAGGACGATTTGACTACTTCTGGATACTGGATGGATCTTCCTCTTGATTTCTTCCAAAACATCAATATAATGGGTGCGTCGAGGGTTGATACCCCCATATCTGGTGGCTAAGCCGCGGGAGCAGCCGCCGGGTCTGTTTCGGTTCAAAAAAGCGCTATTATTTATCGGGGCCGTGCTTTCCCGCTGCCGTCCCCAACCGCAAAGGAGAAGAGGTCATGCCCGAGTCCCAAGGCTTTTCGGAAAACGCCATACGCATCCTGAAGGCGCGCTACTTCATGAAGAACGAGAAGGGGGAATTCCTGGACAAGACTCCCTCCGACCTCTTCCACCGCGTGGCCCATCACATCGCCTCGGCTGAGAAAACCGCCAAGGACCGGGCCGCCTGGGCCGCGGCCTTCTTCGAGGCCATGATGGCTCGCGAGTTCCTGCCCAACAGCCCCACCCTGACCGGGGCCGGCCGCGACATGTGCCTGAGCGCCTGCTTCGTCCTGCCGATCGAGGACTCCATGGAAAGCATCTTCGGCACCGTGAAGAATGCGGCCCTGGTCCACAAGGAGGGCGGCGGGACCGGGTTCGACTTCAGCCGCCTGCGTCCGTCGGGCAGCTTCGTCCACCGGACCCAGGGCGTGGCCTCCGGCCCGGTCTCCTTCCTCAAGGTCATCGACGCCGCCACCGAGGCGGTCAAGCAGGGCGGCACCCGGCGCGGAGCCAACATGGGCATCCTGCGGGTGGACCACCCGGACATCGAGAAGTTCATCTTGATGAAGCGGGACGGCAAGAGCGTCGGCAACTTCAACATCTCGGTGGCCGTCACTGACGCTTTCATGGAGGCCCTGCGCAAGGGGACGACTTACGAGGTCGTCGATCCCTACCGCAAGAAGGCGGTCGAGCGCAAGGATGCCCGCAAGATCTTCCGCCTGATCGTCGAGTCGGCCTGGGCCATCGGAGATCCCGGCCTGATCTTCATCGACCGCATCAACCAGACCAATCCGACCCGCGGCCTGGGCACCATCGACGCCACCAATCCCTGCGGCGAGCAGCCCCTGCACGCCTACGAGTCCTGCAACCTGGGCTCNNGTGCGCTTCCTGGACAACGTCATCGAGGTCAACAAGTACCCCCTGCCCGAGATCGAGGCGACCACCAAGGGCAACCGCCGCATCGGGCTGGGGATCATGGGCTGGGCCGACCTGCTCATCCGCATGAAGATCCGCTACGACTCGGGCGAAGCCCTGGCTCTGGCCGACAAGCTGTCCGCCTTCCTGCGGACCCGGGCGGCCGAGGCCTCGGCCCGGCTGGCCGGCAGCCGCGGCAGCTTTCCCAACATCGGCAAATCCGTCTACAAGGGCGGCAAGATGCGCAACGCCACCGTCTTCACCATCGCCCCGACCGGGACGATCGCCCGCATCGCCGGCTGCTCCTCCAGCGTCGAGCCCGTCTTCGCCTTCGAGTTCACCAGCCACATCATCGACGCCAAGCTGCAGGACATCCACCCGCTGTTCAAGGAGTGGAAGAGGGACCACCCCGGCGAGACGCCGCCGTCCTATTTCGTCACGGCCCACGAGATCGCGCCCGAGTGGCACATCCGGACCCAGGCCGCCTTCCAGAAACACGTCGACAACTCGGTCTCCAAGACCATCAATCTGCCCCATGAGGCCTCGCTCAAGGATGTCGAGAAGGCCTATCTTCTGGCTTACGAGCTGGGGACCAAGGGCATCACCATCTACCGCGACGGATGCCGCGAGGAGCAGGTCCTGAACAAGACCGAGGGCGGCATCCCGCGCCAGCCCGACGAGCGCCCCGACACCCTGAACTCGATCACCGACAAGATCAAGACCGGCTTCGGGAACCTCTACGTCACGACCACCTACTTCCACCAGAAGCCGTTCGAAGTTTTCGCCTCGATCGGCAAGAGCGGCTACTCGACCATGGCCGACGCCGAGGCCATCGGCCGGCTGATCAGCCTGGCCCTGCGCAGCGGGGTCGACCCCATGGAGGTCGTCTCCCAGATCAAGGGCATCGGCGGCTCCGATCCGGTCTTCACCGAGGGCGGCCTGGTGACCTCCATCCCCGACGCGGTGGCTAAGGTCCTGGAGCGGCACTTCGGCAACGGGAGCAAGAGCGGCGAGCCGGCCGCGGCCAAGCGCGGCCGGGACATGGGCGTCTCGCAGTGCCGGCAGTGCGGGGCCACCCTGCCCGATGAGAAGTGCCCGACCTGTCCCAACTGCGGCTGGAACAAGTGTTCTTGACAGAGACCCCCTAATTCCTATAAAATCTATAGGGATTAAGGATTAAGGGGCCCAAGCCCCCGGGCGGCGCTGGTAATGGCGGCCCGATCGGGCTATGATAAGGGTCCCGCACAAGGAGTCTACGATGAAGGAAAGAGTCGAAGCGGCGCTCAATAAGGTCCGCCCGCAGCTGCGCATGGACGGCGGCGACGTCAAGCTGATCGAAGTCGGTGAGGACGGAGTCGTCAAGGTCAAGCTGACCGGAGCCTGCGGCGGCTGCCCCATGTCCCAACTGACCCTCAAGATGGGCATCGAGCGCATTCTGAAGAAGGAAGTCCCCGAGATCAAGGAAGTCGTCTCGGTCTGAGCCCCCGGCTTCCCCCCAGCGCCATGAAGCGCATCTATCTCGATCGGATCGCGGCTTCCCCGGTCCACCCTGATGTTCTGTCCGCCATGCTGCCGTATTTCCGCGAGCGGTTCGGCAACGCCCAGAGCCTGCACTCCGACGGCCAGACCGTCCAGGAGGCCGTGGCCGAGGCCCGCGAACAGACGGCCCGGCTGATCGGCGCCGGTCCGGAGGAGATCACTTTCGTCTCCTGCGGCTCCGAGGCCAATAATCTCGCCCTCAAAGGCTTGGCCTTGGCAGCCCGGCCCAAGGGCGGTCATATCGTCCTCTCCGCGATCGAGCACAACTCCGTCCTCAATGCGGCCAAAAGCCTGGAGAAGCGGGGCTTCGCGACGACCATCGTCCCCGTCGACGGCGAGGCCCGGGTCGATCCCGGGGCGGTCGCCGCGGCCCTGCGGTCGGACACGGCGCTCGTCTCGATTCAGCTGGCCAACTCCGAAGTCGGCACGATCCAGCCCCTGGCCGAGATCGCCCGCCAGGTCAAAGCCAAGGCTCCGGGGGTATTGATCCATACCGACGCCGTGGCCGCGGCCGGTTCGATTCCCATCGACGTCCGGGCCCTCGGTGTTGACGCCCTCTCGCTGGCCGGCGACCAGCTTTCCGGGCCCAAGGGCAGCGGCGCCCTGTACGTCCGCAAGGGCGTCAAGGTCCTGCCCCAGATCGACGGCGGCATCCAGGAAGGCGCGAGGCGGAGCGGAACCGAGAACGTCCCGGCCATCATCGGCCTGGGCCGGGC
This sequence comes from Candidatus Aminicenantes bacterium UBA4085, assembly GCA_002383325.1. Taxonomy (GTDB): domain Bacteria; phylum Acidobacteriota; class Aminicenantia; order Aminicenantales; family UBA4085; genus UBA4085. Next base: position 7,184 of record DFYJ01000130.1, read on the forward strand.
GGCCGAGATCGCGATCGCGACCCTGGACGAGCGCCGCCGCTACCTGACCGCCCTGCGAGACCGGCTGATCGAGGGCCTCACGGCCCGCATCCCGCACGTCCTTCTGACCGGCGCCCGGACCGAGCGCCTGCCGCACCACGCCAGCTTCGCGGTCCGCTTTGTCGAGGGCGAGGCCATGCTGCTGAGCCTGGACATGAAGGGCATCGCCGCTTCCAGCGGCTCGGCCTGCACCTCCAAGTCGCTCAAAGCTTCGCACGTCCAGCTGGCCATGGGGCTGGACCATGCCGCCGCGAACGGCTCGATCGTCTTCAGCCTGCTGGAGGACGCCTCGGCCGCCGATATCGACTTTCTGCTCGACGTCTTCCCCCCGATCGTCGACCGCCTGCGGAAGATGTCGCCGCTCTACACGGAGTTTCTCAAGGAGACCGCCCGATGATCTATTCCGATAAGGTGATGGACCACTTCTCCAATCCCCGCAACGTGGGCACCCTGCCCGACGCGAACGGCGTCGGCCAGGTCGGCAACCCGGTCTGCGGGGACATGATGACCTTCTACATCAAGGTTCAAGGCGACAAGCTGTCGGACATCAAGTTCCAGACCTTCGGCTGCGGGGCGGCCATCGCCGTCTCCAGCATGGTCTCGGAGATGGCCCTGGGCAAGACCCTGGACGAAGCCATGGCCATCACCAACGAGAAGGTCGCCGATGAGCTGGGCGGCCTGCCCAAGAACAAGATGCACTGCTCCAACCTGGGCGCCGATGCGCTGCATCTGGCCATCAAGAACTTCCGGGCCCGGGCGGCCGATCCCTCCGCCCCCACCGTAACCACCGACGGCGGGGCCGACCACCACGACGAAGAGCCCGAGGCGGAGGCGGCCGAGGCCAAGGGCGACGACGGCTGCCCTTACTGCGATGGTCCGGTCGGGAGCGAGGAGAAGGCCCCCTCCTGCCAGACCTGCGGCCTGGAGCTTGTCGAGTGCGCGGCCTGCGGCCTCTATACCGACAAGTCCAAGGCGGCCTGCACCCACTGCGGCGCAGCCCTGGCCGGGTGAGACGATGAGGGCGGGCGTTCCGGCGGCGGATCCGGGCGGGATGCATGAGCGCATCGTCCGGCTCAAGAAGGAGCGCCGGGCCGTCATCCTGGCCCATAATTACCAGGCGGGCGAGGTCCAGGACGCGGCCGACTTCGTGGGCGACTCGCTGGAACTGAGCCGCCAAGCCGCCGCGACCCGGGACGCCGAGGTCATCGTCTTCTGCGGCGTCCACTTCATGGCCGAGACGGCCGCCGTCCTGGCTCCGGACCGGACCGTCCTGATCCCCGATCCCAAGGCCGGCTGCCCGATGGCCGACATGATCACGGCCGAGGAGATGATCCGCTGGAGAGCGGAGCATCCGGGGGTGCCGGCGGTCTGCTACGTCAATACGTCGGCCGCGGTGAAGGCGGAGTGCGACGTCTGCTGCACGTCGGCCAACTCGGTCAAGATCGTCGACTCGCTGCCGGGGCGCGAGGTGCTGTTCGCCCCCGACAAGAACCTGGCCGCCTGGACGGCCACCCAAACAGCCAAGACGATCATCCCCTGGGACGGCTATTGCTACGTGCACCACAACATCCGGGCCCAGGACGTGCGGGAGGCCAGGGAGAAGCATCCCCAGGCCGAAGTGTGGGCCCATCCCGAGTGCCGGCTCGAAGTCCATGCCCTGGCCCACAAAACCCTTTCGACGGGCGGGATGGTCCGGGAGGCGCGGGCGACGGCGGCCGAGGAGATCATCGTCGCCACCGAGGCGAACATGATCTACCGGCTGGCCAAGGAGAACCCCGGAAAGCGCTTCTACCCGGCCCACGAGCTGGCCTTCTGCGCCAATATGAGGAAGATCACCCTGGCCAAGCTGGCCGGGGCGCTGGAGACGATGACCCAACGGGTCGTCGTCCCACCCGATATCGCCGCCCGCGCCCGGGTGGCCATCGAGCGGATGATCAGCTAGAATGGGAGGGAGGGGTCAGGTCTTGACATTTGACATTTCTGACGGGTCCACGGATCGCTTTTCGGATATCCGATTGGATTTGTCAAATGTCAAGACCTGACCCCTGACCCCCACCGAAAGGAGTGATAAAATGACCATCGATCCCAAAATTAAGGCGGCCGACGTCTACCCCATCGCCATTCGGGCTGAGATGGATGCCGCGGGCATCTACCGCGACCTCTACGGGCGGGTCCGCAATGAGGCCCTCCGCCAGAAGCTGGACTTCCTGGCCAAGGAGGAAGACCGCCACAAGGCTATTTTGGAGCGCGTCTTCCGCGATCATTTTCCCGGCCGCAAGATGGTCATCCCGGCCCAGTCCAAGCGGCCCAAGATCTCCTCCGCGGTGGACGACGCGACCCTGGTCGTATCGCTCTTCAAGCTGGCCATGCTGAAGGAGAAGGAGGCCGAGGACTTTTATAAGGGGGCCAAGGCCCAGGCCGAGGATGCCCAGGCCAAGCGCATCCTCGACTACCTATCCCGCGTCGAGCGCAGTCACTACTTCATGCTGAAGTCGGAGATCGACCTGCTGGAGCGGTTCCCGGATTATTACAACGTCGAAGACGCCCACGAAGGCCAGGACCTCTTCCATATCGGCGCGTAAACAGAGAGGGGTCAGGTCTTGACATTTGACATTTCTAGTTAAAATGCCAACTCGAACTCCCGCCGTGGAAAAAATGTCAAATGTCAAGACCTGACCCCTCCAAGATCATCCGCATCCTGCGGGAGGATGACCCCCATCCCGAGACCTGCCTGCGCCACGAGACGCCCTGGGAGCTGCTGGTGGCCACCATCCTGTCCGCCCAGTGTACGGACGAGAGGGTCAACCGGATCACGCCGGGCCTCTTCCGCAAATACCCCGACGTGAAGGCCTTCGCCGAGGCCGACCGGGCCGGGCTGGAGGCCGATATCCGACCGGCCGGCTTCTTCCGCAACAAGGCCAAGAGCATCCAGGGAGCGGCCCGCAAGCTGGCCGACGAATTCGGCGGCCGCGTCCCTGAGACCATGGCCGAGCTCATCACCCTGCCCGGCGTGGCCCGCAAGACGGCCAACATCGTTCTCTCCTCGGCCTTCGGCAGGGCCGAGGGCATTGCCGTAGACGTGCACGTGGCCAGGATCTCGGGGCGCCTCGGCTTGAGCCGCGAGACGGCGCCTGAGAAGATCGAGCGCGACCTGCTGGCCTTAGTTCCCAAGGACTACTGGCTGGACTTCAACTACCTTCTGGTCAACCACGGGCGTGCCGTCTGCCAGGCCCGCAAGCCAAAGTGCGGCGAGTGCAGGCTGGCCCCGCTCTGTCCCAAGATCGGGGTCGCTGCGGATCCCGTGGCCCGGGCGCGCGGCGCGGTGAAATCGCCGAGGATGACGTCAGGAATTGGAAGGGGGAAGCGGTATAATCGGGTCGGGTAGCCGGAATTAGGGAATTACGTATGGTGTCCCCCTATCTCCACGAAGCTTCTCTTTGGACCTCCGCCCCGGAGGAACGGGTTGTGTGCGGGCTGTGCGCCCACCGCTGCGCCATCGCCCCGGGTCGCCGGGGGGTCTGCGGGGTGCGCGAGAACAAATCCGGCGCACTCGTCACCCACGCCTACGGCGCCGTCGTGGCCGCCAACGTCGACCCGATCGAGAAGAAGCCGCTCTACCACTTCCTGCCCGGCACGACCTCGATGTCGGTCGCCGCGGCCGGCTGCAATTTCAAGTGCGGCTTCTGCCAGAACTGGAGCATCTCCCAGGCTGCAGCGGGGGACGAAGGCGGCCTGGGCGGACGGCCTCTCTCGCCCGAGGGGATCGCCGGGCTGGCCGTCGAGCGGCGCTGCCGCAGCGTTTCCTACACCTATACCGAGCCGACCATCTTCTTCGAGTACGCCCGTGACACGGCCGTCGCCGCCAAGGCCGCCGGGCTGGCCAACGTTTTCGTCAGCAACGGTTACATGACTCCCGAGGCGATCGAAGCGGCCCGTCCCTGGCTGGATGCGGCCAATGTGGACCTCAAGGCTTTTCGCGACGAGACCTACCGGAAGGTCTGCGGGGCGCGCCTGCAGCCCGTACTCGACTCGATCAGAGCACTCCTCGCGGCGGGCGTCTGGATCGAGGTCACGACGCTCGTCGTGCCGGGCCTGAACGACGGCGAAGAGGAGCTGCGCGACATCGCCCGCTTCCTGGCCGCGGCGGGTCGGGATATCCCCTGGCACATCAGCCGCTTCCACCCCGACTACGAGATGACCGACCGCGGCCCCACACCGGCCGCGACGCTGGCCCGAGCCGCCGAGATCGGCCGCCGCGAGGGCCTGCGCTTCGTCTATGTCGGCAACGTCCCCGGGGAGGGCGACGCCACCGACTGCCCGGCTTGCGGCGCGGCCCTCATCCAGCGGTCGGGATTCTTCGTCCTGGAGAACCGGATCGGCGGCGGCGGCCTCTGTCCCGATTGCGGAGCGTCCGTGGCCGGGAGATGGACCCTCCCGGCGCCGGAGGGCCGCTGACTTGAAAGCTCTCCCGGCCCTCGCCGCGATTCTGCTCTGGGCTCCGCCCGGGCTCCCGCCCGAGATGCCCTCCCAGGCGTCTGACTTTTTCGCTCGGCTGTCCACTGCGGCGATAGCTCTGACGGAACAGCCGGTCACCTACGATCCGGGCTATTTCGCCATGGCCTATCCGAACGGGGACGTGCCGGCCGACCGCGGCGTCTGCACGGACGTTGTGATCCGGGCTTATCGGGTCCTCGGCATCGACCTGCAGAAGGAAGTCCACGAGGACATGGCGGCGCATTTCGCGGCGTATCCCAAGCGATGGGGACTGACCCGGACGGACACCAACATCGACCATCGGCGCGTGCCGAACCTGATGACCTTTTTCGGTCGCAAGGGGACGGTTCTGCCGATTACCGGCGTGGCGGCCGACTATCGGCCGGGAGATATCGTTTGCTGGGATCTGGGCGGCGGCATCTCCCATATCGGGCTGGTCGTCGACCGCCGGGCGGAGGGGGAGGAAAGGCCGCTCATCGTCCACAACATCGGGGCCGGCCAGGTCCTGGCGGACGGCCTTTTCGCCTACGCCATCATCGGCCACTATCGGTATTCCCAATAGGGGTCAGGTCTTAAGATTCAAGTTATCGTGCCCTAAAGGCGCCCGCGTCAACGCTCATTGTCAGAAATCTTGAATCTTAAGACCTGACCCCTCTGTGGCAATCGTTTCGTTGACAGGCGCGCGGAGATAGGTCTATAGTTCCGGGCTCCATGAAGAACATCTGGATCCGCAAATCCCCCGCCCAAATCATCGAAGCCTCCGAGCATACCCAGCTCAAGAAGAAGCTGACGGCCTTCGATCTGGCCGCGCTGGGCGTCGGCGCGGTCGTCGGCACGGGCATCTTCGTGGTCACCGGCCAAGCCGCCCATCTGGCCGGCCCGGGCGTCCTGCTGTCGTTTGTCGTCGGCGCCATCACCTGCGGCTTCTGCGCCCTGACCTATTCGGAGCTGGCCAGCATGTTCCCGATCGCGGGCTCCACCTACACCTACACCTACGCCGCGTTCGGCGAAGTCATCGCCTGGATCATCGGCTGGGACCTGGTGCTCGAATACCTGGTCACGGCCAGCGCCGTGGCCTCGGGCTGGTCCAAGACATTCATCGGGCTCCTTCAGAGCGCCGGGATCCATCTGCCCAAGGCCCTTGTGACGCCGCCCCTGACCACGGATGCAGCCGGCAAGATCGTCATGTTCGGCGGCCTGGTCGACCTGCCGGCGGTCCTCATCACCCTGCTTGTCACCTGGATCCTCTTTCTCGGTGTCCGGGAGAGCGCCAAGATCAACAACATCATGGTCGGCGTCAAGATCGCCGTCATCCTGCTGTTCCTGTTCCTGGGCGTGCGGCACGTCAACCTGGCCAACTTGACCCCGATCATGCCCTTCGGCTGGGGCGGCGTCATGGCCGGAGCGGCCATCATCTTTTTCGCCTACATCGGCTTCGACGCCGTCTCCACGGCGGCCGAGGAGACCATCAACCCCAAGCGCGACGTCCCGCTCGGGCTGATCATCTGCCTGGGCGTGGTCATCCTCCTTTACGTGTCCGTGGCCTTTGTCCTGACCGGCATGGTGCCCTTCAAGGAAATCGATGCCGGCAACGCCCTCCCGGCCGCCCTGGGTCGCTTCGGCATCCGCTGGGGCGGGGCCCTGGTGGCCACCGGGGCGATCCTGGGCATGATCTCGACCCTGCTCGTGACCCTCTACGGGCAGGTCCGCATCTTCATGGTCATGGCCCGCGACGGCCTCCTGCCCAAGCCCTTCGCCAAAATCCATCCCGTGCACCGGACGCCGCACACCTGCACCTGGATGACGGGCCTCGCCGCCGCGGCGATCGCCGGCTTCTTCCCGCTGTCCATGATCATCGACCTCTGCGTCATCGGGACCCTGTTCGCCTTCGTCGTTGTCTCGATCGGCGTCATCGTCCTGCGCAAGACCCAGCCGGATGTCGAGCGGAAGTTCCGAACCCCGGGCGTGCCCGTCACGCCGCTGATCACCGCCGGCTTCTGCATTTACCTGATGGTCAGCCTGCCCAAGGTCACCTGGATCTACTTCGGCGGCTGGCTCCTGGCCGGGCTGCTGATCTATTTCGCCTACGGCATCCGGCACAGCAGGCTCCAGCCGGGCGCCGCGAAATAGCGGGCATGGAGCGCTACCGCATCCTCGATCACGGCGGCGACGGCAAGATCCGGGCTTTCGGCGCGACCCTCGAGGAGGCTTTCGGCCACGCGGCCCTGGCCGTCACCTCGCTGATGACGGATTGGGAGAAGGTCGAGCCTCGGGTCGAACGGGCTGTGGCCGCTGAAGGCCGGGACCTGGGCCAGCTCTTGGTCAAATTCCTGACCGAGATCCTCTACTTGTCCGACGCCCAGGGCTTCGTCCTCGGCGCCGTGGCCGGCCTCAAGATTGAAGTACCAGACACAGACCCCATTGAATCAGCAGACACATACCTGATTCCTGCGCCTGCCCCTAACAAACTCAATGCCGGAGATGCAAAATCTCCAACTGCAACCCGCCCCGGATTTCGCCTGACGGCCCGCTTCCAGGGCGACGACCGCCCCGAGCGGTATGCCTTCCATGGCGACGTCAAGGCGGTCACCTACAGCGAGTTGAAGATCGAGTCCTGCGCCTGCGGCCCGGGCGCCTGGGTCGTCCAAGTCGTCGTCGATCTCTAGCCCATCGCGCGCGCCGCGCCGTGTCCCAAGTCAGGATGCCTTCCCGGCCTCCCTCTTCATCTTCCCCCTCCAGTACAAATAGGCGGGGATGCCCAGGCAGATGAGGAGCAGCCCGGCTATAGCGTTCTTGAAAGCGCTCAAGAGCGAGCCCACCGAGACATACAGCGCGGCCAGGATGAAGATGATCGGGGTGACGGGATAGCCCCAGGTCTTGTAGGGCCGGGGAAGGTCGGGCCGCTTCTTGCGCAGGACGATGACCGCGGCCACGGTCAGGCCGAAGAAAATCCATTGCCCGAAGACGACGTAGGTGAAAAGCTGGCTGAAGCTCCCGGTCAGGGTCAGGATGATGCTCCATGCGGTGATGGCGAGGATCGAGACGTGGGGCGTCAGGAATTTGGGATGGACCTCGCCGATCTTCTTGAAGAACAGGCCGTCCCGGGACATGGCGTAATAGACCCGGGGCGAGCAGAGCATATTCTGGTTGGCGGCTCCCAGGATGGAGAAGAGGATGAGGAAGGTGATGAGGGAAGCGCCGAACGGTCCCGTCAGGAGTCCCATAAGATCGGGGGCCACGCTGCTGGACTTGGCGATCTCCCCGACGGGGAAGATGTAGAGATAAGCCAGGTTGGCCAGGACGTAGATGGTGATGACGGCGATCGTGCCCACAAGGATGCCCAGGGGCAGGTTGCGACGGGGGTTCTTGACCTCGCCGGCGCTGTAGGTCGCCGACTCCCAGCCCTTGTAGGCCCACAGGGACGCGACCAAGCCGACGCCGAAGGCTCCCAGCAAGCCGAAATGGAAGGGACCAGGAGCGGGCTTGACGAAATTCGCCGCGTGGCCTTGGCCCTTGGAGAAGAAGAAGGCGACGGCGACGACGATGGCGATGGCGCCGGTCTTGATGACGGTCAGGAGGGTCTGGAGGCGCGCCCCCCAGCGGACACCGACGTAATTGACGGCGCCCAGGAAGGCGATGAATCCGGCGGCGATCAGCATCCGCGTCGTCTTGGAGATCCCGGCGAAGGCGGGGAATTTCGGCAGGATCTCGGAGGAGAAGGCCACGGCCAGTGTCGCGATGGCCCCGGAGTCGATGACCAGGAACAGGGTCCAGCCGAAAAGGAACGAGAGCAGGGGGCCGTAGGCCTCCCTGAGGTAGACATAGACGCCGCCCGCCTCCGGCATAGCCGCGCCGAGCTCGGCGAAGGCCACGGCGCCGAAGAAGCTGAACAGGCCGCCGACGACCCAGACGGCCAGCATCAGAAGAGGCGTGGGGACGGCGCTGGCGATGTTCGAGGGAGACAGAAAGATGCCCGAGCCGATGACGCCCCCAATGACGATCATAACGACGTCCCAGAGGCCCAGGACGCGGGGCAGCCCGAGCTTGCTTTTGTCGGCCGGGTCGGCGGTCTTGATATCCGATTCCATGGCTGTCTCCTTGACCGGGGGATGTCGGGCCGTCCAATGGAAGAAATTCTACTCGCTATCCTTGAAGAAAAATAGTATCCGCTCAGAATTAGCAGACACATACCAATTTAAATAAGTATGTGTCTGGAAATTCGAATTGGTATGTGTCTGCTATTTAAAGCGAGAAGCGGTTGTCGCCGCGCTTGACGGCCAGCGTCTGATCGACGTACATGGCGCTCACCTTCAGGGTGAATTCTCCGTCAGATCGAACGGTGAGATTCCATCGCCCCTCGCCCTCGCCGGGAACCGCCTCCAGATCGACCACATGCCCGTTGAATCGATAGCGGGCGCAGCCCAGCCGCTTGGCCGCCTGGATGTCCCAGGTCAGGGTGTTGGCCGGCGCGTCGGGCTTCAGCCCCAGCCCATACTCCAGGAGGTAGAGGATCGGAGCCAGGCCGCTCCAGCCGACGAAGTCCTTCTTAGCCTGATTGCCCGGCTCGGCCGCATCCGGGGCGTAGTTCTCCCAGACCGTGCCCGTCTTGGCGAAGACCTGATAGGTGACGTCCAGGTCTTTCAAAGCCAGTGTGCGGGCCACCCGCCTGTAGCCGGCTTTCTCCAGCCCGCGCACCACCATGGTCGTGGTCGGTGCCCAGGCCGAGCCTTTCCAGTATTCGCCCTTGGGGTTGTAGCCCGGCTGGTCGGCGGCCACGGTCGGCACCGGGTGGAGCCGCCCGAATGTCGCCGGCTTCTCCAGCTCGCGGACCATCAGGGACACTTGCGGCCCTTGGGCGACTCCGGCCAACAGGGCCCAGTAGCCGGCCACCGTCTTGATCGGGGCCCGCTTTCCGTCCAGGGTCAGGTCATAGTAGAAGTACTTCTGGGGATCCCACATCCAGCGGTTGATCAGCTGGGAGAGCTTGCCGGCCTCCCGCTCGAAACCCTCGCCTTCCGCCTCCGGCCGCCCGATCAGCCGGGACATCTCGGCCAGCTGATGGGCGAACAGGACCATCTCGCAGGAGATATCGATTCCCGTGCCGCCGCGGTCGAGGTAAGGGTTGCGGGGAGAGTTGTCCATGCTGGCCCAGTCCGTCATGTAAAGGCCGTCGCCCTGGCGCAGGTATTCCTGGAGAGCCCGGTAGAAGCGGACCAGCGGCTCGTAGACCAGGGCCAGCCGGGCCTTATCGCCCGTCGTCCGATAGCTCTCCATCTCGGCCCAGGCGAAGATGGGATGGTTGAGGCCGTCAAGCGTCACCTTGGAGGGCGTGCGGGGCGCTTCGCGGCCGATGTATTGGATAGCAATAGGCGGCTTGGCCTTCTCCACGCCGAAGCCCCAGGCGCTATAGAGCGGCTGGCCCGGATTGACCCAGGCCTCGAAGTCCCGGCCGCTGGCGCGGTCAATCTCGCGGCAGATCTCGCCGTCTTCATGCTGCCGGGCGTAAAAATTGTCGAGCGAGGCGATGCCCGGGACGAGCGGATGGGCGACGTTGGTGAACATCGTCATGAAGCATGTGTCCCAGGCGAAGATGTTCTGATTGAAAGCGGCGTCGATGAACTGTGAGACAAACCCCGTCCCCGCGGCCGGCTCGTGGAAATTGCGGAAGGCCAGCTCCCAGGCCTTCCAGTACATGTCCACATAACCGGGCTGGTCGTCAAAACGGGGCGCGGGAAGCAGGGCCTTGGTCCCGGCGAATGTCGGCAGGGGCTTGGGGACGTAGGCCTTCTTGGCGAAATATATTCCCTGCTTTTCGCCGAGGGGCGCGGTCCCATGCGCTTGGCGGCCCGTGATCCCGGCCGTCGCGGATGCGGATATTCCCAGGCCCATCGCCATGAGGGAGAATAAGATGGATGTGCGCTTCATGAGGGCCTCCTGAGGGCGGTGCCGGCTTCCCAGCTCGCGGCGATAATTCCAGACACATACCAATTTTAATTGGTATGTGTCTGCTATTTCTTAAGGGGCGGTCGTCGTCCGGGTCGGAAAATCGAAAACCTGGAAAGGCGCGATATCGGGGCGGCCGGGCGCGATGTGAAGCTCCGGCTTCTCGCCCAGCAGCATGATGGTGCAGCCGTAGGTCCCGGCGTTGTTGATGCCGGAAGGGCGGTCGGCGTAAAGGGCTTTCAAACGGTCGAGGTCGAGGACCGCCGTGTTGTCCGTGAGGGTCCGCCCGAGGAAGGCGAGCCGGGAGCAGAAGGCGCCGTATTGGGCCAGGGTCTGCCCGCGCCTCTTCAGCGACGCGGCGAAGCGGGGGGTGAAATCGTCGTTCACGATGGGGTGGTTGGTGTGGTAGGTGAACGCCGCCCCCTCGAAGGGGACGAACCGGCTCATCCGTCCGGCCGAGCGCTCGTAGCCGGCGGCCTCCGCAGGGCCGCCGATCATGTAGTTCTGCGGCGCGGCCGGCGGGATATCCTCCAGGAATTTCACCGCTTCGGCGTAGGTCCTCTGCCGCAGGATGCCCCGGATGACGAAGGCTACCGGAAGCCCCTTGGGGGAGCAGGCGAGCTGGGTGACGGCGTTGACGCAGACGCCGACCGACCGGCTGTTCATCCCGTTCAGGGCGATCACGCCGGGGATGGTGAAGACCAGGGTCTCTAAATCCCGCCCGTCGTCCCGGACCCGAAGCACCGTCGGGAAGCCGTGATAGAGGCCGGGGATGTCCTGGGTCTGGGAGGTGAAAGCGGGAAATCCCGGGCGCGGGCCGGCCGCGATGCTTGTGCATTTTTCCAGGCTCACGTCCCGGCCCATGACCCAGGATTCATCGATCATCTGGAAGGCGTACATCGTGTCGAAGTCGATGCCGGCGCCCTCGGCGATGCCGCGGACCTCGTCCAGGAGGCCCGGCGTCCAGCGCTCGATGGCGGGCTTAAAGTCCGTGGCCGCCAGGAATTTCCGGATGAAGGCCTCGGCCGTCATCTTGTAGGTTCGGGCGAGGTCCTCTTTCCAGCGTTTAACGAGCTCGGCGATCTCGGCCTTGAGCGCCGTACCGTGAGCCAAGCCCATCTCGTAGGGGGTGCCCCGCAGGTCGACGACCCGGAGCGCCTGGTCCGGGGCCGGGGGTTGGGCGACGGCCGCGAAGGGGAGTGCCCCGGCCAGAAGAAGAGCGAAAAGCGCGAACCGGCTGCTTCTCTTCGAGTTCATAGCCGGACTTTAGCGCCCCCGCCGGGGGGTGTCAAGACGCCGCTTTTCCGCGAATCCAAGCTGGTGTCGTCTTTTTATCGATACTCGATTTCCTTCAGGTCGGGGAAGGCGTAGACCTTGAAGCGCCGACCTTGGGTGATGACGATTCCGGAATCGAAGATCGTGAAGCGCGTGTCCCGGCGCTGGGTGTCGATGCCGGGGAAGCTGCGGATCAAGCGCGGGCCGGCCTGGCTCAGGCCATAGACATCGAGGTTTTTCCGGCTGCGCGAGCCGCCGACGAAGTAGGCCTGATCCCCATGGCGATGGATGTGTCCCCAGGCATCATCGCTTTCCCGCCAATCGCCGATATCTTCGATTTCCAGCGTCTCCAGGCTCATCCGGGCCAGCCGGGGCCCTCTTTTGCCATAGATGAAGGAAGGCGGGGGATCGTCCAAGGGCGTGCGGAAGAAGAAGGATCCTTCCTGGATCTGGAAGATCTCCTCAGCGGGAAACTCCTTTTTATGCTCGAACGATGGGCCCGTGTCGTGCAGGACGATGATCGGCTCCTGGCCCGTGAAGAATAGGAGGCCGTTGAGGAGATGCGGGTTGTTTACGGTTTTCAATTGCCCTTTAACCAGAATTTCCTCGATGCGTCCGTCCTCCCAGAGACGCAGGGTGGATCGCTCGGTTTTCCAGAGAATCCTGCAGATCCAGAATCGTTTTCCGTCCCTGACGTCCGTCCCGACAAGCTCCGGCGTTCCGGCGCGGAATCCGTCATAGGTGAAGGAGGTGGTGACCGTTTCCTTCGTCTTCAGATTCAGGGCGATGAGCTGGATTTCATCCGGGCGGGGTCCGTTGTCAAGAAAGACTACGACCGACCCGTAGGTCCGCGGCCTCCAGTAGGAAAGCTGCTTCCGGTCGAACTGATGGAGGGGGTCGATCTTCCCCGTCTCCAGATCGATGCGGTTGAGACGGCCGCCGTAGTCCCAGGCAAAGAGGGATGAGCCGTCATCCCATCCGGACCAGAGCCCGAGAGATTCAATGCGGATCCTCAGGCTCGATTCCGGGCCGCGGATCCTCATCGATCGGGAGCCATACTTCCATTCGATGAGCTTAAGGTTTTGGGTCAATCGGAAATACTTGGGGGCTGCGGCATCGGCGGCCGCCGATGCCGCCAGGGCGCAGAGGGCCAGGCTCACGGCGAAGACGATCCCATAGCGTCGGCTGAATCGGCGGGACCGACGGACGTCGAACCGGCCGAAGGAGAGAAGAAGAGCGGCGAGAAACGGAACAACCGGGAGAATGATCTGGAGCAGCATCAAGGGAAAGTTGAGGCCTCCCCGATACGTGGGAGCATCCGGTCGCGCCAGGGCGAGCAGGCCCTGTAAGTTCAATCCTGCAGGGAGGACCCCCCATCCGAGAATCAGCCGGGACATCGCCATCCACGACGCGTACCAGCCCGCGATCGAAGCGAGACAAAGAACGATGAAGTTTTCGATGAAGACGGACAGCGATAGGGAGACCAGAAACAGCGGCAGGCCGATGCCGACGGCCAGGAGAGGAAAGATGTGATGGGGATCGGGGATGCCCGCGGCCGCCATCCCCGCTCCGGCCGCCAGCCAGAGAGCCGCCAGCACGAGAAGCCGCGGCCCGGCCATCCGGGCAAGAAGCCCCAGCCTGGAGTGAGGCAGCGAAAGAGAGTATTCCAGGGCCTGCTGGCCCCGCTCCCGTCCGAGAAGCGATGCGCCCAGAAACAGTGACCAAAAGACCAGTCCCGTTCCGAGGACGGGAATGAGGACGGCAAGGTAAGGCCCCGGCACCCATTTGAGGAGAATGATGGGAATCGGAAGCGCAGCCGCGGCGCCCAGGAACCAGGCCGTCTGCTTGAGGACGTCAGCGAGCTCTTTTTTGAACATAAGCGCCTCCGATGAATGCCTTGACGATCTCGTCCAGCCCGATGTCCGTGAATGCCGTGCCGAATTCCCTTCGCCATTCCTCGCGGAAGGGGTAGATGTAGCGGTCCCGCCGATATTCCGAGGACGTTTCGAAGAGGACGGGCAGGGAGGGCGGGACCTCCTCGCTGCCGGCGACCTTCTTGACCTTGGCCATCAGGTCCTCCCGCCGCTCGTCGAGAAGGATCCGGCCGCCGTCCATGATCAGGACGCGCTCGGGGATCTCGGCCGTATCGGACAGGGTGTGGTTGACCATGACGACCGCCGTCTTCAGCTCGTCCATGGCCGTGATGACGGTCTCCAGGAATTTCTCGCGCAGGAACGGGTCCAGGCCGTGGACGACCTCGTCGATGAGGAGAACCGCCGGCCGCTGGGCCAGGATCAGGGAGAGGTGGAAAAGCGTTCTCTCGCCGACGGACAGGTGCCGGATCCTGCGGCCCCCGTCGAGGTGGAAGCCCTCGATGGGCGGGCGCCCGGCGGCCGCGATGCCGAACTCCTTTTTATGGAACCGCCAGGCCTCGCGCAGCGTCCAGCTCTCGTAGAGGCTCAGGCGGTCGGAAACGAAGCCGATCTTGGATTTGTCCAAGCCGCGTCCGAAAACCACCCGGCCGCGATCGGGGATGATCGCTCCGGCCAGGCACCGCAGCAGGGTGCTCTTGCCGGCGCCGTTGGACCCGGCGATCACCACGGCTTCGCCGGCGGCGAAGGCAACCGAGACGCCGTCCAGGGCGGTCCGGCGGCCGTAGCGGACGGTCAGCTTGTCGGCGGTCAGGATGGGGTCACTCATGGCGGGCGATCCTTTCGATCGAGCTGCGGACATCATCCAGCGAGGCTCCCAGGGAGAAAGCCCGCTCCAGGTAAGCCTTGGTCTCCCCCTCGAGCATGCTGCGGCGAAGGCTGTCGATGTCCGGGGGGCGGGGCTTGACCCAGTTGCCGCTTCCGGGTCGGCTTTCAACGAAACCGGCCTCCTCCAAAGCGTAGTAAGACTTTGCGACGGTATTGGGGTTGAGCTTGAGGATCTTGGCCAGCTCCCGGATCGGCGGCAGGCGGTCGCCTTCCTTGAGTCTCCCTGAGATAATCTCAATAGATATGGCCTGAATGACCTGCTGGTAGGCGGGCACGGGCGAGGTCGAATCGAGGCTTAATCTGAGCATGGCGCCTGGCTCCTTGTTATGTGTATTATATATATAATACACATGGGCCGGCTTGTCAAGCCCCCACATCCCTCGTCCGGAATTAGCAGACACATACTAATTTACCTGACTTTACCCCAAGTTTTATA
>DFYJ01000138.1 GCA_002383325.1 Candidatus Aminicenantes bacterium UBA4085
CGAAAAGCACGTCTTCTCGCCCGAGGAGGGGATGCTCATCGAGCTGGATGTCGAGACCAAAGCGCCGCAGAAGGATTTCGTCTTCGGCATCGGCGTCTTCAACTCGCTGGGCACCCTCTGCTACGGCACCAACACCGACCTGGAGGAGCACGAGCCGGAGACGATCGAAGGCGGAGGCAAGGTCGTCTGCCGCGTCGACCGGCTGGGCCTGGTCAACGGCACCTACTATCTCGACGTGGCCGCCCACAAGCGGGACGGCTACCCCTTCGACTACCATCGGGCCATGACCACCTTCCTGGTCTCGTCGCGCTACAAGGACGAGGGCATCATCCGCTTCCCCCACAAGTGGGAATTCGGGCCGCATATCCGCATCAAGCCGGCCGGCAAGTGACAGGGGCCATGAAGCGCGCGATGCGAAACAAGATCAAGTCGCGCGGCGAGCTGGCCGCGATCCGGGTCCGCCTGCGGAGGCAGGGAAAGAAGGTCGTCTTCACCAACGGCTGCTTCGATCTCCTGCACGGCGGCCATGTCCATCTTCTCCGCTGGGCCAAGGCCCGGGGCAATGTCCTGGTCGCGGCCCTCAACAGCGACGCCTCGGTGCGCCGCTTGAGCAAAGGCCCCGGCCGCCCGATCTTCCCGCTGGCCGAGCGGATGGAGGTCCTGGCCGCCTTCGAGGATGTCGACTACGTGACCTGGTTCGGCGAGGCGACGCCGCAAAAAATCATCGCTGCGCTCCTGCCCGATGTCCTGGTCAAAGGCGGCGACTGGGGCGAGGGCGAGATCGTCGGGCGGGCCGAGGTCGAGGCGGCCGGCGGCAAGGTCCTGCGGGTGCCCTACCTCAAGGGCCATTCCTCGACCAACATCATCGAGACCATCCGCGATCGGTTCGGCCCAAATCCCGGGATCGGTAGATAGCCGCGGTTCCAGGCCGAGCCGAGCCGCGGACCGGAGGGTGATGGGCCGGCAACGTATTGCGAGGAGTGCGCTTCATGCCCAAACCGAGTACCCCCGAAGAGATCGGGCCGTTCACCGGCTTTTCCAAGTCGACCGTCTCGTTCTTCCGCGAGCTGGTTCGCCACAACAATAAGGTTTGGTTCGAGGCCCACCGCGGCGACTACGACCGCCACGTTCTGGCCCCAGCCAAATCCTTCGTCGTGGCTATGGGCGAACGGTTGAAAGCGATCGCCCCCGGTCTGGCGGCCATCCCCCGGGTGGACAAGTCCATCTTCCGCATCCACAAGGACACCCGCTTCAGCCTCGATCCGTCGCCCTACAAGACCAACCTCGGCATCTACTTTTGGGAGAAGGACATGCCCCGCCGGGAGACGACCGGCTTCTACGTCCACCTGGAGCCGCCGGAGCTGATGCTGGGCGGGGGCATGTATGTCATCCCGCCCACCCTCCTGGAGCGGTTCCGGCGGGCCGCCGTGGCCGCCAAGTCGGGCGGCGAGCTGGCGAAGATCGTGGCCGCGGTCAAAGCCCGACCCGGCTGGGAGATCGGCGGCGAGCATTACAAGCGCGTCCCGGCCGGGTACGACGCTGCCCATCCCAACGCCGCCCTGCTCAAGCATGCCGGACTGTGGGCCGGCCGCACGACATCCATCCCGGAGTCGTTCTATACGGCCCGCTTCGTCGACGACTGCGTGGAGGCCTTCGAGCCGCTCCTGCCGCTCAACCGCTGGCTGGCCGCCCTGGGCGCCCGCAAGATCTAGGGCGGGCGTCCTCATTGCGAGCCCTCGCCGCGCTGGAAGGAGATCGTCGATCCCTCCCCTGGCAAGCTCACCCACCATCTCGAACTTTCTCGCGTAGCGGAGATTGACGAAGAAGCACGGGCCTGGCTGCGCGAAGCCTGGGAGGCTGCGACATGATCAACAAGCGCGATGCGGGCCTGAGGACGCGCTAGGAACGCCTGCCGGTCAACCGTCTTGGGGCGTGGACGATCGTCCGTTTTTCCGGACGGTGGAGAAGAGCCTTCATCAGTAACCGTTGGGGGGGGGCAGTGGCACGCTTCTGGCTGGTAAAACGGTGTCATCTTGAATCAGCGCGGGGCCTCTGATAGGGTTTTTATTAAGCGGGGAGGGGCTATGCGACATGAATTTCGGCGTTGG
Source organism: Candidatus Aminicenantes bacterium UBA4085 (assembly GCA_002383325.1). Classification (GTDB taxonomy): domain Bacteria; phylum Acidobacteriota; class Aminicenantia; order Aminicenantales; family UBA4085; genus UBA4085. Next base: position 2,109 of record DFYJ01000138.1, read on the forward strand.
GTCATTTTGGGATGGGGCCTCGGCGCCATCACCGTTACCCTGCTCCCGGCGCAGGAATCCCTGCTTCAAGTACGGGCCTTTCTGATCACGGAACCGTCGGGAATATCGCGGCCGAGCCAGGTCGAACTCTTTGCGGCAGGGCTCGAGCCGCGTTTGGCTTCACTCAAAGCCGTCGCAAACGGTTCGGAAAGCGATTTGCGATCCGCCGCGCTGCAGGCCATTCCCGGAATCCGTGAGATCGAGTCGGCCGAATACCTGTTTTCCTTAATATTTTTCTGGGACGGCCAAGCATCGGCCTTGACGGATTTCATCGTTCAGCCGCCGGCCGCCTTTCGGTTCGAGATCCATCCCGCTTGGCGCTTCGACGGGGCCTTGAGCTTCAAATTGGCTGTTTATGCCAAGGAAATCTCGCCGTGGCCGTCCACGGGGAGTCAAGAAGAATCGACCGCCGAGAGAAGCCTGCGTGCGGCCGTGCGCCCCGATTTTTATCGAAGCCGCATGGAGAAGCTCCTGCAAAAGGATATCGCTCTGGCGGTCGAGGAGCCCGGACTTCTTTTCCTGCCTTTTCATGATCGGACGATCGTGCTGTTGTTGATGCCTACGGCGCGACCACAGCCGGTCCGGCAGGCTATGCCCGCCTATCCCGACGAGCTCATCCGTCAAGGCGTTGCCGGCCAAGGCCGATATCGTATTTCCATCGACGAAAAAGGCAGGGTCCGCAGCGTTGTGGTGAAGACGTCCGTTCATCCTTTCCTGGATGACGCCTCGATGCAGGCTATCCGGCAATGGACCTTCGAACCGGTGATCAAGGATCTCAAGGCCGTGGCCGTGTCTTTCGATTGGACGATTCATTTTGATCCGGCTCGATGGTCCGGGACGGCCGCCCGGCCGAGGGCCGCCGCGGTTGAGTCCTATTCCGCGGAACTGAAAAAAGTCCTCCTCCTAGGAGCATCTTACTGCCGGCGGTTGTCGGAAGCGGCGCTCGATTTTATATGTCAAGAAACCATCCGATCCCTTGATTGCGCGCTTTACCTTCCCGAGAAAACGGTGGCCGAAGAAATTAAATCAACGACCAATCCTGCCGGAGGAGGGGAATTCATCAAGACCACGACTCGGCGGGCGTCCTTGGGGAGAAATCCTTTCAAGACGAAAACCTATCGGTTCACAAGCGATTATCAGATGATCCGGAAGGACGGCCGGACAACGGAGCGGCGAACCCTCTTAGAATCGAACATTAAGGAAGCGGTCCAAGGAGCCTCGCCGCCGGACGAAAAACGCTATGCCTCGCTGAAACCGTTATTTGCGCCGCTGGACGTTTTGGCCGCTGATAACCAGAAGTTGTATGACTTCCGCATTCTAAGGCAGGAGAAGCTGCGTGGCCGGACGGTCGCCGTTATCGAAGCGACCGCCCGGTCCGGCGCGACGAGCCGCATCCCGGCCGCCAGAATCTGGATTGATCCGGAATCCTCCCAGATCCTCCGCTGCGAGACCCGAAGCCTGCCCGTCGAGGGATATGAATTTATCTTCGACGAAGCGGCGCAGATCGGCCTAAGCCCCCTGGGCACGATGACGGCGGACTATGAAGAGGAAAAGAACGGGGTGCTTTTCCCAAGTCGCGTGGCCCTCCTTATTGAGTATCTCGTGCCACAATGGGGCGTCGGCAAGCGGATTCGCATCGATACCCAAATCCGTTACGATAAATACAAGTTCTTCACCGTCGACACGGAGCATGCGATTATTAAGTTCTAAAGCTTGCGCGGTCTTCTGAGCCTTGGATTCTCCGAAACGGCGAAGAACGAACTCCCCATGAATAATGGGGGATTTCTTAGAATTTCCCTTCCTTGCGGGGCGACCGCAACGACAACGGATCCGTGGCCGAGGCGGCCTTGCACGTAGCCTTGTTCCGATGGCAGTCAGATAGAAAAATATTCAATATTATGAATTCATAATGTCTACAGCGCCGGTCTTTGGATTCCATTTGACAGGAAATCTGAATACTGATATTCTGAATACCGAGGATATCAGGACATGAATGATAGAAATTCCTATTCTTCGGAAATCAAAGATCGCGGCCAGCTGACGATCCCCAAGGGAGTCAGGGAAGCTGGGCCGCTCTCACCCGGCCAAGAGGTCACAATCATACCCATCGGCGATTCCGTACTGGTGACGCCGCGGCGCCTGGGGGTGGACGAGGCCAGGCGGGAGCTTCGCCGCCTGCTCATAGCTTCGGGACTGACGGTCGAAGACCTTGTCGCCGGGCTCGAAGAGGCTCGTGAAGAGGTCTGCGGAGAGGCTTATGGCCGGAAGCCTTAGGGTCTTCCTCGACTCGAACGTCCTCCTCTCCGCGTTCTTCTCCGAGCGAGGCGCTCCCCGCCGCATCCTCGATCTTTTGGCCGCGCGCCTGCCGCCTCTCCAACCCCTTGTGGGAGCCTTCAATCTCCTCGAGATCGAGCGGAACCTCGGCAAGCGTCTCCCGGGAGCTTGGCCGGCGGCGCGGAGCCTGATCGATCGCCTCGGCTTTGAAATCGTGCCTCTTCCTGATCCCGCCGCCGTTGCCGACTGGACTCGGGTCGTCGCCGCTAAAGACGCGCCCGTGATCGCTTCGGCTGTCGCCGCAAAGGCGTCCGTTCTCGTCACGGGAGACAAGCGGGATTTGCTGATCCTCAAGGTTCCCCAACTGCCGTTCCAAATCTTGCCGCCGGCCGAATTCCTGGACTCTTTTCTGCCCCGTTTTCTAACCGCCTTGGAATAGTCCGGAGCCTAATCTGTTGTTGAAGATTCCTGGCCTATTCCAGCATCATTAAAGCCGCCGCTCTTTCGCTTCTCCAGGCGGGCCGCACCCGGTTTTAAGGAAAAATCGGGGATTACGTATACTGTCCCCCTATTTTCCTACTTCTTCAGTGCGGCGAAGAACCAGCCCCACAGCTTCCTGTGGAACTCGAAGCTGGGTGGATTGTCCTCCAGCACGGTCCGGCAGCCGAAGGCGGTCTTGTCGCCGGGGGCGAGCTTGTATTTCGGCGTGGCGTCCCAGAGGATGCTGAACTCCGGGTGGAATTGGACGCCCAGGACGTTGGGATATTTCTCGTGCTCGATGGCCTCGGTGACCTTGCCGTCGAGCGATGTGGCGATGATCCGCATCCCTTGTCCCAGCTTTTCCTCGGCCTGGTGATGGGCGCTCATGATATAGGGCTTGTCCTCGGGCTGCAGGCCCAAGGCCTTGACCAGCTTGCCCTCGGCGGCCAGGCGGATGGGGTGCATGTTGTAGGGAAGAAGGCCGCGCTCCAGCGGGGCCATCTTGGGATTGGGGTTGGTGTGCCAAGCGTCGCGGCCCAGTCGGATGACGTCCTCGACCGTCCGGGCGCCGTAGATCTCGGTCGGGATGTCCTGGACCATCGTGCCGCCCGTCCCGACATTGAGGGTCTGCATGCCCAGGCAGATGCCCATGACCGGGAAGTCGGGGCGCGCCTCGAGGTAGGCCTCAAACTTGGGGTCCTGGGCGCCTCCCAGGAGATGGAAGACGGCGGTCAGCTCGATGTAGTGGCGGTAGGGATCGGTGACCACGGTCAGCAGGCCCATCTCCTCGCCGTAGGCGGCCGGGACGATGTCGGGGCCGCCGAAGAAGAGGACCCCGTCCGAGAGGTCGAAGATTCTCTCCAGCTCGGCCGAAACGGCGTTGGACTTGTACAGGGTGTCCAGGCCGATATCGCCCCGGATGGTGTGGAAGTGGATCCAGTCGAGGTTGTTGTTAAGGACGTACTTCTCCGCCGCGGCGTAGTCCGTTCTCTCCCGTTCGTGGCGGACGCCGACCACCTCCAGGTTCTCATACGGGATGAATCCCTGCCCCCGCACGGCCACCAGGTCCCTGAGCGAGCCGAGGGAGGGATAGAAGATGACCAGCCGGACCTTGCCCTGGGGAGGCCGGGCTGTGTCGAAGAAGCGGGCGGGGTCGGGAGCCTCCTGCCCCTCGACCAGACGGGCGACGAGGACGCCCAGGGTGAGAAGGGCCAGAACGGCCAGCCCGGCCATCAACAACTTCTTGCCTTTGATCACGGCTGCCTCCTGGCGGAAGGGGTCAGGTCTTAAGATTCAAGATATCTACCGCCGAAAAATGTCACAAAGCGCGCTCTTTGTCAAAATCTTCGAAATATTGGATCCCCTTCGCGGGATGCCGCCGCTGCGGGCATGAAAGCCGGGCTAAGAACTGACTCCTAGAGAGAGGGGAAACCGTCCAGGATCCATAGATCGGATCGGAGCGTCCGTACGGTTGTCGTCAGGGCATCGGACCGGGGGTCCAAGCTGAGCGTTTGCATGAATTGAAAGAGGCTGCGGAGGACTGCCCCGGCGGGCCACCCGCCGATGCGCTTCACCCGCCCCGTGGCGACGTCGATCTGGTCCAGGCGGGAGCCGCCCGGATCCAGGGTGGCCAGAAGGATCGATGCCCCGTCCTTCGACCAGCCCAGCCCGCCTTCCTCGCTTTGGATGAGGACCGGGACGCTCAGGGTCCGCTCGGCGGATCCATCCGCGGCGAAAAGGCTGATCCGGTCGCGATTGCCGCTGGCGATCCAGCGCCCGTCGGGAGACCACGATCCCCTCGTCTCCGGCGCGGCATCGACGGCAAAAGGCGTGTGGCGAAGCCGGCCCGGATCAGGCAGCCGGGGGCGGAGAAGGAGCGCGAAGAGCCCGGCCAGCCCCAGGATCAAGCCGCCCGCCGCGGCGGCCGCGAGCAGAGTGGCCCGCCTGGCTTTTCCCCGGACGGGAGCGGGCGGGCGCGGGGTGCTGCCGGTTCCGATCCCGGCCGTCAGCTTAAGGGCAAAAGCCAGGTCCTGGGCCGACTGGAAGCGGAGACCAGGGTCCTTGGCCAGGCATTGGGCGGCGATTTCACGCAGGGCCGGCGCGATCGTATCCGGCAGCTCGGGCGGAGGCTCGCGCAGGATGGCGCTCATCACTTCGACCGAGGTCGTTCGGTTGTAAGCCCTGGTCCCGGTCAGCATCTCGTAAAGGACCAGACCGAAGCTGAAGATGTCGGATCGCGGTGTGAGCGGCTCCGCCTCGATCTGCTCGGGCGACATATAGGCAGGCGTGCCGAGAACCAGGCGGGCGTCTGTCTTGGGAAGGGACAGGGTGTTCCCGTCTTCGGCGGGCGAGGTGACGAGCTTGGCCAGGCCGAAGTCGAGGATCTTGGCTTGGCCGGCTTCCGTGACCATGATGTTGGACGGCTTGAGATCGCGATGGATGAGCCCGGCGGCGTGGGCCCGGCCGAGGGCCTCGGCGACCTGGACGGCGATGTGGACGGCCTCCGAGGTTCCGAGCGCGCGGCGTGCGATCATCGCGGCCAGCGTCGTCCCGGCGATGTATTCCATGACGATGACCAGCCGGTCTCCGTCCTGGAGGATGTCGTGGAGGGTGACGATGCCCGGATGATTGAGGGAGGAGGCGGTCTTGGCCTCCCGCTCGAAACGCGACCGGCGATCCGGATCGCCGGCCCGGTCGGGCGGCAGCACCTTGACGGCGACGAAGCGGTCGAGGCGCAGATCCCTGGCCTTGTAGACGATGCCCATTCCGCCCTCACCGAGCTGTTCGAGAATCCGGTAGGGCCCGATCATTCGGCCGGTCATGCGAACCTTTCCCTGATCGCCGCCGTTTCTCAAGTCGGCAGCCGGCGCGGCGGCGCCCCGATGGTAATGCGGGCCGTGCCGGGTGTCAATCGCGGCCCGGATCATCCCTCCCCGCGCTCTCCCTGGAAGAAACTTTCCTCGCCGGATTTTCGTCATTATCGAATGAGGATAGGAAATGGATAGAAGGAAATCCGCCATGATCATCGCCGTTCCCGTTCGCCGCTCTTTCCGCTTGATCCCCGCCTTCCTGGCGGTTTGGGCGGCGCTGCTCATCGCACCCTTTTCCGCCGCGGCCGCAGGATCTGTCCAGGCCGCCGGCAAGCCTCCCTTGGCGATCCCGCGCCTCTCCGCCCCACCGCGCATCGACGGCCAGATCGAGCCGGGCATCTGGGAGAAAGAGGCCCTCCGCCTCGACAGCTTCTTCCAGCTGACCCCCAAGGCGGGCGAACCGGCCTCCATGAAGACGGTCGCCTATATCGGCTACGACGCCAAGGCCATTTATTTCGCCTTCCGCTGCCTCGATCCCGAGCCAAGAAAGATCCGGGCCTCGATCACCAACCGCGACGGGTGCCTGGAGGACGATTGGGTCATCGCCTTCATCGACACGTTCAACGAGAAGCGGCGCGCGGCCACTTTCGGCGTCAACCCGGCCGGCATCCAGATGGATTTCGTCCGCATGGAGGAGGGCGGCAACGACAATATGGACGACTCCTGGGACGCCGTCTGGGAGGCCGATGCGAAAATCGACGATCTGGGCTAAACGGTCGAGATGGCCATCCCTTTCAAGAGCCTGCGCTTCCCGGACCAGGACGAGAAGATCTGGGGCCTGACCTTGGCCCGCAACAACCCCCGCACCGGCGGCATCGATATGTGGCCGTCCTACTCTCGGGATATCCCCGGCTTGGTCGCCCAAGCGGGGCCGATCATCATCAAGGGGACGGTCGAGCGCGGCAACAACCTCGAGCTGATGCCGGTGGCAACGGCCCTCAAGCGGGAAGGGCACGGGATCGACTTCCAGCCCGGCCTCAACCTGAAGTACGGCCTCAAGTCCGACCTGACCCTGGACGCCGCGATCAATCCCGACTTCAGCCACATCGAGGCCGATGCGCCGCAGATCGACGTCAACCTGCGCTACGCCTTGCGCTACCAGGAAAAGCGGCCTTTTTTCCTGGAGGGCATGGAGATTTTCCAATTCCCCGAGATCGAGATGGTCTACACCCGGCGCATCACCGACCCTCTCTGGGGGGCCAAGATCACCGGCAAGCTGGGCGGCATGACCTACGGCATCCTCTCGGCCTACGACCAGCATCCGACGGAGAGCCTATGGGATGTTCACAGCGGCCAGGGCAGCGGAGACGAGGCCGCCCTCTTCAACATCGTCCGGGTCAAGACCGACATCTTCAACAAGGGCTCCTACCTCGGCTTCTGCCTGGCCGACAAGGAGATCGACGGCTCCTGGAACCGGGTGGCCGGGGTCGACGGCCAATGGAGGTTCGCTGATAAATTCTTCTTCAGCTTTCAGGCCCTGGCTTCCAAGACCAGCTGGGAAGGCGATGTCACCGACCTCGCCCCGGCTCTCTACGCCACGGGCTATTACTTCAATAAGAACTACAGCTTCGGGGCCTTCTGGCAGTCCATCCACCCGGACTTCGAGGCCTCCTCGGGCTTCGTCAACCGGACCGACTATAGGAGCGGCGGCGCCTTCCTCAACCTGCGGGCTTTTCCGGACAAGCCTTTTCTCAACCAGATCCAGCTCAATCTCCAGGCCGGCCGGAGAGACGGCTACTTCGACTCCGTGACCCAGGACACCTGGCTGCGGGCCCAGACCCAATTCCGTTTCACCGAGTTCAACCAGCTCTTTTTGGTCGTCGAGAACGGGATGGAGCGCTACGCCGGAACGGACTTCCGGCGGACCCAATTCCAGCTCCAAGCCCAGAGCTACCTCATCAAGTGGATGCCTTTCAACGCCTTTGCCGAGATCGGCGACACCATCAACTACGATCCCGCGGACGCCTACCTGGGCTGGTCCGCGACCTACGGCATCGGGCTGAACTTCAAGCCCAGCAAGCGGCTCCAGCTGGGTGTGGACTTCAGCAAGAGCACTTTCTGGAGGACCCGGGGCGGAGAGCGTATGTGGGATTACAACGTCATCCACACCAGGTCGTCCTACCAGATTTCCAAGTCGCTGTCCGTGCGGGCCATCCTCGACTATAATCTGTACTACGAGGAGGTCTTCGGCAGCTGTCTGGTGTCGTGGGTCCTGCGCCCTGGCACGGTCTTTTTTATCGGCTACGACTCCAATTATGAGCGAGGCCTGCTGGCCCCTGCCCGCTACGACCGCCGCGACTACAGCGTCTTCATCAAATTCTCTTATTGGTGGCGCGTTTAAGAAGGGGTAAGAAGGGGTCAGGTCTTAAGATTCAAGATTTCTATTGCCGCAAAATGTCAAAAAGTGCCGCCATTTGGTATGAGGGTCGAGATAACTTGAATCTTAAGACCTGACCCCTATTTGGCGTTTGGGGCCGCGGGGCCTATAATAACGGCCCTCCGCCATGAGCCTCGACTTCCTCCAGGACGCTCCCGAATTCCAGTCCCTCGTGCGGGCCTTGGGGCAGGGCCGCAAGCCGGCCGTCTCCGGGCTCAACGGCCCCGGCCGCCCCTACCTCCTGGCCATGCTGGCCGTCCACTCCTGGCGCCGCATCGTCTGGATTCAGCCCTCCGAACGCCCCGCCGCTGAGCTGGAGGCGGGCGTCCGGTTCTACCTCGACAAGCTCGGCGCCTCCCGCAGCGTCAAAGCCCTGCCCTCGTCCGGCGGGAACCCCTACGGCGCTCCGCCCTCCCTGGAAGCCGCGGCCTCGCGGATGCGCTTCCTCTATGACCTGCGGCACCGCCCGCCCGTGCTCATCCCCACCGACGTCTTCGGCCTGCTGCGGCCCCTCCCCGCGCCCGAGCGCCTGGACGGGCTGTTCCTGACCCTCAAGCCGGGCCTGGCCATGGACCGGGACGTCCTGATTAAGCGCCTGGCCGAGTTCGGCTATGTCCGCGAGGATTTGATCGCCTTCCGCGGCGAGTATGCCTACCGGGGCGGCGTCGTGGACGCCTTCTCGCCCTGGCACCCCGCGCCCTTCCGCATCGAGCTCGGCGGCGACGGCATCGTCTCACTGCGGGAGTTCGACCCCTCCAGCCAGCGGACCCTGCGCAAGATCGACAGCTGCGTCATCCCGGCCATGACCGAGACGGCCGAGCCGGGACCCGACGTGCCCTTCACGCATTACCTGGACGATGCCGTCATCTTCCTCGACTCCCCCGAGGAGGTCGAGCGCGAGTACGACGAAGTCATGAACGACCTGCGTGAGCAGGCCGCCTCCCTGGCCGCGTCCGGGACGACGGTCGAGCCTCCCGAGGCCTACTTCCCGCCCGCTCTCTGGTCTGGCCTCAAGGCCTCGGCTCTCCCGGTCGGGGAGCTTGTCACGGAGGAATCCCCCGGCCGCGAGGAAATCCGCTTCGGCTTCCAGCCCGCGCCCCGCTTCGACAACCACATCCGCTTCTTCCTCGACTTCATGAAGCGCCGCCAGGAGGAGCGCGACCGCTGCCTGGTCTTTCTCTCCTCGGCCGAGGTCCGGCGCAAGCTCCTGGCCCTGTTGCAGCAGGAGAGCATCCCGGCCCTGGCCGCCGAGTCGGCCCTGACCCGCCCGCCCGAGGGCGAGATCCTCCTTGTCCCGGGCCGGCTGGAGCGCGGCTTCGCCTACCCCGGACAGAAAGCCCTGATTCTGGCCGAGGAGGACGTCCTGACCGAGGACCAACCCGTCCCGGCCCGGCGGGCGGCCAAGGCCTCACACACCTCCTTCCAGGACCTCAAGGACGGCGACTTCGTGGTCCATGCCGACTACGGCGTCGGCCTCTTCCACGGCCTGATCCGGATGGACCCGGACGGCAGCCCGCGGGAGTTCCTGGAGCTCAGCTACCGCGATGGCGATCGCCTTTACGTCCCTGTGGAGGACTTGGCCCTGGTCCAGAAGTTCACCCCGGTCGGGGCCGGCCTGCCGCCCCTCGACAAGCTGGGCACGACCGGTTGGGAGAAGACCAAGACCCGGACCAAGAAAGCCGTCGAGAAGCTGGCCCACGAGCTGCTCGAGCTTTATGCGCGCCGCAAGTCGGTCAAGGGCTTCGCCTTCAGCGGCCGCGGCCCCTGGGCCGAGGAGTTCGACAAGACCTTCGAGTACGAGGAGACCGGCGATCAGCTGCGGACCATCCGCGAAGTCGAGACCGACATGGAGGCGGACTCGCCCATGGACCGCCTGGTCTGCGGCGACGTCGGCTACGGCAAGACCGAGGTGGCCCTGCGGGCCGCCTTCAAGACGGTCATGGACGGCAAGCAGGTCGCCATCCTTTGCCCGACGACCGTCCTGGCCAGCCAGCATGCCAAAACCTTCGCCTCCCGGATGGTTCTCTTCCCGGTCCGCACGGCGGCCCTGACCCGCCTGCAGACCAAGGCCGAGCAGACCAAGGTCCTGAAGGAGCTCAAGAGCGGCGCCGTCGACATCGTCATCGGCACCCACCGCCTACTGTCCAAGGACGTCGAGTTCAAGGACCTCGGGCTGCTGGTAGTCGACGAGGAGCAGCGCTTCGGCGTCTCCCACAAGGAGCGGATCAAGCAGCTGAGAACCCACGTCGACGTCCTGACCCTGACCGCCACCCCGATCCCGCGGACCCTGAACATGTCCCTGACCGGGATGCGCGACATCAGCCTGATCGAGACCCCGCCCCGCGACCGCCTGGCCGTGCACACCGAGGTCACGACCTTCAGCCCGCGGCTGATCGGCTCGGCCGTCCGGCACGAGCTGGCCCGCGGCGGCCAGGTCTACTACATCCTCAACGCCATCGACGAGCTGGAAGCCATGGCCGCCAAGATCGCCGAATGGGCGCCCCAGGCCAGAGTCGTCACCATCCACGGCCAGATGGCCCCGGCCGAGCTGGAGAAGAGGATGCTCCGCTTCATCCGGCAGGAAGCCAACGTCCTGGTCTCGACCACGATCATCGAGAACGGCATCGACANNTTCGGGCTGGCCCAGCTTTACCAGCTCCGCGGCCGGGTCGGCCGCTCCTCGCGCCAAGCCTATGCCTACTTTCTCGTCCCGCCGACTTCCTCCCTGACTCTGATGGCCCGCCGCCGCCTGGACGCCCTCAAGGAGTTCAGCCAATTGGGCTCCGGCTTCCGGCTGGCCATGAAGGACCTGGAGATCCGCGGCGCCGGCCATCTCTTCGGCGAGCAGCAGAGCGGGGTCATGGAGGCGGTCGGCTACGACTACTTCATCCACATGCTCGAGGGAGCGATCAAGGAGATCCGCGGCGAAGCCAAGCCCGAGTCCAAGGTCGAGATCCACCTCCGCCTAGATAACCGCATTCCCGAGACTTACGTGCCCCAGGCCAACCTGCGGCTGGACTTCTACAAGCGGGTCTCCTCGGCGGCGCGCCTGGAGGACCTGGACGCCCTGGCCGAGGAGATCAAGGACCGCTTCGGTCCGCCGCCGCCGAGCGTGCGCGGGCTGCTGGATTACGGACGCATCCGCTGGCTGGCTCAAGCCCTCGACGCGCAATCGGTCGACCGGGTCGGAGCCCGCCTGGTGATCCGATTCCGGCCCTCCTCGGGCGTCGGGCTGGAGCGGATGACCGCCGTCCTACGGGAGCGTCGCGGCCGCCTGTCGCCGGACGGCGTGCTGGACGTGCCGCTGCCGGGCAAAGCTGACGCCGATCTCCTGGGTGAAACGATCGCCGTCTTGATGGCGTTATACGAAACGTAATATAATGGCCTGAAATTAATGAAGATGGACAGCAGACTCTCAGCCCGTCGCTTCCTCCCGATCATGGCCGTCGTCTGCCTAGTCCTGGCCGCCGGCGAATGCCGCAAGAAGCCGCCCGCGGTGCCGGAGCCGGCGGCGGCTGCCGAGCCCGCCGCTTCCCCCGTCATCCTGCGGGTCGGCGGGACGACCTACACCCTGGAAGAATTCGAAGGCTACCTGCGGCTGAACGCGGGCGATGAGTGGCGGGGCCTGGATGCCTTGGCCTTGAGCGGCCTCTTCGACAACTATGTCGAAGAAAAGATCCTCCTGGTCCAGGCCCGGAGCCGCAACATCGCCCCGGCCGAGTCCGAGGTCAGCGACTACCTCTTCCGCCTCAAGTCGGCGGCCGGCTTGGGCGCCCCGGCCGTTGAGTTCGATCCCCAAGCCGTGCGGGACAAGCTCCAGGTCGAGAAGTACCTCTCGACCCTGATGGGCACCGTCAGCGTCCCCGACTCCGAGGTGGCCGCCTACTACGACGCCCACAAGAGCGAATTCCTCCAGACCGAGCGGGTTCAGGTCAGCCAGATCCTGTGCGAGAGCGCGGGCGAAGCGACCGAGGTGCTCAACGGCCTGAAGAACGCCACCGAGGCCCAGTTCCGGGAGGCGGTCAAGGCCCGCTCCAAGGGAGTGGAGGCGTCCAAGGGCGGCCTGCTGGGCGTCTTCCGCGCCGGCCAGCTGCCGGCCGACCTGGAGAAAGTCATCCTGGCCCTCAAGGTCGGCGAGATCAGCCGGGTGGTCGAGTCTTCCTACGGCTTCCACATCTTCCGCATGGACCGGCGCTTCCCGCCCAAGCTGCAGACCCTGATCGAGGCCCGCCCGGTCATCCTGGCCAAGCTCCTCGACCAGCTCGGCCAGGAGGCCGTGACCGCCCACGTCCGCGAGCTGAGGGCCTCCCTCGACTGGAAGGCGGAGACCGACAAGCTGCCTTTCATCTACCAAAGGAATGAAACATGAGACATCGCCAGCACCGCCTTCTGGCCGGGATGCTGCTGCTCCTGGCCGCCGCCCTGGCCGCCCAGGAGATCGTCGAGGAGATCGTCGCCATCGTCAACGACGACGTCATCACCCTCTCGGACTACAAGCGCGAGTACGCCATCAAGGTCCAGCAGGCCCAGGCCCAGCTGCAGGGCGAGGAGCTGGATAAGGCCATGGAGCAGATCAAGGGCGCGCTCCTGGACGCGATGATTACCGACAAGCTCCTGCTGCAGATGGCCAAGCAGAAGAACTTCAACGTCACCGACCAGCTGAAGATGACCCTGGACAACATCAAGAAGGATAACGGTCTGGAGTCCGATGATGATCTGAAGCGGGCTCTGCGGAGCCAGGGCCTGGAATACGAGCCATGGCTCAAGGATATGGAGGAGACCATCCTCAAGCAGAGCGTGGTCTACAGCGAGGTCAGCAAGTCACTGTCCCTGGACGAGTCCCAGGTCGTCGAGTACTACAAGACCCACAAGGACGAATTCCTGCAGCCGGCCGAGTTCAAGGTCCGGGCCGTCTACCTGGCGCAGGACGACCGGACGGACCAGGAGCGGGAGGCCCGCCAGGCCGAGGTCAGCGAGAAGATCATGGGCGGGATGGACTTTGCCGAAGCGGCCGCGGCCTACTCCGATGCTCCGCTCAAGGAAACCAAGGGCGACCTCGGCACGCTGATCATGGGCCAGACCGATAAGGCCCTGGAAGCCGCCCTGGCCCCGCTCCAGAACGGTCAGGTCTCGGGCTGGGTCCAGGCCAAGAACGGCTGGTATCTGCTCAAGGTCGAAGCCCGCACGGATGCCCGGACCAGGAGCTTCGACGAGTCCAAGCGGGCCATCGAAGAGAAGCTGACGGCCGCCCTGCAGGAAGTCAAGTTCAAGGAATTCATGCAGGGGCTGAAGAAAAAGAGCTACATCAAGATCGTCAAGCCCAACCCGATGGAGGGCAAGCGGCCCTGACCGCCTCTCACTTGACGGGCGTTTCGGGGGCCTTGTCGATGACCTTTCCCTCCTGGTGGACCGCCTCGTCCTCCTTGAAATCGATGGTCCCGGAAACCTTCCAGTCGCCCAGCAGGGCGTGCCGGGAGCCCTTGAACTGGGCATAGATCAGGACGTCATATTCGAGTTGCTGGGGGAAGACCTTGAAGTGGGCCAGGTTGCGGCCCTCAACCCCGAAGTTGCTGGTCAGGATGATCTCGGGGCTGAGCCCGCCGGGCGGAACCGGGTCCTTGCGGATGGCGGCCAGGAAGTTGTCGCCCAGGTTCTCTTTGTCCAGCTTGTGCTTGAAGATGGCGTTGAAGTTGACGTATCTGAGCGGCTCGGTGGTCAGGTTCTTGACCTTGAACCTGACCTGGGGCACCAGGACCAGCTTGGGCTCGGGCCATTGCCGGTATTCCTTGGCGACCCACTGGGTCTTCACGTCGACGATTTCGATTGAGGCCTGGATCTTCTCGATCGTGGGGGTCTTGCAGCCGAGGGTCAGGCCGGCCAGCACGGCCAGCGAGGCTATGCGGATAAAAAACGGGGCGGATGGTCTCATGGGGTCCTCCTCGCCTCTCATTGTACCAGAATCGGCCGGCTCATACTCTAGTCCGCCCCAGCGCCCGGAAATACCAGACACATATCAATTAGAAATTAGTATGTGTCTGGTAATTGACAAGGCCGGCGGGCTGGCATAAGTTAGGCAAGGATTCCCATGCGTTTCCTCATGGCCGGCCTGAGCGACATAGGCCGCAAGCGCGATCTGAACGAGGACAGCTTCCTGGCCGCCGAGATCTCCCTCGATTCGACGGCTGATGGTCCCGGATATCTGCTGGCGGTGGCCGACGGGATCGGGGGCCATTTAGCCGGCGAGGTGGCCAGCGCGGCGGCCGTGGAGACCCTGCGAACGGTCGTCGCCGGTCGGCTGGCGGCCGCCGGACCGATCCCCGAGCTGGCCGCGATCCTGCGGGAAGCCTTTGCCCTGGCCAATGAAGAAGTCTTTCGCCGCGCTTCGGCCACCACCCATCTCAACGGAATGGGCACGACTTTGGTCGCCGTCCTGGCCGCGGGAGGGAAGGCCGCGGCCGCCAACGTGGGCGACAGCCGCCTTTACCTGGTCCGCGACGAAACCCTGACCCAGATCTCCGTCGATCACTCCTGGGCGGCCGAACAGATCCGCCAGAAGCTCATGGCCGACGCCGACATCCAGCGCTCCCCGTTCCGCAACGTGGTCACCCGCTCAATCGGCGGGGCCGAAAAGCCGGACGTCGACACCTTCGAGATCGATCTCCATTCGGGCGATCTCCTGCTGCTGGCCAGCGACGGGCTGTTCGGCCCGCTCGAGGAGAAGGCCTTGCTCAAGCCCTTCCGCCGCCGCAGGAAACCCGCTCACATCTGCCACGCTCTGGTCCGGGCGGCCAACAAGGCCGGCGGCCGCGACAACCTCACCGCCGTGATCGCCGCCGTCGTAGCTTAGGGATTTCTTCCAGGCAGGGAGGGGGAGCGCCGTATTCAGGGCCGGCGGGCCAGAAGGCCGGCGGTCTTTTCTAGGTAGGCCTTGCGGTCCGACGCGGGGGCTTCGACCTTGACGTCCGGAGGGATGCCCTTGCTCCATACTTTGGCCCCGGAAACCGTGGTGAAGACCGCCGTGGTCAGGAGCAGGGCGTCGCCGCCGGGCAGGGGGAAGACCTCCTGGCGCGACGTCAGTCCGGGTGTTAAAGTCCCGACGGCCTTGGCTCCGCGCAGCTCCCTCAGGCAAGCGGCGGCAATCTCGGCCGGGCCCATGGTGGCTTGGGAGACCCACAGCACGAGAGGCAGAGACTCGAAGGGAGCCGGATCGAGACAGGCCATGGCCTCCTTGACCCCGTCCTTCTTCTCGAATTGGCCGGCCGTGGCCGACCGGACGAAAAGATTGACGAAGCGCCGGGCTTCCTCGTTGTCCCCTTCGAAGGCGAAGCGAAGGTCCAAGACGAGGGGCAGCGTCTTCCCGGCCAGTCGCGGCGGCAGGGCGGCCTTGAGCTCGTCGACCAGGGGCGGGTGGAGGTGAGCCAGGCTCAAGACGCCGGATGTCCCGGCCTGCTCGGAGAAGGCGTAAGCTTCCGAATAAACACGGCCTCGGGGAGCGGATATCTCTTTGGTTTCGTTGTCCCGGATGATCCGGACCTTGACCGGCTTGGCTTCCACCGACTTGAGAGCCAGCCGGATCTCCGACAGGCCGGGCAGGATGGTCGAGGCGTCGTCCAGCGCGGACACGACGTCGCCCGGCTTGAGGCCGGCCTTCTCGGCCGGCGAGCCATCGACCACACCTACCACGAGCGGGAAGGTCGAAGGCCGCTTGTAGAGGATCAGGCCGATGTCGAGGTAGCCGGGCAGGGCGGCATCAGCCCGCTTCAGGGCCGCGTCCTTGTCCAGGTAGCTCGAGAGAACGTCCAGAGAGCCGATCATCCCCCGGAAGCCGCCTTCCATGGTCGACTTGGCGTTCGGCTCTTCGACGTAATCGGCCCGGATCAGGCGGACGACGGCCTCGGTCAGGTCGGCACCGGTTTGAGGCGCGGCCGGCGCGGCGGAAGCCGGGCGGATCTGGCGGGCCACCCAGAAGAAGAGGATGCCGGCGGCTAGGGCGCCGACGCTCAGCAGGCGTGTTCGGGTGGATCGGCTCATGGCGGTTAAAGATATGCGGGAGAACATTATATCATCTCCGGGAAAGCCATTGCAAAGGATCGACCGGCTTGGTCTGGTGGCGGATCTCGAAGTAGACCGAGACGCCGACCAGCGAACCGGTGTCGCCGGCCACGGCCACGGGCTGCCCGGCGATGACGTATTCGCCCGACTTGACCAGGAACTCGGCTAGGTGGCCGTAGAGCGAGTGGTAGCCGTCGCCGTGGTTGATGATGAGAAGGTTGCCGTAGGCGGGAAAGGGCTCGGCGAAGGCCACCCGTCCGTCGTGCACCGCTCTAACGGCCAGGTCGCCTCCCGGGGGGGCGATCTCGATCCCGTTGTTCATGGTCACGGTGTTGAACTGGGGGTGAACCTGGACGCCGAAGCCCTGCAGGATCTGGCCCCGGGTCGGCCAGTTCAGCTTGCCGCGCCGCTCGGCCATGGGGATGGGAGTGAAGGGCGGGGTGTAGTCCTGGTTCTGCAGGCGCTGGATCATGGCCTGCAGCTCCTGGGCCCGGCGGGCCAGCTCGCCCAGGGCTTTTTCGTACTGCCGCTTGTCGGCCCGGATCTGGGCCGACAAGCTGCGGGCCTTTTCCTCTTCCCCGTCGAGCTCGGCCTTCTTGGCGGCGGCCCGGCCGAGGAGTTCCGCGGTCTCCTTCTCCTTGGCCGTCAAGGCGGCCTCGGCCAGGCCCAGCTCGGTCAGGTTGCGTCCGTAGCTGTCGATCAGCCGGTTCTGGGCCGAGGCCAGGACGGCCAGCCGGCGGCTCTCGACGGCCATCGACTGGAGATCCCGGGCCTGGAGCAGGAAGCGGGCGAAGCGGAGGCGCCCCAGCTTGGCCAGCGTCCGAAGGACCAGGGTCAAGGACTCGCGCTCGGCGGTCAGCCGGGCCTCGATCTCGGGGATGCGCCGGCGGGCGGCTTCCAGGTCGGCCCGGTTCTTATCCAGCTGCAGGGCCAGCATCCGCGCCTCGCTGCGCAGGAGGCNNCCCCCAGGCGCTCCAGCCGGTTGAGAGTCGTCTGCTCCCGGGCCTCGGCCGTTCTCAGCCGGCCGCGCAGGGCGTCGATCTCCTTGCGGACCTTGTCCAGGCTCTGCTCGTAGGCCGCGGCGCCGGAAGCCTGTTGGGCGGCGAGCGGGCGGGAGGGAGGGAGGAGCAGGCCCCAGGCCAGAGTCAGAGCAAGGGCGAGGGCGGGGGCGGCGGCGGGCTTCATTTCTTCCGGGTCGCGAGAAGGATCCCGCCCGCGACACTGACCAGCAGGCCGAAGGCGACCTCGACGAAGGAGAAGGCTACAGCCATCTCGGGCGTCACGCCGTACGAGCGGAAGACCTCGATGTAGGCCCATTCCCGCACGCCCAGCCCGTTGAGCGAAATGGGGACGAGCTGGATCAGCAGGACGAGCGGGATGAAGACGAAATAGTCGAGAGCCGGGACGCCGAGCCCCAGGGCCCGTCCGATCAGGATGTAATAGAGGATGACGTTCAGCTGGAGGAGGAGGGCCCAGCCGGTGGCTCGCAGGAAATCGCGTGGATGGTTCCTGTAACCGACGATCACATCGCGGAACTCGGCGGCCTTGAGCATGACCGTCCGCAGGAAGCCCGAGGCGGGCGGTCGCCTGAGGAGACGGCCGACAGCCGGCAGGAAGAAGAGGCCCAGCAGGACGAAGCCGCCCAGGCCCAGCCCCAGGGAGGCGGCGATCAGCGGAACCCGCTGGACCATGTCCAGGCGCAGGAGCGAGGCGACGAGGGCGAAGAGGAAGAGGATCAGGATGCCGCTCATTCTCTCGACGACGACGATGGCCGAGGAGCGGACGATCGACTTGGATTGGCGCGAGCCGTCCCAGATGCGGTAGGCATCGCCGCCGAAGCGGGTCGGCAGGAAGTTGTTGAAAAACTCGCCGATCAGGCAGGAGCGGAAGAGGAAGGCGACGGGCAGATCGTCGCCGTGCGGCAGGGCCAGAATGCGCCAGCGGTAAGCCCGGATGAGCAGGCCAACGGCGTTGAGGGCAAAGGCCACGGCCAGCCAGGGCCAGGCCGCGCCCCGGAGATGGCGGACGATGGCGGCCAGATCCTGACGGGACAGGATCCAAGCCAGGATGCCGAGGCTGATGGCGAGCTTGAGCAAAGTACCAAGCGTCTTGCGGCGGCCGGCCATGTTGCGATTCTACCACAACTGGGCAGGGCGGGCGCGGGGGGGCGGCGGGGGTACGGGAGTCGGAGCGGGTTTGGAAAACAGGGCGGCTCGGGTTATGATGACCGGTTATGAAAGGTACGCTCCTCGACGCGGCCAAGAAGATGGCGGCGGTGGCCGTCGAGGCCGTTCGGCCCGAGCGCTTGGTCCGGGAGGGACTGCGCCTCGGCGGCGGGAGGATCGAGGTTCAGGGCCGGGAATTCGACATGGCCGGGATCGAGGCCGTCGATGTGCTGGCTTTCGGCAAGGCGGCCTCGGGGATGGCCTGGGGAGCGGCCGAAGTGCTGGAAGGAAGGCTCCGGCGCGCCCTGATGGTCGCGCCGTCCGGCGCGGGGCCGGAGCCTCCCGGCTTCACCCGCCTGGAAGCTTCCCATCCGCATCCGGACGCCCGGAGCCTTGTGGCGGGCCGGGCAGCCCTAGACCTGGCCGCGGGATCAGATGTCGGCGATCTGCTTCTGCTCCTCGTTTCGGGGGGCGGTTCCTCGCTGCTGTGCGCGCCGCGCCGGGGCGTCGACCTGCGGGCCAAGGCGGACACGGCTATGGCCCTGATGGCCCGGGGAGCGGACATCCGGGAGCTCAACACCGTCCGCAAGCATCTGTCCCTGGTCAAAGGCGGGGGACTGGCATCGGCGGCCAAGGGCCGCGTCCTGAACCTTCTTCTCTCGGATGTGCCGGGGGATGATCCCGAAATCATAGCCGCGGGACCGGGGCACTGGGACGGCTCGACATTCGCCGAGGCCGCCGGGATCCTGCGGCGCCGCGGCCTGTGGGACGATCCGCCGCCGGGAGTCCGGGAGACGATCGAGGCGGGGCTTCGCGGAGACATACCGGAGACTCTCAAGAGAGACGACCCGGTCGCGGGAAGGATCTCCACTTTCATCATCGGGCGCAATGCCACGGCCCTGGCGGCCGCCCGGCGGGAGGCCGAGGCGATGGGATTCCGGGCTTCGATCCTGGCCGCGGCCGATTCGGGGGAAGCCCGCGAGGCGGCCGTCCGCTATGTCCCCTCCCTGATCGCATCGCTCCGGGGTCATCGGCCGGGCGATCCGCCGATCGCCCTGATCGCCGGGGGAGAGCACACGGTCACGATCCGGGGGGCCGGCCTCGGCGGCCGGAACCAGGAGTTCGTCCTGGCCGCCCTGGTCGACCTGGAGCGGCGGGCCAGAACGGGGGCAGCCGATCGGGCCGTCTTGGCGGATTATGTCCGTACCGGGAAGCTTCACGGGCGGGATTGGCTGGTCATGAGCTTCGGGACGGACGGCGTGGACGGCCCGACGGACGCAGCCGGGGCCTGGGGAGGGCCAGAGGTGCTGGTCAAAGCCAAGACCCTGGGCTTGAACATGGGCGCGCGCCTGGACGACAACGACTCCTACCGGTTCTTTCAGAAGGCCGGCGGGCTCTACAAGACGGGCCCGACCGGAACCAACGTCATGGATATCCGCTTCCTCCTGATCGCTTAAGAAGGGGTCAGGTCTTGACATTTGACATTTTGGATTAAGGGAACGCTTCTCGCTGCTGGAAGAAGCAGCAGTAGTCTTGGCTCGGCCCCGGTTCCGCATCGAAATGTCAAATGTCAAGACCTGACCCCTTTCCGAGAGAGGTTGCGGTTTTAGCGGCAATCCGGGTATCATGGCTCTGTTGGAGATAGCCTCTCAACGGGCTCTCCAAGAAAAGGAGACCAGCATCATGAAGAAAGTCCTGATCGTGTTCCTCGCCGTCCTGACGGTATCCCTGTCTCTCTCGGCCGAGATCTACATCAAGACGAAAACCCACACCGATCCCATGACCATGATGGGACAGACGACCCCAGCCAAGGACGAGATCCAGGAGCAGTGGCTGGGCGAAGGCCGGATGGCTCAGATCACCCCGGGGCAAACCATCCTCATCGACATGGGCAAAAAGAAGATGCTCTGGATCAACCACGGCTCCAAGTCCTACGTCGAGACAGCCTTGCCTCTCGACATCAGCAAGCTGCTTCCGCCCGAGATGGCGGCCATGGCCGGGATGATGAAGGCGACCGTCGCCGTTACGGTGAACAACGACAAGAAGAAGGTCGGTCAGTGGAACTGCACCGGTTATACGGCCAATATGAGCATGATGGGCGTGTCCATGCCCATGAAAATCTGGGCCACCACCGAGATCCCCTTCGATGCCGCTAAGTACACCGGGTTGATGGCCGAGATGTTCAAGGGCCAGATGAGGCTGGATGACGCCAGCGTCAAGGAATATGCCAAAATCAAGGGCTTCCAAGTGGCGACCGAGATGAACATGGAAATGATGGGGGCCAAGATCCACTCCACGACCGAGGTCATGGAGATATCCCAGAAGACCGCCCCCGCCTCGATTTGGATCGTGCCGGCCGGCTACGCCAAGCGCGACACCCTCTCCATGGAGGAAATGAACAAGCGCTGACGCTCGGCGCGCCTATCGCTCAAGCCGTCCCATTCCCCCGGGGTTCCGCCCCGACGGCGGGCCTCCGGGGGATTTTTATTGGGGGTCAGGTCTTAAGATTCAAGATATCTGACTTCGTGCGTTGACGATTCGGGTAGATAACTTGAATCTTAAGACCTGACCCCTACTCGTACTCGGCCCAGTGCTTGATCAATAGGTCGGTGTCCTTCTTCTGGGCCAGAGCGTGGGCGAACAGGTCGGCGATCTGGAGGTTGGTCAGCAGGGGGATGGAGAAGTCCACCGCCATCCGGCGCAGCTCGTAGTCGCTGTCGAAGGCCGCCTTGCGGGCCGGGTCGGGAACCGAAACGACGAATTCGATCTTGCGTTCGCGCAGGAAGTCGCGGATGTTGGGCGTCCGCCGCTCGTGGACCTTATGCAGCAGGATGGCCGGGACGCCGTGCTGGCGGAGGAAGATCGAGGTCTGCTCCGTGGCGTAGATGGTCAGTCCGACGTCCCGCAGCTGCTCCGCCGCGTGCAGGAACTTCTGCTTGTCGGCCTTCGTTCCCAGGCTCAGGAGGATGGACTTGCGGGGCAGGGCGTACCCGGCCGAAAGCAGCGACTTGAGCAGCGCTTCCGATGCGTCCTCGCCCAGGCAGGCCACCTCGCCGGTTGAAGCCATCTCGACGCCCAAGGTCGGATCGGCGCCCTTCAGCCGCGAGAAGGAGAACTGGGGCGCCTTGACCCCGACGTAATTGAGATCCAGGGTCGACCTATCGCAGCGCGGCATCCGCCCCAGCATGGCTTCCACGGCCAGGTCGATGAAGTTGACCTTGGTCACCTTGGAGACGAAGGGGAAGGAGCGCGAGGCCCGCAGGTTGCACTCGATGACCTTGACCTCATTGTCCTTGGCGATGAACTGGATGTTGAAGGGCCCGGTGATGCGCAGGGCCGCGGCGATCTTGCGCCCGATCTCCCGGACCCGGCGCATGGTCTCGATATAGGTCTTCTGCGGCGGCAGGACCATGGTCGCGTCGCCGGAGTGGACCCCGGCGTTTTCGATATGTTCGACCACGGCCGAGGCCGCTATCTTGCCGTCCTTGGCTACGGCGTCGAGCTCGATCTCCTTGGCGTTGAGGATGAACTTGGAGATGACGACGGGGTACTGGGGCGAGACACGGGCCGCCCGCTGGAGGACAGTCTCCAGGTCCTTCTCGTCGAAGATGACGCTCATGGCCGCTCCGCTCAAGACGTAGGACGGCCGGACCAGCACCGGGTAGCCGGCGGTTCGGGCGAAGGCCCTGGCCTCGCCGACCGAGCGCAGCTCCTTCCACTCGGGCTGATCCACCCCCAGCCCGTCCAGGAGGCGGCTGAACTTGAAGCGGTTCTCGGCCGTGTCGATGCTCTCGGGCGAGGTGCCCAGAATGCGCATCCCGGCCTTGTGGCACTTGAGGGCGATGTTGTTGGGGATCTGCCCGCCCATCGACAGGATGATGCCGCGGGGGTTCTCCCGCTTGTAGATGTCCCGGACCCGCTCGAAGCTCAGCTCCTCGAAGTACAGCCGGTCGCAGATGTCGTAGTCCGTCGAGACGGTCTCCGGGTTGTAGTTGACCATCAGCGTCTCGCGGCCCAACCGCTTGAGAGCCCGCACGGCCGAGACGCAGCACCAGTCGAATTCGACCGAGGAGCCGATGCTGTAGGAGCCCGAGCCGAGGACCATGATCTTATTGTTCTTGCGCTCGAAGCGGACGTCGTCCTCGGTCCCGTGGTAGGTCGTGTAGAGGTAGTTGGTCCGGGCCGGATACTCGGCGGCCAGGGTGTCGATCTGCTTGACCGCCGGGCGGACCCGGAACCGCTCGCGCCGGGCCCGGACCTCGCTCTCCCGCGAGCCCGTCAGAATGGCGATCTGCTTGTCCGAGAAGCCCTTCTTCTTGGCGGCCAGCAGAAGGTCGCGCGACAGTCCGGCCAGGCCGCGCCCGCGGACTTCCGCCTCCGTCTCGACGATGGCTTTGATCTTGGTGATGAACCAGCGATCGATGCGGGTCAGCTGATGGATGCGGTCGACCGTCCAGCCCTTCTTGAGGGCCTCGGCGATGCCGAACAGCCGCTCGTCGGTGGGATGTTTCAGCTCCAGCTCGAGGTCCTCGAACGAGTAGCTGTCGTTGCCGACGACGCCGTAAACCCCGATCTGGAGCATTCGAGTGGCCTTCTGCAGGGCCTCCTCGAAGCTGCGCCCGATGGCCATGACCTCGCCGACCGACTTCATCTCCGAGCCGATCTTCTTGGACACCCGGCGGAACTTCTTCAGGTCCCAGCGCGGGATCTTGACCACCAGGTAATCCAGGGCCGGCTCGAAGCAGGCCGTCGTCTTCTTGGTGATGGAGTTGATCAGGCCGGGCAGGCTGTGGCCCAGGACGAGCTTGGCCGCGACGAAGGCCAGCGGGTAGCCGGTGGCCTTGGAGGCCAGCGCGGAGCTCCGCGACAGCCGGGCGTTGACTTCGATGATCCGATAGTCGCCCGTCCGCGGGTGGAGGGCGTACTGGATGTTGCACTCGCCGACAATCCCGAGATGGCGGACGCATTGGATGGCGATGGCCCGCAGCCGGTGGTATTCCTCGTTGGTCAGCGTCTGCGAGGGGGCGATGACGATGCTCTCGCCCGTGTGGATGCCCATGGGGTCGAAGTTTTCCATGTTGCAGACGGTGACGCAGTTGTCGTCCTTGTCGCGGACGACCTCGTACTCGACTTCCTTCCAACCCTCCAGGTACTCCTCGATCAGAACCTGGGGGGCGTGGGCGAAGGCCTTCTTGAGGGCCTCCTTCAGCTCGGTTTCGTTCTGGGACAGGCCGCTGCCCCGCCCGCCCAGGGCGAAGGCCACCCGGGCCATGACCGGATAGCCGATGGTCCGGGCGATGCGCAAGCCGTCCTCGATGGTCGTGGCGGCCATGCCCCGCGGCGACTTGAGCCCGATCTCGGCCAGCCGGGCGTTGAAGCGCTCCCGGTCCTCGGTGTCCTCGATGACTTCGACCGGCGTGCCCAGGACCTTGACCCCGTGCCGCTGCAGGGCGCCCGACTTGGCCAGGGCCACGCCGCAGTTGAGGGCCGTTTGGCCGCCAAAAGACAGGAGAACACCGTCCGGCTTCTCCCGGGCTATGATCTTCTCCACGAACTCGGGCGTGACCGGCAGGAAGTAGATCTTGTCGGCCAGGAACTCCGAGGTCTGGATGGTGGCGATGTTGGGGTTGATCAGGACGACTTCCAGACCCTCTTCCTTGAGGGCCTTGATGGCCTGCGAGCCGCTGTAGTCGAACTCGCCCGCCTCGCCGATCTTGAGAGCGCCGGAGCCGAGCAGCAGGACCTTGGATGGCCGGCCGCCGCCGGTCCGACGGGTTCCCTTGGCGGAGGCCCGGCTCACGGCAGGCGCCCCAGGAACTCGTCGAAGAGATACTCGGTGTCCGTCGGCCCGGGGGCGGCCTCGGGGTGGAACTGGACGCTGCGGAACGGCCGCTCCAGACAGCGGATGCCCTCGTTGGTTCCGTCGTTGGCGTTACGGAACCAGGGCGTCCAGCCCTTGGGCAAGGTCCGGACGTCGACCGCGAAGCCGTGGTTCTGGCTGGTGATATAGCAGCGCTTCGTGCCTTCCTCCAGGCAGGGCTGGTTCTGGCTGCGGTGGCCGAACTTGAGCTTGTAGGTGTCGGCCCCGGCGGCCAGGGCCAGGAGCTGGTTGCCCAGGCAGATGCCGAAGATCGGCATGTCGGCCGCCATCAGCCGGCGCAGGGTTTCGATGGTCGCCCCGCACTGCTTGGGATCGCCCGGCCCATTGGAAACCATGACCCCGGCCGGGGCATACTCCATGATCTTCTCAAAAGGCGTATCGGCCGGGACGCGGATGACCTTGGCCTCGCGGCGCAGAAGGCACTGCAGGATGTTAAGCTTCATGCCGCAGTCGATGATCGCGACGCACTTTTTCCGGTCCTTGTTGTAGGTCTTGATCCGCTTGACGCTGACTTCGCCGACCAGATGCCGCTTGTTGGGGTCGGGGCACATCCTCGCTTCACGGCGCAGGGCGGCCAAGTCGGCCCGGGTGTTGAAGGTCTCGAGGATGCCCCGCATGACCCCGTGGACGCGGAGCTTTTTGGTCAGGGCCCGGGTGTCGATCCCGGCGATGCCCGGGATGGCGCTTTCCTTGAGCCAGGCGTCGAGGGTCTTCTCGGAGCTGGCATGGGAGGGCACGTCGCACAGCTCGCTGACGATGTAGCCCCAGATCTTGGGTTTGTCGGATTCGAAGGCCTTGGGCGATACGCCGTAGTTCCCGATCAGAGGATAGGTCTGGCAGAGAATCTGGCCGTGGTAGGAGGGATCGGTGATGGACTCGGGGTAGCCGACCATGCCCGTATTGAAAACGACCTCCCCCGAGACCTTGGCGAAGGCGCCGAAGCCTTCGCCCGGCCAGACGCTGCCGTCTTCCAGGACCAGGACCGCTTTCACAGGGTTAGGGGCTCCGTAAAAATCGGCTCATTATAGCCGTTCGCCCCCGACGATTCAAGGCGGATGAATTGCGGGACACCCTGCATACCCAAACGCTTTTTCGGTTCCCAAACAGTCCGCTTTCCAGCATAATAGCGCCTATGAGCCAAGGGGTTCTGGATGCACGAGATTTATGTCGAACGCTATTTGACCGAATTGGGCGAGATCATGGCGACGCACGCCCACGTCGCCGAAACCTCTTTCTATCCTGCTTTGGCCGAGCTGTTGACGGTCATCGGCAAGACGCTCTCGCCCAAGGTCCGTTGTGTCATCCATCTGTCCAACAGGGGCGCGGGTTTACCCGACGGCGGCCTCTTCTCGGCCGATCAGTTTCGCCGAAAAGCGGCCGGAGCCGACAAGGAAGACGCGGCCCTGTTCCAGCAGATGCCCGCCCGGGGCGTGATTGAAGCCAAGCCGCCCTCCGCCGACGTCCTCAAGCTGGCCGAAAGCGAACAAGTTGGACGATATTGGGAACGGTACGGCATGGTCTTGGCGACCAACTTCCGGGCTTTTGCCCTGGTCGCCAAGGATACCGCCGGGAAGCCGCGCGTTCTCGAATCGTTCACCCTGGCGGAATCGGAGGCCGAATTCCGGCGCATGACCGCGCACCCGCGCCAAACGGCGGCGGAACATGGCGATCGCCTTGTCGAGTATCTCAAGCGCGTCCTCCTTCACAACGCCCCCCTGGCCGCGCCCCAGGACGTCGCCGGCATTCTAGCCTCCTACGCCCACGACGCCCGCCTGCGTATGGAAAAAGCCGAGATTCCCGCCCTGGCCGGACTCCGGCAGGCCCTGGAAGAATCCTTGGGCCTGCAGTTCGAGGGCGAGAAAGGCGAACACTTCTTCCGCTCTACCCTCGTTCAAACGCTCTTTTACGGTCTCTTCTCGGCCTGGGTCTTCTGGGCCCGTCGTCAGGATGCGAAACCTGCCGAGAAGCCCCGATTTGCCCAAGCCATCAAAGCTTCCTCGTCGCCCTATGTCATGACCGGCGAATTCGATTGGAAGTCGGCCCACTGGCTCTTGCGCGTGCCCATGCTGCGCGCGCTCTTCGTTCAGATCGCCGATCCGGCCCGCTTGGGCGCCCTCGGCTTGATCGAAGTCCTGGACTGGGCCGCCGCCGCCCTCAACCGGGTCGATCGGAAAGCCTTTTTTGCCTCCTTCGACGAGGGCCATGCCGTCCAGTACTTCTATGAGCCGTTCCTGCAAGCCTTCGATGCGGAGCTCCGAAAAGAGCTTGGCGTCTGGTATACGCCTGAGGAGATCGTCCGCTACCAAGTTGAGCGCGTCGATTCAGTCCTGCGCTCCGAGCTTGGCTTGGCCGATGGGCTGGCTGACCCCAATGTTGTCGTCCTCGACCCCTGCTGCGGAACAGGCGCCTATTTGCGGGCCGTTCTACGGCGAATCGCGGAGATCCTGCGGGACAAGGGCGGCGACGCGCTTGTCGCCCATGACCTCAAGAAGGCCGCTATGGAGCGGGTTTTCGGATTCGAGATCCTCCCGGCGCCTTTCGTCATCTCCCATCTCCAGCTTGGATTGGAACTGGAGTCGCTGGGGGCGCCGCTGACCGACCGCGGCGATCCTCCGGAACGTGTCGGCGTTTATCTGACCAATGCCCTGACGGGCTGGGAGCCGCCGAAGGAGGCGCAGAAGAAAATACCATTTCCAGGATTTGATGAAGAAAGAGATGCGGCGGGGAGAGTCAAACAGGATGAGCCAATAATCGTAATTCTTGGCAATCCGCCGTATAACGGATTCGCAGGAATTGCTGTTGAAGAAGAACGTGATCTATCCATTTCCTATCGAACTGTTATGCGAGTCGCGCCTCCGCAAGGACAGGGCCTAAATGATCTCTATGTTCGGTTCTTTCGAATGGCGGAGCGCCGGATTGTGGAGAAATCTGGAAAAGGAATTATAAGTTTTATTTCGAACTATTCTTGGTTGGATGGCCTTTCATTCACGGGAATGAGAGAGAAGTTTCAATCTGTATTCGACAAAATCTGGATTGATAATCTTCATGGCGACAGAATCATTTCCGAGTATGCGCAGGACGGAAAGACAAGTGAAACGATTTTTGCGCTCGACGGAAGTTCCCCTGGCATTAAGGTTGGTACTGCGATTGGCCTATTCTTGAAAAAGGGAAGGGGTGGAGCCGCGGTATTCTATCGAGATCTCAATCAGGCCAAGGCGGAAGAAAGACGCAGAGCGCTACTAAATAGGACTCGCGATTACCAAAAGTTGGAGCCGTTGCTGAAACTTGGTTTGCCTTTTAAACCGCGGACTATTGATGTGGACTATATTAATTGGCCCTCGATTCCAGATTTGTTCCCCGCGTCTTTCCCCGGCGTCAAGACGGCTCGGGATGGATCTCTTGTGGCGATCGAAGAAGCGGTGCTTCGAGAACGCATACGAGTTTATTTCGATGGCAATATCCCCAATGCGGCGGTCGCGGAAATCGCGCCCGAACTGATGGAGGATGATGCCCGTTTTAATGCTGTAAAGACGAGGGCATATTTACAGAAGCGGGGAATAAATTCTACGGGTATTGTGAGGTATTACTATCGGCCTTTCGATTTGCGATGGTTGTATTGGGATCCGGAAACGAAGCTACTTGATGAGAAGCGAAACGACTACTTTTCTCAAGTGGCTCCGAATAATCCTTGTATGGTACTCGCTCAGCGAACAAGGAAGGGATTCTTTCCTCCGATTGTTACCAGTTCCATTGTCTCTTATCACGTGATTGAGAGTGTTTCATTGGCTTTTACGCTTTTTGTTGACCAGCCTGCCCCTACCCTCCTATCTGTAGCCGGAAGCAAGCCCAACATCAGCGTTGGAGCGGATGAATATTTAGCCGGCTTAGGGGCGAAATGCCATAAGCTCTTTTTCCACGCCGTCGCCGTGCTGCATGCCCCGACCTATCAGGCTCAAAATTCTGGGGCTTTGTGCCAAGACTGGCCTCGGATTCCGCTTCCAAGGAAGAAGGACACACTTCTCGCCTCGGCCGAGCTCGGAAGACAAGTTGCCGCGCTGTTGGATACCGAATCGCCCGTGCCGGGTGTCAGCAGCGGCAAGATTCGCGAAGACCTGAAAACAATCGCCGTCTTCGAACGCTTGGATGGTAAACCCGCTAAGCCCGAGCGGGGCGATCTGGATCTTACCGCCGGCTGGGGCCATGGCGGCAAAGACGGCGTGACCATGCCCGGACGAGGCAAGACGATGGTTCGCCCCGATGGGGCCCTCGACGTCTACCTGAACGATGTCGCTTGCTGGCGGAATATTCCGGAAGCCGTTTGGGAATTCACCATCGGCGGCTACCAGGTCATTAAAAAGTGGCTTTCCTATCGCGAGAAGCCGCTTCTTGGCCGCGGCTTGAAGCCGGAAGAAGTGCGCTACGTCATGGAAATGGCCCGCCGCATCGCTGCGTTGGTCTCCTTGCGCAAAGACCTTGACGAGAATTATCGGGCCGTGACCAAGTCTACCTATACGTGGCCCAAAAGCTAAAAAATGCGATCTTGACAGGTCGTAGTCGTATGTGTACTCTGTATTACAGCAATGGCAGGAGTAATACAATGAACACGGCCATCTCAGTTCGCCTTCCCAAGGAAATCACTGATCGATTGGATGATGTCGCCAAAGCTGCCGAGAGACCGAGATCTTTCATCATCCAAAAAGCGCTTGAAGCATATCTCGAGGATTACGCCGACCTTCAAATCGCCCTTGATCGACTGCGTGATCAATCCGATCCCCTAATCTCCGGCGAGGAACTGAGGAAGTCTCTTGGCGTATAACGTCATCTATAAAAAATCAGTCCATCGTGATTTGAAGCAGATCTCTCCAGCAGAGATAAAACGGATTCTCAGCTCGATCGAAAACGAGCTGCTAACAAGGCCGGATAGCAATCCCGTTCTTAAAGGACGATTCGCCGGCTTGCGAAAATTTCGCGTTGGTGATTATCGCATCATCTATGTGCTGATGGGGACGGATATCGTCATTTTGCGTATCGGGAACAGAAAAGACGTCTATAAAAGCGGACCGCCTGGGATCGCTGAGGAATAATCCTACCGGGTGTTCGCCCAAATCCCGGCCATTCTTTGCTTGGGCGGATCGTCCGACCCGGAGTATAGGTCCAGCGCCTTGGCCAGGCCGTCGGCCAGCTTGACCGCCGTGTCGAAATAGAGGCGATCGGCGGCGGTTTGGGACGCCTCGGGCAGCGCGGCCAGATCTCCGGCAGCCTTGAGCCGGACACGCTCGCGGCAGGCGGCGGTAAATTCCGCGACCAGCCGGGCGTGGGCCGCTTCGTAGGTCGAAGCGAGACCCGCCGCGGCTAGCTTGGCTTGGAATCGCTCGATCCGGGCGGCCAGCGCCTGGGCGGCGGCGACATGCTCCGGCGGAGCCGCGGGAGACAATCCCTTGGCCAGCGCTTCCATATCGATGACGGGGATCGGGCCGTCGGCGCGGTCCACGTCCGACGCGACCGATGCCTGTGCCCGGGCGCTTGCGCTTGTGCCCGCAGCCGCAGCCCCCGACCCCGATGGCTCGAGCGCGGCGCTTCCCAGGGCGATCTCGATACGCGCCTCATCGGGAGTCTTGTCGTAGGCCAGCGAAACCGTTCGGCCATCAAAATCCGTCCAAGCCTTCCCGTTGATCTCGACTCCCGTCACAGGGCCCTTCCCCTTCGTCGCCAGAAAGAGGCGCTTGGCTCCGAACCGAATCGGGAACTTCTGCTCCAGCCGCTCGATCCCGGCCGGAATGTGCGGCCATATCTCCAGCCGGTCGGCCTTGTAGAGGTACTCGAACAGCCCGCGCACGAAACCCGCCGGCACGCCCCAGGCGTCGTAGACCGTGTTGATGGGCTCCTTGGGCTGGTAGACATCGCTGCCGAAATTCACCAGATTGTTGTCCATCCGGAAGCGGTCGGCGAACCCGAGGATGCGCTTCATGGACCGGCGCGCGTCTTCCGTCTGGCCGAGCCTGTAGTAGGCCAGGAGCATGCGCGTCTCGCAGGTGGACCAGTGCCCGCCGTTGGTCCAGCGGCCGAACTCCCAGAGGCCTTGGGGCTCGACATAGAGGTCGTCCAGCGAGGGGTAGTTGGTGATGATCAGGTCGTGGGGCCGCAGGCCCGGCAGGGAGGTGATCTTGGCGTAGATTCTCTCCGCTTGCGCGTCGTCGGCCACTCGGAAGGCGACGGCGTCATGATTGACGATCGCTTCGAAGTAACCGTACTTGGCCGCCCCGTAGACGCCATGGCGCGTCCCGTCGGGATCCAGGGACTTGATGAAGTAGCCCTCCCCGGTCAGAAGGAGCGGCAGGCCGCGCCGCGACAGTTCGCGCCGCTCCTCGTAGAGCCGGGCTTTTTCCGGGCGACCCGCCATCTTCTCGAGCTCGATCAGGCGGTCGAGGGCGGCGATGGTCGTGATCGAGAGGCCCGCCAGGTAGGCCTTGTCGTAGGTCCCGTCCGGCTTCTTCCAGCCGGCATAGCTTGGCGCGAGGAGATTCCCTGCGGCGCCGGCCAAGTAGAGATTGTTCGCGGGATCGCGCCGCGATTCGAGGAAGTCCGCGGCCCGCTCGAGCTTGGGCAGATAGCGGGCGATCGCTGCTGCGTCCCGCCCGATCAGCAGGAGCTCGGCCTGCAGGACGACGCCCGCCGCCGTGAACTCCATGCCCCAATCGTGCAGATCAACCCTCCCATCGCCCTGCTTGTAGAAGATCCAGCCGGGGCGGGCGCAGTCGCAGAGGCAGCCGTCCGGGGCGATCCACTTGTAGGGCTCGCCGCCCTCACGCTTGCCGTCGCCCATCTGGTCGAACCAGAGGTCCTGCGAGTTCTGGATGAAGGTAAGATAGGGTTCCCGCCAGAAGGGCAGCGCGCCGTAGGTCGTGCCGTAGCTGTTCTGGATCCACCAGGCGTCCCAGGTCGGGCCCTCAACCAGCCCGTTCCAGGCCGCGTGGTAGAGCATCGGCAGGCTCTGGAAACGCGGGTCGGGTTCGAACATGGCGCGGGCCCGGTCGAGAAGTTCGAGATACTCGACGTCGCCGCGCCCGGCGTAGAAGCGACCGACGAAGTCGTCGGGCGGGCCCGCGGTCCGGCACGCTATCGGCAGAAGGACGGAGGCCCCGAAGAGCAGGGTCGGGAGGAATGGTCGGGGCCGCGAAAGTCTTCTCATGAATGATCTCCGGAAAATTGCCGCTGGGGTGCATGAGGCCCCTCGATATACCGCCGCGCCGCCGCCGCGGCCTCCCGAACGGGTTCGGTCGCGGGCAGGGCGGCCTCGATGTAGTCGAGGAAGCGTCGTTGGCGGATGATCTCGAAGGACCGCGGGAAATGGACGTCGAAGACCCAGGCCATCTGCAGGAGCTTGAAGTCGTTCAGCGTGCGGATCTCCTCCATTTTGACGACGGCTCCCGCGAGGACGCCCTGGACGACGCTCTCCGAGATGGCGGGATCGTCGGGCAGCCCCATGGGGATCGCATCGTGGCGGTGGAGGCCCCGATAGTATTCGGTCGCCACGCGCAGGATGTCGATCTTGTCGGCGTCGCGCAGGAGCTTCAGGAAGAAGAGGGACCGGGAGTCGGCGGCCGCGGGGAGATAGGCCCGGTTGTGATGCTCGACGGCGAAGAGGACGAGCGACCGGGATGCGGCGTCCCAGCCCTCCAGGACGCCCGCGCGTCGAAGGATGCGGGCGCCGAGCCGGGCATGGTCTTCCGAGCGCAGGTCGGAGAAGGTGCGGTACCGGGCGAACTGTTCGAAGCGTCCGACGTCATGGAGAAGGGCGAGGATTTCGGCGGTCCCGAGGTCCTCGGCCTCGAGGCTGAGCGAGCGGCCGATATCCAGGATCTCGCGCCGGACGTTCAGGGTGTGCTCGGCCTTCAGCTGGATGGCCGAGTCGACCGGCTCCTGTCCCGTCCGATGGCTGTCGATAAAAGCATCCAGCCAAGCTCGGATTCGCATGACTTCGGACTCGTTGGCCAATAGCGTCCTCGCTCCCCCGCCGAGCCGGGATTATAGCGCGATTCGGTCTGGCGGTCATGGCCGTCCATAGGCCGCCTCCCGATTCCCGGCGGTTGCCGCCGCGACACGTGTTGGACCGACGGGAGCTGTCGAGGGTTTATTGCGGCCGCCCTCTCGCGGCTCGTGACGAGGCGGGGCAAATATGGGATGATGAAATTCGCGATTCGGATCGGCGACCGTGACGCGCGGCTGACCGGGTTCGCTGTGAGGAAGGAGGCACTTGATGAACGACAAGTCCTACGCGGAATGCGATCCCGAGGAGCTGACCTTGCGGGACTATTTGGCGATCGATCGAACTCGTCTGGCCAACGAGAGAACGCTCTTGGCCTATCTTCGATCGGCCGTAGCGCTCCTGCTGGCCGGCCTCTCGATCCTGCACTTCTGGCCCCGGGGCTGGTTCGGGGCCGTGGGCTGGGCCTGTCTGCCAAGCGGTCTTCTCACCGGGATCGTCGGAGTACTCAGGCACCGCGGCATGAGGCGAGCCCTTCTGCATCTGGGTGTCGGGAGGCCCGTTCGTCCGAAGCCGGCCCCACCCTGCGCCTGAAGGCTCGAGGTAAAATCGGCCGCCCGGCAGGGGTTGATCGAACCGATGGTGAGAGAGAGCCTCGTGCCGTCCGGCAAACGAGGGCTAGTCGAGGCCTTCGCGTTCGGCTAGGGCTTTGAAACGAGCCGACCGTTGCTTTCGCCCGCCATGAGCCGGAAATATTACCACAAGAGATGAATACGGCGCCAAGTCCGCATGGCCGCGGCAGCGCCCCCCAGACGAGGCCGGATTCCTCGACGCGCTCCCGTCCGGCGGCGTATAATCGCCCGGGAGCCGCCATGGAACGCATCACCCGCATCAACCCACTGATCGAAGTACTCAAATCCTCGCCGCGCCGGATCAACAAGATCGTCCTGCAGAAGGAGGAGGGCCACCGCCCCCTGGGGATGATCGTCGGCCTGGCCAAGGAAGCCCACGTCCCGTGCCTCTTCCTGCCGCGGTCGGTTATGGACAAGATGGCCCCCCACCACCAGGGCGTGATCGCGGTGCTGGCCTCCAAGGAGTTTGCCACTTTGGAGGAAATCCTGCGGGCGGCGGGCGAGAAGCCGTTCCTGGTCCTCCTGGATGAGATCGAGGATCCGCAAAACCTGGGCGCCATCCTGCGCAGCGCCGAGTGCGCCGGCGTGGACGGAGTCGTCCTGCCCGAACGCCGCTCGGCCGGGCTGACCGAGGCGGTCTACGAAGTCTCGGCCGGGGCCCTGGAGCATCTCAAAGTGGCCCGTGTCGCCAACCTGGCCCAGGCCATGGAGCGCCTGCGGCAGAAGGGCGTCTGGCTGGTCGGGGCCGAGAGCGGCGGAGACGGTTTCTATTGGGAGTTCGACTACAACCAGCCGGTGGCGATCGTGCTGGGCTCCGAGGGCCAAGGCATCCGCCCCCTGGTCCGCAGGACCTGCGATCGCGTGCTCTCGATACCCCTGCGCGGCAAGCTCAATTCGCTCAATGTCGCCGCGGCGGCGGCGGTCTTCCTTTTTGAAGCGGCTCGCCAGCGCCAGATAGGGGTCAGGTCTTGACATTTGACATTTCCAGCGTTCGGCTGGGCTGAACCGGCCGAAATGTCAAATGTCAAGACCTGACCCCTAGTCGGGGAGCCCGGGGCTCTGATAGAATAGGGCGGGATTCATTCCGACAAGCAGAGAAGCCATGACCAAAACCGACGATTTCTACCAGCTCGAAAAGCCGATCGTCCGGCTCAAGGAGCAGATCGACGAGCTCCTCCTGGCCGGAGAGCCGGGAACGGCGGCCAAGGTCGCCGCCCTTCGCCAGGAGATCGAGAAGGAGTGGGCCCAGATTGCCCCGAATCTCTCGCCCACCCAGATCGTCCAGATCGCCCGTCACCCCAAGCGGCCTTACTCCCTAGACTACATAGGGGCCCTGATGACGGACTTCATGGAACTTCACGGCGACCGGCGCTTCGCCGACGATCCGGCCCTGGTGGCCGGCTTCGCCTTCTACAAAGGCCGGACCGTGGCTGTGGTCGGCCAGCAGAAGGGCCGCACCACCCGCGAGCGCCTGGACCGCAACTTCGGCCAGATGAATCCCGAGGGCTATCGCAAGGCCCTGCGCGTCTTCAAGACGGCCGAGAAGTTCGGCCACCCCATCGTCAGCCTCATCGACACCCAGGGCGCCTTCCCTGGCATCGAGGGCGAGGAGCGGGGCCAGGCCGAAGCTATCGCCCTGAACCTCAAGACGATGTTCACCCTGCGGGTGCCGATCGTCTGCATCGTCATCGGCGAGGGCGGCAGCGGCGGCGCCTTGGGCATCGGCATCGGCGACCAGGTCATGATGCTGGAGCACTCGTTCTACTCCGTAATCTCTCCGGAGGGCTGCGCCGCCATATTGTGGAAGGACAAGTCGGACCCGGCCATCGTCCGGCAGGCCGCCGAAAACCTCCATATGAGGGCTCAGGACCACTTGGCCCTCGGCCTGATCGACAGGATCATCCCCGAGCCGCCCGGCGGCGCCCACATCGACCCCGAAGCCGCCTTCAAGGCCGTGGACAAGCATCTGGCGGCTGCTCTCAAGAAGCTGCAGGACAAGCCGGCCGGGGAAATGATCGAGGAGCGCTACGCCAAGTTCCGCAAGATGGGGGTCTTCGTCGAGAAATGAGCGGCGAAGGGCAGGCCGGCAAGACCCTGACCGCGGTCAAGGGGACGCACGACATCCTGCCCGGCGAGGTGGAGGTCTGGCAGAAGGTCGAGTCCGAGACCAAGCGCTGGCTCGAGCTGTACGGCTACAAGGAGCTGCGGGCTCCGATCATCGAGCCGACCGAGCTGTTCCAGAAGGGCACCGGCGAGACGACGGACATCGTCACGAAAGAGATGTACACCTTCGTCGACAAGGGCGGGCGCTCCATCACCCTGCGGCCCGAGTACACGCCTTCGGTGGCCCGGGCCATCGTCGAGCACAGGCTGGACCTGCTGGGAGCGCCGATGCGCTATTACTACATCGGCCCGATGTTCCGTTACGACAAGCCGCAGAAGGGCCGCTACCGCCAGTTCCACCAGGTCGACGTCGAGGTCTTCGGGGAGAAGGACCCGGCCCTGGATGCCGAGATCGTGGAGATGGCCGACGGCCTGATCCGGGGGCTGGGCGTCGCCGAGATCGAGACCCTGATCAACACGGTCGGCTGCCGGGTCTGTCGGCCGGCTTTTTCCAGCGCCCTGCGCGAGCGGGCCGCGGCCGTCCAGGACAGGCTGTGCGGCGACTGCCGGCGCAAGATGGAGAACAATCCCCTGCGTATCTTCGACTGCAAGGTCGAGGGCTGCCGGGAGCAAGCCCGCAGCTTCCCCAAGATCACCGGCTTCCTGTGCGCCGAGTGCCGGGAGCACTTCGCCGCCTTCCGCGGCCACCTCGACCGCTACGGCGTCGCCTACCGGCATGACGAGAACTTGGTCCGCGGGCTGGACTACTACACCAAGACGGCTTTCGAGATCATCGACCGAAGCGGGGGCCAGCAGAATGCCGTCCTGGGAGGCGGCCGCTACGACGACATGATGAGGGACTTCGGCGGACCGGACCTGTGCGGCATCGGCTTCGCCCTGGGCGTGGAGCGGCTGATCGCGAGGCTGTCTATCAAGCCTGAGCCGCGCCGCTTCCTCTATGTCGTCCACCAAGGGGAGGCGGCTAAGGCCAAGGCCATCGAGCTGGCTCGCTTCTTCCGTCGCGGCGGCGTGGAGACGCTCATCGAGTTCGGAGGCCGCAGCTTCCGCAACCAGTTCGGCCGGGCCGGCAAGCTGGGCGCGGCTTGGGTCCTGATCGTCGGCGAGGATGAGACCGCCAAGGGGATCTTTCAGCTCAAGGACATGGCCGCCGGGACGCAGGTCGCCGGCCCCCCCGACGAGTTGTTAAAAGGGGTCAGGTCTTAAGATTCAAGATTTCTGTGAACGTTGGGTGACGTTGTCTACCTATCGGTCGAGATAACTTGAATCTTAAGACCTGACCCCTTCTTCATGTGAGCTCCCAGGTCTCCAGGAGCAGTTGATCGGCGAACAGCGCATCAATGTCCTCAAAGAAAGCGCTCCGGCCGCCCCCAAGAACCACGACCTTACGGCAGACCGCCCGTGCCAGGTCGTAGTCATGCGTGGCCAGGATGATCGTCTGGGGGAGTGAGGCCAGGGCTTCCGTCAGGCCGCGCGTCCCCCGGGCGTCCAAATCGGCCGTCGGCTCGTCCAGGACCAGGATCGACGGGCGGCGACCGATGCTCAAGGCTAGCAGAGCCTTCCTCTTCTCGCCGCTGCTCAGCCGTGAAGGGTGCCGATCGAGAAGGCCGGCCAGGCCGAAGCGTCCGGCCAGCTCGCGGACTTGGGCGGGGACCGCGCCCTCTCCCGCCGTCTGGAGCGAAAAGGCCAGCTCGTCGTGGACGGTCGGCATCAGCAGCTGGGGGTCGGCATCGCTGAAGACCGCGGCGACGGCCCGCCGGGCGGATTTCGCATCGCTCCGAACCTCCCGGCCCTCGATCTCCAGCCGCCCCCCGTATTCGGCGAAGCCGAGCATGGTTCGGGCCAGAGTCGTCTTGCCGCTGCCGTTGGCGCCCAGAAGGGCAACCCGCTCGCCCGGCCCGGCGGCGAATTCGATCCCTGAGACGATGTCCCGCCCGTCGCGCCGCAGGACCAATCCCTCAGCCCTGACGCCGGCGCTCACGCTCCCTCCAATCCTTGATCGGCAGGGCCAGGGCTAGGCCGCGGGCCTGGATATGCTCGTGGCGGTCGCGGAACTTATCGGCGGCCAGGGTCAGGAAATTCCCGGAAGCCCGGGCCAGCAAGCGAAGCCGGCGGCTTCCCCGGGCGCCGGCGCCTCGGGCCCGGATCGATCGCCCCATTTCGCCGGCCAGCCGTCCCAAGACTCCGAAATCCTGAACCATGAGATAGGCCATCGTCAAAATGTAGTCCGGAGCGCGCAGCTTTTTAAGGAAGCAGAGAACTTCGGTCAGCGTGAACATGCGGACTGCGGCGAGCGCGGCCAGAAATGAGGCCAAGCCTCGCAGGGACAGGGCGGCGGAGTGGCCGAGATCCGGCGACGGCAGCCTGAAAAGGGCATGATCGAGCCAGGCCATGAGGCAGATCGCGGCGAACATGGATGAGAAGAAAAGGAAGCCGGCCCGGACGCGGTGGAAGCCTTCGCGCGTGGTTGAGAGGGCGGCGGCGCCCAACACGGCGGCGGGAGCGAGATAGGGAACCCCGGCCAACAGGGCGAAGGCCTGCAGCGCGATCAGGACGGCCAGGCGGATCATCGCGCCCCGCCTTTCCGAATCCGGTCCACCGCTGCCGGCACGACCGTTACGAGGAGGACCGTCCCGGGCAGGCTGGAGACGACGCCGGCCAGGGAGAACGTCAGGCGCGGCAAGTGCAGGAGACTGGAGGCGATGTAAAGGAGCAGCAGGTAGAAAGTCCGGTCGGCGACCGCGGCGACCGCGGCGGCGACAAAGACATTCCAGCCGAGGCCTTTGGCCAGTCCGCGATTGAGGGTCATGAGGAAGCCCAACTCGAGCATCATGATCGGCCCGACGGGCGGGACGATCAGGGGCGGCATGCCGGTCAGAGCAAAGGAAACGAGGGGCACAAGGGCGGCCAGAGGCAGAGAGACGCCCAGCGGAACCAGGAATCCGGCCGCGGAGAGGGGCAGAAACATAGGCAGAAAGGCGGATCCGAGACCCGAGGCGTGGAAGACCATGGGCAGGGCCAGGGCGGCGGCGCCGAGGGCAGCGGCCAGCGAAACGTCCTTCAGCTCGGGCTTCACGCCGTTCCCTCGGAGTAGAAGAAGTCACCATTCTCGACCCGGATCGAGCTGAAGCCGGCCCGTTGATAGAGCTCGCGAAAGCGGCGGTCGGAGACCAGCACGTCTTCGGCTACGACCTCCCCGGCCTGGCGGTGGTGCTCGTTGAGGACTTCCCGGCTCATGGAGTGGCAAATGAGCAGGCGGCCGCCCGGCGCCAGGAGGGCGCGGGAGCGGCGGAAGACGGACTCTTCGTCGCGGAAGTGGGGAAAAGTGTTGAAGATCATGACTAGATCGAAAAGGACGGGGAAGGCGGGGAGGGGCGATTCGAAATCCGCCTCGAACACCTTCGCATCAGGATGCTTGGCCTTGAAGAGACGGACCATTTCGGGGGCGAGGTCGAGGCCGGTATAGCCGCTCACGCCGGCGCTTTGGAAGTAGGGATAGAGAATACCGGTCCCTGCGCCCACGTCGAGGACCCGAAGGCCGGGAGAGAGGGCGGCGGCGGCGAAGATGCGGGCGATGGCGGCGTGGGTCTCACCGGTCTGGTAAGAGTCCCACAGCGGCGCGAGGCGGTCGAAGAAGCTCTTCGTGTCCATAGCGAAGACGCCCATGGTAACACGAAATGGACTAATCGTGCCAATCGGGGGTCAGGTCTCAACATTCAACATTTCTAGCGATTCCCGCCAACGCCCTTCGGGTTCCCGTTCCCTGCGGCGAGGATATGTTGAAGGCAGGGACCCGGCCCCTCCTCTTGCGAAGGGGGATATGTTGAATGTTAAGACCTGACCCCTTCCCGAGGGAGCTGGAAGTACCACCAGTTGATCTCGGC
The DNA here is from genome assembly GCA_002383325.1 of Candidatus Aminicenantes bacterium UBA4085. GTDB lineage: Bacteria > Acidobacteriota > Aminicenantia > Aminicenantales > UBA4085 > UBA4085. The sequence continues at coordinate 40,868 of DFYJ01000138.1, forward strand.
TGTCCAGCCGCGCGCCCGGGCTTCCCTCGCTCCCCAGAGACATTTCCCTGGAGGGAGAAGCCGGGCCTTGATCCGGCGATCGGCGGCCCGTACCCGCTGCAGATAGCGGCCGCGGACGGAGGCGGAAGCGACAGCCATGGCCTCGTGCAGGAGCTGCCGGCCATCCATGTCGTTGAGATAATCTTCCATCCCCAGGCCATACCCCCGGACGACGCTCCCGACGGTTCGCTCCCAGCCGGCCACGAGCCCGGCCAACCCTCCCTTGACGAGGTGCTCCGGGCAGCCTCGGGCTTCCAGCCATTCGCGTACGGAATCTTTCCCGGCCATGGACACCTCGGCTAGCGGCGTTGCTGCCTCTTGAAGTAGGCTTCGCCGTCGTTGGGCTTGAAGAACGTCCGGATCGTTAGGTTCCGATTGAAAGCCAGGAAGGAGCCGCTTTTGCGGTCAAAGCGGGTGATGACCCCGTCCCGACGGGAGAATTCGAGAACGCTCCGGCCCGCCCGCCTATCGCGCAGGTCCTGGGCCATGAGGAGGTATTCCCGGGAGGTGATGTGGCCGAACTCCCGTCCGTGCTTCTCGAAGTGATCCAGAAATTTCTGCTTCGTGGCGAAGCCGATCTTGGGGTGACGGATGTTGGGAAAGCGGGCCGCCTCCGACATCGCCGTCCCCGGCTGGTCTTGCGCCCGGTTGAATCCGGGGGCGGCAGCTAGGGACCCGGATTGAGGAATCGCGGCGGAAGCCGAAGCGGCCGCGGCGAGGAGCGATAAGAGGGCGAACAAGCTCCGCTTGCGGCTTCCCGATGCCATGGCGCCGGAATCATAGCCCCTGCCCAACCGGCCGTCAAGCAACAGGGGTCAGGTCTTAAGATTCAAGTTTTCTCGGTCCGAAATTTGTCAATATTGCCGTTTTTTTGCCTGATATATTAGATATCTTGAATCTTAAGACCTGACCCCCATCGGCAAGCTGTGAGAGGGGGTTTCGTGCTAGAATAGCCACGATTTTCACGAAAAAGAGAGCCACCATGAGCACTGTTCAGGAGACCTTCAAGCGCACCCACTATGCCGGCGCCCTGCGCGCCTCCGATGAGGGCGGCGAAGCCGTCCTGTGCGGCTGGGTCCACAAGACACGCGACATGGGCCATCTGGTCTTTGTCGACGTCCGCGACCGCGAGGGCCTGGCCCAGGTCGTTTTTCGTTCCGACAACCCCGCCCTCATGGACGAAGCTAAGAAGCTGCGGACCGAATCCGTCATCGGCGTGAGGGGCCACGTTCGCCGCCGCGAGGCGGTCAACAAGGACATCCCCACCGGCGAGGTGGAAATTGAGGCATCCGGGCTGAAGCTTTTCGCCGCCGCCAAGACCCCGCCTTTTGCCGTGGCCGACCCCCCCCAGGCCTCCGAGGAGATCCGCCTCAAGTACCGCTATATCGACCTGCGACGGCCCAAGATGCAGCGCCTCATCCGCCTCCGCCACGAAGCCGCCTTGGCCGTGCGCAACTACATGAGCGCCCACGGCTTCCTGGAGATCGAAACGCCCATCCTGGCCAACCCGACCCCCGAAGGCGCCCGCGACTACCTGGTCCCGAGCCGCGTCTACAAGGGCCGCTTCTACGCCCTGCCCCAGTCCCCCCAGCNNGCCGACCGCCAGCCCGAGTTCACCCAGATCGACATCGAGATGAGTTTCATCGAGCGAGAGGAGTTCTTCGCCCTCAACGAGGGCCTGATGGAGGCCGTCTTTGCCCTGGCCGGCCGCGCCGTCTCCCGCCCCTTCCCCCGCCTGACCTACGCCGAGGCCATGGAAAGATACGGCTCGGACAAGCCGGATCTGCGCGTCCCCCTGGCCATGAAGGATCTGACCGAGATCGGCCGTGGCCTCGAATCCGATCTCCTCAAGGCCGTCTTCGCCGCCGGCGGCGAGCTCAAAGGCCTGCTCGTCCCCGGCGCCGGCTCCCTCTCCCGCGGCCAGCTCGACAAGCTGGGCGAGAAGGCCAAATCCCTCGGGGCCAAGGGCCTCTTCTGGATCAAGCATCAGGACGGCTGGAAGGCCGGCCTCAAGCTGGCCGAATCCGAGTACGAGGCGATCTGGTCCGCCCTCGGCGGCGGCCCGGCCGACCTGGCCCTCCTCGTCGCCGACAAGCGCGGGACGGCCCTCAAGGCCCTGGGCGAGATCCGCCGCACCTGGCCGGTCGACGAGTCTCTCAAGAAGGGCGCCCTGGCCTTCGCCTGGATCACCGACTTCCCGCTTTTCGAATGGAGCGAGGAGGAGAAGCGCCATGTCTCCATGCACCACCCCTTCACTTCGCCGGCCGAGGAAGACCTGCCTTTCCTCGAGACAGAGCCCGGCCGCGTCCGGGCCAAGGCCTACGACATGATCCTCAATGGGGTCGAGGTCGGCGGCGGCTCGATTCGTATCCACGAGATGGACGTCCAGCGCCGCATCTTCAAGGCCTTGGGACTGACCGAGGCCGAGACCGAGGCCAAATTCGGCTATTTCCTGGAAGCCCTCGGCAGCGGCGCCCCGCCCCACGGCGGCATCGCCTTCGGCTTCGATCGGCTGGTGATGCTCCTGGCCGGCGAGGAGTCCATCCGCGAGGTCATTCCCTTCCCCAAGACGACCTCGGCCATGGATCTCATGACCGGTTCGCCCTCCGACGTGGACGAGCGCCAGCTGACCGAACTGGGCCTCAAGCTGAAGTGACCAATTGGAGTTAAGGGGTAAACATGGGCGCCGAACACATCATCAGCCAACAGAACAATCTCATCCGCAAGTTCAAGAAAGCCGATGCCGCCGACCCGGCCGCGGCCAGGCGGCTGGACGAGTTCCGGGTTCGCGACAACCGCATCTTCCGCGGCCTGGTGCGGCGCGGGGTCTTCGTGGAGGCCGGCGAGGGCCGCTATTATATCGACCTGGATCAAGCCGCCGAATTTAAAAGCCTCCGCCGCAGGATCGCCTTCTACGTCGGACTGGCAATCGTCCTCCTGGCGCTCATCCTTTTCCTGACGGGGAATTTTAAGTAGTCGGGATCGGGGCCTAAAGGCCGATGGAAGGCGCCCGCTGGGGGATGCCGATCGCAGGCTGAGCTCAGCGCACGGGCCGGGTCTCGACCACGGCGGCGCCGATCAGTCCCAAGACGCCGAACAGCAGCAGGAACTGAACGCTTTCCTTAAGCATAGCCAGCCAAAGAGGGCCGGCGGCCTGGGGGACGGGCCCGAAGCCCGCCGGCCAGAGCTCGGAGAACGGCGCCAGGCCGTAGACAAGCCCCGCCAGAGCCCCCGCCGCCATGCCCCAGATGATACGCCTCCCGGAGGTCATCGCTCCGGCCGTCCGGGCCGTAAGCGCTCCGGCCAGCAGAGGGATCCAGATCGCCGCCCACCAGTATCGCCCGAATGAGGGGTTCCCGCCCGCCGCCCGGACCCAGGCCCAGCCGAGCCCGCCCAGCAGGGCCGCCGCGCCCGCCGCGATCGGCAGAATCGTCCAGCGCCGGGTCTGCTTCCCGACCCGCCTCTCCGCCCGCTCCCGGACGCGCCGGCGCACGGTCAGGGGCTTGTTGTAGAACAGATCGAAGACGAAGTGCTCCAGCCAGGCCCCCCGCTCGCCGAAGACCGGCACCTTGTGGACGGCCTCGTTGGCCCAGTGCCCGGCCATGAAGCGGGCCAGGTCGGGATAGCGGTAGGCCATCTGGAGGGGGAAGGCCAGGTAGCCGACCATTTTCAGGAAGGAGACGCCGAAGGCGATGTTGTAGTCCTTGAAGTTGCGTTCCTTGATCATCAGGCCGATGACATAGAAGCCGCGGACGAGCGAGCCCGGCGAGATCGGCAGCAGGTTGAGGGCCCCGATGATGAGCCCCGCCCGCAGGGTGGCCTGCTGCCAGCCGAGGCCTGGGTGAGCCAGGACATAGACGACGGCCGTGGTCAGAAAGACCGTCTCGGAAAGAAACAGTGTGGCCAGGTGGACGGCCAGGCTCTTGAGATATTTCTGGATGTAGGGTTCCTTAACCTGGCCGGCGATGCGCCGCTCCTCGGCTTCGCCCAGGAAGCCGCTCCGGCGCCCCTGAGCCAGCATGTCCAGCAGCCAGCGTTCACGCTCCTCCGGCCGCACCAGCAGGCGGACGGGCTGGATGAACATCGCCCGCAGGCGCTCCCGGAACACGGACTTGTCGGTGAAGAAACGGTGGAAGCCGGGCGGGAGCCAGGCCAGCGGCAGGTTGAGGTAGTAGAGCGCCGGGCGGCCGGCGATGGTCAAAGCCCTCTCTTCCGAAGCCCGGCCGGCCCGCATCCAGCGGACCATGGCCTCGGCGATGCGCCCCCGCCCGGCCCGAAGGAAGTAGCGCGGGCTGATCAGCATCCGGCCGGCGTGCCGCCGCAAGTCGGCCCGACCCCACAGGGTTCGAAGACCGGGAGCCATGAAGAGCGCGGGGATCGCCAGCAGCCAGAGAAGATTTTTATCGAAGATGGCCAGGAGGACGGGAGCGGGAAACAGCCAAGGCAGAAACCCCAGGAACAAGAAGAGGATGGAGCGCAGAGACCCGCGCTCGAGGCGGGACGAGGTCCGTTCATCCGCGATCCCGCGGACCCGCCAGCTCTCCCGGAAGCCGTGCATGACCGCCCGCCGCAGCCGCCCGCCGAAGAGCCTGACGTGGTGGTAGGTGATGTCGGGCAGCGAATCGCGGTAAGCCTTGTCCTCCCGCTCAAGTTCCTCCAAGGCCTCCCCCAAATCCGCGAAGGCGGGGCCATGGGCTTCGACGAAGCGGCGCAATTGCGGCAGGCTGCCTTTGTCGAACTGGACCAGCCGGCCGCGGCCCAAGCCGCGGAGAATCAGCTTGACGTCGGCCGGACACTGCGGCAGGAAGGGCAGCAGGGCCATGCCGGCCCGGAAGTCCACCGCCGTCAGCCCGGCTTCCGGGTCGGGGTCGCTGGCCAGGCGCTTCATGGCATTGGGCTGGCTCTTGAGCGACCACCACTCATACTGGCGGGCCAGCTCAACGGCTCCCAGGCGGTGCATCATGCCGACCAGGCGGTGCATGAACTCGCGCTTGGCTCGGTATTCGACCGAGCCGAGCCCGTCCCCGGGCCGTCCGGGCTTCCAGCGGCGGCAGGCGTCGAGGTTGTCGTCCACTTCGAACTGCCACATCCGGCCATCGACCCATTCGCTCAGCTCGCCGCAGCTTCCCAGCCGGGCGTCGAGGATCGTCCCGATGACGTCGACCACGGCGTCGGCCCGGCCGAATTCGACTTCGGCCGCCCGCCGGATCATCTTCTGCCAGAGGGCCTGCGAGCGTCCCGCGGCGGCCAGCGCCTGGAGCGAGAAGGGCGCCTGGAAGCCCAGCCGGTAGAGGAAGTCGCGGATGCGCCGGCCGGCGCCGGACGGCGGAACCAGGATCTTCAGGGCGTAGACCCCGTCCCGGGTCAGCCCGGCGACCGTCCCGGCCGCGGGCTCCGACGACAAGAGCCGGACTTTATAAACCTGGCCGGCATAGCCGCCGCCGACGAACCGGATGATCTCCAGCCGGACCCTTGCCCGGCCGTCCGGGACGATCCCGCGAAGCTCGTATTCCAGAGCCGTCCCCGGCTCGTAGCGCTTGAGACGCATGGGCCGGTGGAGGCGCTGTTCCTCAAAGGCTTTTTCCAGGGCCGGGACGGCCGCGGCGGAATAGTCGGCTTGTCTCATGCGATGGTCTTTTTCCCGTGGTTCCCCTGGCGTTTTACCATAAATGGGAGCCCGGGGAAAGCGAGGGGAGCGATTGCGGCCGGGCCGCGCTTATGGAACAATGCCGGCATGCGCGCAGGCAAGATCGTCGGACTCGTTTTCCTGGCAGCGGCCCTCCTCCCGAACGCCCCGGCCTTCGGGGCGATCGGCCGATCCGCGGGGAGCGCGAAGATGTCGCTCACCTCGGGGACTCTTGGGACTCCCGGCGGCGGGGAGACCGCCGGATTGAAGTCGCTGCGGCTCTCGGGGCCCAAGGACTCGGAATCCGCCGTGGCCGGACTCATCATGGCCGACGGCTCGGAGATCCGGCCGGCCGCGCCGCTCCCGCTTTTCACCCTGCTTGTGGACGGCAGCTTGATGACGGCGGCCGCGCTTCCCGCCGGTCTCGCCATGGCGGTGACGCCGGAAACTGGATTCGCGCCTGGAGCCAAACTGGCCCTCGTCATCCGCAATGCTTCCGCGTCCAAGATCAAGCTCGAAAATCTTGTTCCGCTGGGTGAGGCTCACGACCAGACTTATATCACGGCCGGCCTGCCCAATGTGGAGCCGCATACCCTCGATCGGACCCAGCTCTTCCGGCCCGGAATGAAGCCGGTCGGGGTCGTCCTGCCCGACAACGCCTGGCACATGGGTTTTGCAACGGTCGAGGCGGCTCCCGGCGCGGCCCTGACGGCGATCGCCCGGCGGGTCAAGACCGACAAGGCCGAGCGGACCCGCTGGGCGACGATCCTCGAGCCCGGCGGCTCGGTCGAGTACGCCCTGTATTTCGAGGCCCACCAGGGAGGCTGGCGGCGGGGCCTTGAGATCATGTTCCGCGAGCGCTTCCTCTATGACCTCCCCGTCTTCGATCAGGCCCTTTTCCGGCGGGCCGATCTGTCCTGGGTCCGGCGGGCCTACCTCATGGTCCTGCAATTCGCCTGGGACCACGTCTACTACGATCGGGAGGCGGGCCGCTACGCCTACGACCGGACCCTGACCGCCTGGAACAAGCTCCTCGGTCCCATCGACATCTACACCATTTGGCCGACCTGGCCGCGCCTGGGTTTGGACGAGCGCAACCAGTGGGACATGTATCGCGACCTGCCGGGCGGACTGGCCGAGCTGCGGCGCCAGGTCGACCTGGCCCACGCCCAGGGCAAAAAGTACTTCATCTCCTACAACCCCTGGGACGAGAGCACCCGGCACGAGGATCACATCGCCGGCATGGAGGACATGCTCCGGACCCTGGACGCGGACGGCGTCGTGCTCGACACCCGCGGCGAGAGCAGCCGCGAGTTCCAGGCCGCGGCCGACCGGGTCAAGCCCGGCATCATCATGTACAGCGAGGGCATGGCCGTACCCAAGGACATGCCCGGCATCGTCTCGGGGCGCGTCCACGACGCGCTTTACATGCCGCCGCCGCTGAACTTGAACAAGTTCATCAAGCCCGACTTCGCCATCTTCCGGGTTCTGCAGCTGGCCGAGGGCCCCTTGCACCGCGAGGCGGCTACGGCCTTTTTTAACGGCTATGGGTGCGAGATCAACACCATGCGTCCAGGCCGCCCCGACTGGATCGAGGAGGATCTGCGCTACTTGGGGCGGACGACCCGGCTGTTGCGGGAAAGCTCCACGGCCTTCCAGGATATGGCCTGGGACCCGCTGGTTCCGGTCCTGGAGGACGGCCTCTGGGCCAACCGCTGGCGGGACGGCCGCAAGACCGTCTTCACCGTCTTCAGTCTATGGCCCCAAGGGTTCAAGGGCCCCCTGATCGAGGTCGAGGTGCCGCAAGGCTCCCATCTTGTCAGCCTATGGAACCACACCGAGCTTGAGCCCGTGGAAAAGAACGGCCGGATGTACGCTCCCGCCGAGACGGCCGCCTTCGCCGCGGCGGACCTTGGGACCCGCCGGGAGGGGAGCGTCGACTGCGTGGCCGTTCTGCCGGAGATCCTTTTGGTTTCCGTCGACGGCGAAATGGTGACGATCGAAGCGCCGGGCGCGCCTGACGGGAGCCGGGTGGCCGTTTCGGCCGGGAACCCCTCTTACGCCCAAGATCCGGCCTGGTTGGGGACGGAGCGGCGGACCATCGCCCTGCACGAGCACTTCGGCTTCCGCGAGGAGAAGTTCACCGTCCAGCTCTTTGACGGGCGGGGGGAGATCCTGGACGAGCGCGTCGTCCGCCTGCCGCTGGCCTATCCCCGCCTGATCTCCCAGGCGTCCCGGACCGTCGCCGCCAAGACGGCGCCCGCGGGCATGGTCGAGATACCGGCCGCCTCCTTCGTCTTCAAGACGGCCGGCAATCCCGACGACGCCAATCCGATCATTCCCTATCCGGACACGGCCAAGCCGCGGACCCTGGCCCTGCCCCGTTTTTTCATGGACCGAACGCCCGTGACCAATGCCCAGTTTGCCGCCTTCCTGGCGGCAACGAAGTACGCGCCCCAAGACGCCTCGAACTTCTTGAAGCACTGGAGCGGCGGCAAGCCGCCCGCGGGGCTGGAGGGCCACCCGGTGGTATGGGTCTCCCCGGAGGACGCCCGGGCCTATGCCCGCTGGGCCGGCAAGCGCCTGCCGACCGAAGCCGAGTGGCAGTACGCCGCCCAGGGCGGGGACGGCCGGGCCTATCCCTGGGGGCCGAAGATGGAGCCGGGCCGCTGCAACGACAAGCTCAACCGGACCACGCCGGTGGACGCCCACCCCGCCGGGGCCAGCCCCTTCGGGGTCCTCGACCTGGTCGGCAACGTCTGGCAGTTGATGGACGACGTCTACGACAACGGGGTCTACACTTACGGGATCATCCGGGGCGGCAGCCACTACGCGCCGGAGAAGAGCGTCTGGTACGTCAAGAGCGGCCCTCTGCCCGTGGATCGCGTCCAGATCCTCCTGCTCGCGGCGCCGGGCCTGGATCGCAGCTCGACCGTCGGCTTCCGCTGCGTCAAGGACGCCGACTAGCGGCCCTCACTGGACGTCGGCGATGATGGCGTTGAGGATCTTCTTCGTCGTCCGGTCCTGGGCCAGGAAGACGACCCGCAGTCCCTCGCGGGCGATGCGGTGGAAGCGCTTGCCGAACTTGAAATTCGGTATCCGAGTGTAGGTCCTCTCGAACTCCGTCAGGTAGGCGTCCGCGGCCGCCTCCGAGGCGGCCAGGTCGAACTCCGCTGTCTTGGCCTTGTCCGGTTCGACCGCCAGAAGGTCGCGCACGATCATCTTGTGATACGTGATCCCGTTGCTGCCGCGATACTCCTCTTCTCTCTGGACCAGGACGAGCAGGTAATCGGAGCCGGGAATGACGATGTCCGAGCCGAAGGCTGCCGTGACCACGTCGCCGGACTTGGCCGCGGCCAGCGTCAGCTCGACAGCCGGGGCCTCTCCTGTCTTGGGATCGATGGCCGCCTTGTACTGCAGGAACTTGTTGCCGGCCATGCCGCGGGTGCCCCCGCCGACCAGCTTGTTGTCGCCGTCGATGATCACGGTTGGCGTGTTGGCAATGCCGTAGTAGGCCTGCCTCTTCCGGGTGGCCGGGTTCATCATCGGGTCGGGGGCGGGTATCGGCAGGTGGTATTCAAGGATGGCCAGGTACTTGTCCGGGTAGGTCTCGATCAGTCCGTCGAAGGCCAGGTCAGCGCCGACGCAGGGGGGGCATTCCGAGCCCGTGAAAAGCTCGGCCAGGACGGCCTTGCCCTTCCAGTCGACCGGCGGGTCGAACTCCTCCGGTTCGTAGGGCAGCTTCTTGATCTGGGCTTTGAGGGCGTCGATGAAGCCATCCTCTTTGCCGGTCAGCTTGACGTAGAGCATCAGGGCTTTCTCGACGCCGCCCTTGGAGTTATCGGCCGCCGCCCTCAGGTAGGCCTGGAAGGCTTCCTTTTCGTCGCCCAGCCGGTAGCGGGCGTCGCCGAGGATGTCGTAGTAATCGACGTCCAGGGCCCCGCCGGCCGCCCGGTAGGCGTCCAGGGCGATGACGGCCGACCGGGGGTTGCCGGCCTCGAGCTGGGCCTTGGCCGAGACGATCAGAAAGGCGTTGGACAAGAAGATGGCGAAAGCCTTCTTTTCGTTCTCGTCGCGGATATTGATGGTGGTCTCGGGATCCCGGATCAGCTTGTCCGCGGCGTCGCTGTACTGCTGGACGCAGTCCAGAACTTTGGCTTTGTCGAACGTCTCCGCCTTGGGGTGCTGGATGAGCTGGGAGCCGGCCCGCAGATAGGATGTGGCTCGCTGCGCACCCACGCCCTGGCCGACATAGGTCTTCTGCAGAGCCAGGACGGCGTTCAGATCCGGCGCCAGCTCGATGCGGGCGTTAAGGATGAAGGAGTCGATATCTTCCATCATCACCGAGAAGGGATAGGCGGCTTTGAGGCGATGGAACTCCTTAAGACGGGCGGCCGCGTCCTCGATCCGGCTGGCGGCCACGATCTGGTTGTATTCGGGCGGGCGTTGTCGGGTCTGGGCCAGGGGCGGTCCGGCCAAGGCCAAGAGGAAGGCCAGAACGAGGACTGGCGCTGCGGCCCCGCGGATGAGCATTCGGGATGTCATGAGGCGCCTCCTTCCCGGCGGCGGGAAAGCCGAATTATACCATCATCGTCGGAAATCGGCACCGCGGGCCCGTTTCGGTTGACTTCCCCGGCGGCGGAATCTAGGATGGGGCCGCCATGATCCGAACCATCCTCCGCTTCGCCGCCCTGACCGGGCTCGGCCTGTGGACCGCCGCCCGGCCGTTCCCCCTGACTCTGACCACGGACGAGCTGCGCTGCCGCATTGACGGCCGCGGCGCGGTCGTGAGCCTCTACGACCTGGCCGGGGGCCGTGAGCTCCTGGCTCCCGGGCAGCCGGCGCCGCTTCTCTCCATCAAGGCGGGCGATCGCCTGGAGACGCCGGCGTCCGCCTTCGAGGTCGAGCCGGGCCTCTTGCGGCTGTCCTTCCCGGCCGCCGGCGCGGAGGTCGATGTCCGCGTCCAGGCCAAGCCGACCCATCTGGTCTTCGAGGTCGTCCGGGCCGAGCCGGCCGATACGATCAAGCTTGGCCTCTGGGGCCCCTTCCCGACCGTGATTGGAAAGACCGTGGGCGAGATCGTCGGTGTGGTCCGCGACGGGGTCTTCGGCCTCGGCATCCAGGCCCTCAATCCCAAGACCATCGGCAGCTATCCCGACAACGAAGAGGGCTTCGATATGTCGCGCGGTCGGGCGGCCGAGGCGCGGCCGTGGGGCAGCGTCCTGCAGGCCTACAGCTTGAACCGCGCTCGGCCCCGGACGGCCGACGTCTGGCTGGGCCAGTTCCCCAAGATGCCGATCGAGCCGATTCCCGGCCAGACCGTGGTCGGATCGAAAATCGCCCTGTTCGGCTGCCCCGAGCCCCGGGTGCTCGACCGCTTGGGCGAGATCGAGCTGGCTGAAGGGCTGCCGCACCCCGTGATCGACGGCGTCTGGGCCAAGAAATCTCCCGAGCGGGGCCGGTCCTATCTCATCGTCGACTTCGGCGAGGATACGATCGACGAGCTGCTGGGCTATACCCGGCGGGGCGGCTTCATGTCCCTCTATCACATGGAGCCGTTCGAAAGCTGGGGCCATTTCGAGATCAGCCGCAAGTGGTTCCCCCGCGGGGCGGCCGGCCTGCGGGCCTGCGCCGACAAGGCCAAAACTCTGGGCATCCGGCTGGGCGCCCACACCCTGACCACCTTCATCCAGACCAACGATCCCTATGTGACTCCGGTCCCGGACCCCCGCCTGGCGCGGACCGGGACGAGCGCGCTGCTGGGCGACATCGGGCCGGCGGACAACACCATCCCGGTCGCCTCGCACGAATATTTCGCCAACGAGAAGGCCAACTGGCTCCACACCGTGGTCGTCGGCGGCGAGCTCATCCGCTACCGGGCCGTCTCGGCTGCGGCGCCGTGGACGCTGCTCGACTGCCAGAGAGGGGCCTTCGGGACCAAAGCGACGGCGCATGCCCGCGGGGCCGAAGTTGGCAAGCTCCTGGACCATCCCTATAAGGTCTTCTTCCCGGGCTTCGAGATGCAGAGGGAGATCGCCCGCGGTTTGGCCCGCCGCTTCAACGAGACGGGGCTTTCCCAGATGGACTTCGACGGCCACGAGGGAGCCGCGTCCACCGGCCAGGGCGACTACGCCTATGAGCTCTTTCCCGTCGACTTTTTCAACGGTCTCGATCACGCGGTCATCAACGGGACGAGCAACTCGAAACACTTCTACTGGCACATCAATTCCTACTGCAATTGGGGCGAGCCCTGGTACGAGGGCTTTCGCGAGAGCATGCAGGAGTACCGGATCAACAACCAAGCCTTGTTCGAGAGAAACTACATTCCGAACATGCTCGGCTGGTACCTGATGCGCGACACGACCAGCCTGTCCGACGTGGAGTGGATGCTGGCCCGGGCGGCCGGATACGGGGCCGGCTTCGCCTTCACCTCGAACCTCGAGGCGATGCGCAAGAATCCGGAGACCGGAGCCGTCCTGGACGCCATCCGGGAGTGGGAGACCGTTCGCCGCGCGGCGCTCTTCAGCGCCGCTCAGCGCGAGCGGATGCGGGACCCGAAAACGGAGTTCCACCTTGAAAAACGGGCCGGCGGCGGATGGGATCTCTTCCCCTTCCGCGAGTCCCCGGCTTTCAGCCACGAGAAGGCCAGCCTCCAGCCGGGCCAACCGACCGCGGCCGAATGGCGCTTCGAGAATCCCGATGCCGCGCAGCCTCTCCAGTTCAAGCTGAAAGCTGTCGGCGCGGCGGGCTCCATCGTCCGGCCGCGCTTGGAGATCGACGGATATCTCGATCTGGTCTACGACATCGAGCTCCTGGCCGGGCAGACGCTCCTCTGCGAGGGGAGCCGGGAGGCGCGCGTCTACGACGACAAGGGACGGCAAATCAAGACCGCAGCCGCTTCGGCAGCCCTGCCCGAGATCGGCCGCGGCAGCCACCGCGTCGGGTTCGACGCCGAATTCCGGGGCGATGCCGGGCCCAAGGCCGTGGTCACCTTCCGGACCAGGGGCGCGGCGGAGCGGATCCCCGTCCGTTAAGCCTCGTTCGGGCCGCGATTCAAGGACAGGGCCGGGTTCGAAGGCGGGGCCGAGCTTGCGATCCTTTGGCGGTTCTCTTCACATCAACCTCCACCCTGGAATAAAAGTGTAGTATAAGTATCAAGTCGGGATCAGTTGGCCTTGCCAGCGATGAGCGGCGAAGCTTAAACTCGACAGGAATGCAAGTGATTGAATTAAAAAGAATAAGCATGGAACTGGGCGGTCTTTTCTCGGAGCTCCCGGATGAGGCCATGATCTCCATCTACAAAGATAAAGAGCCCTATCAAAGGCTCGAAATCGCATTCGGGCTTTGGGCCTTCGCCCGTTCCCTGGTGAAGGACGGGTTGCGATCGATCCACCCTGATTGGCCGGAGTCGCTTCTAGATGCGGAGACGGCCAAGAGGATGTTGCATGCAGCCGAATGAGCTGCTCCATCACGTCGCAAGATGCCTTGAGCAGATCGGGATTCCTTACTTTGTTACCGGTGCCGTCGCCGGGATCCTGTATGGCGAACCGCGCCTGACCAATGATATCGATATCGTGGCCGATATCCGGGACGGGCAGCTTCCCGAGCTCAAACGACGCTTCCCCGAAGATGATTTCTATCTGGACTTGGATTCGGCCGTTCGCGCCATCCGGATGAAGACACAGTTCAATATCATCCATCCCGCTTCCGGACTGAAGATCGATGTTATGATCCCATCCGCGCACCCGTTCGACAGAAGCCGGTTCGCGAGAGTCCGGAGGATCGGCTCCGACGCGCAGAATGAAGCGTGCTTCGCCTCGCCCGAGGACGTTATCATCAAGAAGATGGAATACCACCGGGAAGGCCGCTCGGAGAAGCATGTCCGGGATATTCTGGGCATCCTCCGAGTATCCGCCGGGCGGATCGACTTCGAGTACATCTCGTCTTGGGCTCATCAGCTCGGCCTGGACGACATTTGGACGGCCATCCGCGGCCGTTTGGGATAGACCCGGCCGTATCTGTTGGACGAATTCCGTCACTTGACAGCGACGCGCGCCCGCGCATACGATCATCACCGGCCCGGAGGCTCCGGGCCGTTCCCGCCCGCCATTTTCATCGCCTAGGAGGCTCATGATGCCGTCGATTCCGTTGAACCGTAGGGAATTTCTCCGTATGGCCGGCGCCGCCGGCGCCTCGGCCGCCGTCTTCCATCCCGAAGCCCTGGCCCGGGTCGAGTCCGCCGGCCAGACGGTGGAAGGGCAAACGGCCGAGCAGGTCGCCCGCAACGAGTTCTACTGGCGCGAGATCCAGCTGGCCTTCAAGCTGGACCGCAGCCTGATCAACCTGAACAACGGCTTCACCGCCCCCATGCCCCGGGTGGCCCTGGAGTCGGTGAACCGGTATATGGACATGATCAACATGCTGCCGGTCCACTACCAGGGCATGGTGGCCAACAATGTCCAGACCATCCGCCGCCGGATGGCCAACGAGTTCGGGGCCGATCCCGAAGAGATCGCCCTGACCCGCGGCGCCAGCGAGGCCCTGCAGATCGTTCAGAACGGCATCGACCTGGAGCCCGGCGACGAGGTCATCACCACGGAGCAGGACTACCCCCGCATGCTGACGACCTGGGACCAGCGCATGCGCCGCGACGGCATCAAGATCACCCGCCTGCAGTTCCCGGTGCCGGCCACCCAGGACTTCCTCTACAACATGTTCGAGAAGGCCGTCAGCCCCAAGACCAAGGTCTTCCACTTCACCCACATCACGAACCTCACGGCCCAGCTCTTCCCGGTCCAGCGGCTGAGCCGCCTGGCCCGCTCCAAGGGCATCGTGACCATCGTCGACGGAGCCCACGCCCTGGGCCACTTCCCCTTCAAGCTGCGCGACCTGGAGTGCGACGCCTACGGCGTCAGCCTGCACAAGTGGCTGCTGGCCCCGCTGGGCAACGGCCTGCTCTACGTCCGCAAGGAGATGATCCCGAGGTTCTGGCCCCTGCAGGCTGCGCCCGAACAGCAGGATGCCGACATCCGCAAGTTTGAAAGCATCGGCACCCACCCCTGGGCCATCCGGGCGGCCCTGGGCGAGTCGCTGGCTTTCCATCAGGCCATCGGAGCCGACCGCAAGGCGGCCCGCCTGCGCTACCTCAATATGCGCTGGGTCAACGCCCTCAAGAAGCATGAGCGCATCAAGGTCCTGAGCGAAATCAGCGAGCCGGCCCAGTGCTGGGGCGTCATGGCCGTCAATATCGAGGGCTACGACGTCCGCCAGCTGGCCAAGTTCATGATGGACCGCTACCGGATCGTGGTTGTCCCCCTGGTCGGCGGCGCCCCGCCGAACTCGGTCTTCGACTACCAGGCCCTGCGGGTCTCGCCCAACGTCTACACCACCTTGGAAGAGATCGACACCTTCATCGAGGCCATGGAGACGGCCGTCAAGGAAGGCGTCCCCGAGTCGCCGGACCCGATCCCGGGCTACCCGGCCGACGTCACGATGTAGGGGACGCGGGGAGGAGAAAGATGAAACGTCCAGCAGCCCTCATCACGATCGCGGCGGCAGGCCTGCTTCTCGCCGGCGCCGCCCTGGCTCAGACCCCGGCCGTGTTCAAGGTCCCCTTCGCCTTCAAGATCGGGACCAAGAACCCGGCCGCCGGCGCCTACGCCCTGGCCGGGGTCAAGGACAACCAGATCACCCTCAAGCAGGAGGCGACGGGCAAGGAATACCTCGTCCCCTTCACGGAGAAGCTGACCCCGCCGGAGAGGGCCCCGTCCGGGGCGCGGCTGGTCTTCGACGAGGTGGGCGACTTCGCCCCGTCCTACACCGAGTATGTCACGGTCTATATCTTATCCGAGGTCTGGGTATCCGGGACGGAAGGCTACCGCGTCCATCTGACTAAGGGCGCCCACAAGACCAAGGTGGTAGCGGCGGAGGCGGCCAAGTAGCCCGGTCCATACTTTTTCCGCTCCTCCGGCGTATATACAGAGTGGAGCGTCTTCTGTCCCGCCGGAGGTTGTTCATGAGACGGCAATTTCTTTCCGCCCTGGCCCTGACTTTGGTTTGCCTCTTGGCCGCTTGCGCGCCCGGCCAGGCGCCGGCCCCCGGCGCCGAATCGTTCCTGACGCCCGTCGAGCCGCCTTCCAGCCGCTATGTCATTGACGCCCGGCTGGATGCCGCCGCGGGGGCGGTGGAAGGGCGGGAGAAGGTCACCCTCAGGAACACCGGCCGCGTCGCCATCCCCGCCGTCGCCTTCGACTGGGCCGTAGGGCCGCAATCGACCCTCGAGGTTTCGGCCGGAGGCCGCCGTATCTTCCCCCCCGAGGGAGGCGTCTCTGATCCGCGGCCGCGGCCGATCCTGGTCACGCTTCCCGAGCCCTTGGCGCCGGGAGCCTCCATCGAGCTGGAGGCGGCCTTCGGCCAGCGGGCGGAATCCTCCTGGAGCCGGACCGGCCTCTCCTCCAGCGCCTGGTACCCCCGGCTGTGGTGGGACGGCCTGGCCCATCACGACGCCTACTCCGTCAAGCTGGAAGCGCCCGAGGGATTCGCGGTCGCGGCCAGCGGGCGCCTCGATCCCAAAACCGGCCGCCACGAGGCCGCCGCCGCCCGGACCTTCGGTCTCTGGCTGGCGCCCGGCCTGAAGACGGCCTCGCGGGAAGTCGACGGTGTCCTGATCACCTCCTATTTCACCGACAAGGGGGCCAAGGCCGCCGCCGTCTGCCTGGAAACGGCGGCCGACGCGGTCCACTTCTACAAGGGGTGGCTGGGCTTCTATCCCTTCCTCTTCCTCCACATCATCCCGGGCGGAGCCGGGCGCTGGGGCGGCTACCCGGTGGCGACCGGCATCGTGGCCATCCACGGCCTGGAGACCTACGTCGACGGCGAGCCTCCGACCCACTGGCAGCACATCACGTCGCACGAGATCGGCCACGAGTACTGGGGAGAGTGGGTCCCCGACGGCGACGACCCCTCCTGGGTCTGGATCGCCATGGGCATCTTCGCCGACACCGAGTACATGACCGTCCGCGGCTTCGACCCGGCCCGGGCCAAGAAATGGATGGGGAACTATATCAACGCCATTCCCATGTACTACGACACGTCCCTCGATGCCCCGCCGGGCCGGGAGGATGCCGTCCGTTTCGACTTCAACAACATCGTTGTCCACAGCAAGGGGCCGGCGGTAGCTTACGCCTTGGACGAGGCGCTGGGGCGGGACGTCTTCCTGAAGATCTACAAGCGCTGTTTGCGCGATTTCGCCGGCCGGCGCTTCGGCTGGCGGGACCTGAAGGCGGTCGCCGAGGAGGAGAGCGGCCGGAACCTGGCTTGGTTCTTCGACGCCTGGGTCAGGTCGAACCAGTACCTCTGCTATGGCTCCGAGACGGAGGAAAGCCGCCCGGATGGGAACGGCGGCTTCATCACCGAAGTCCGGCTCCTGCGGCTGGGGACGATGTCGATGCCGGTGCCGGTCCTGGCCGAATTCGGCGACGGATCGACCCAGGCCGCTCGGGCCGATCGGACTCGAGCGGTCACGCCGCTGACCTTCAAGAGCCGGGCTCCGCTGCGCGGGATCGCCATCGATCCCTCCGGACGCTGGGCCGGGGTCGAGGCGCCGATCCCGCCGGTCTCCGCGGCCGCGGCCGCCGCGCTGGCCTTCGGCTGGGGACCGGAGGAGGCTGGAAGCGTCTATGCCGCCCTTAAAGACGAGCCGATCATCCAGGCTTCGATCTGGTATAAGCTCGGCCTGGACCTTTATGGGGCCAACCGCCGGGAAGAAGCTTCAGAGTGCTTCGGCAAGGCCGACCGCCCGACGGCCGATCCCATTTGGCGCTTCGGGGCCCTGGGCTGGCGAGGCCTCCTGGCGGATATGAAGGGGCGCCGAGCGGAGGCTGTCGCCTTTTATAAGGCGGCCCTGGCCATCGCGCCGGACAGGCCCGTGCGGCACGACCAGTTCAAGATCACCATGGACAAGGCCTGGATGGAGGAGCGGCTGAAGACGCCCTACGTGCCGGGAAGCCGGGCCCAGGTGCCGGAACATCCCACCGCCGCCCGGCTCGTGAGTTTTGTCGACGACCTGGATTGGGAGAAGGTGGGACAGACGCCCCTCCTGGTCTATCGCAAGACGGCCGGATTGGCGATCACGGACGCGCGTTTCTGGTTCAAGCTGGGCCTTCTCCTTTACGACAGCCGATATGACAAAGAAAGCCTGGCAGCCTTCCTCAAAACGGCCGAATTGGAAAAAACGGGCGTGACCGCCTTCGCCGCGCTCGTCTGGCAGGGCCATATGAACGACCTGCTCCGGAACCGTCCGGCGGCGCTGGAATGCTACAAAGCTGCGCTGGCGATCGATCCCGGGACGGCCATGAAGCACAGCCAGTGGGGGATGACCATCGACCGGGCCTGGGTCGAGGAGCGCCTGCGGGCGCCGTTCGCGCGGAAATGATCGCCGGCCGCGGGCCGGCCGGGAATTTCTTGCTGTCGGCGACCGGGACGCCGATAGGGGCTATGGCCGCGACGAACGCCGCGATGCCGTCGTGCGGCATCTTGGCGGACTTCGGGCCTTCAGACGACGATTCGCGTCCGGCCGCCTCTCTCCAGCTCGATGTCCATGTTGGGCTTGTTGGAGGTCCAGGCCCCGGCCGTGAAATCGGGGATATCGATCGAGTTGGAGCGGTTCAGCACCGACCACTGGCTGAGGGGCACGACGGCGCTCCAGGCCGCGGCATCGTAGACGTCCTGGTCCAGCGGCAAGCCGTGGCGAAGGCAGTCGATGAGCCGCCAATCCTCCATCAGGTCGGTCCCGCCGTGGCCGGCGCCCGTCTGGCGGGCCAACTCGGCCAGCTGGAGGGTGATCTTCGGGGTGTGCTTCTCCTCCAGAGCCTTGAGCTCCTCGGCCGGCATCCAGGCGTGGTTCCCGGGCGAGAGCCGCGGCGGCGGCGGATCGTAGAGGGCGGCGCCGCGGGTGCCGTAGATACCGTGGATCAGGTTGTGGGGCGAGGGCGAGGTGGCGTCGTGCTGGACCATGAGGGTCCGGCCCTTGGCCGTCCGGATCAGGGTCGAGCTCATGTTGCCCCGGTACTCCATCCCGGCAAAGGGCTTGAAGAACTCGTCCGCGGCAGCCAGCTCCCCGGCTTTCTCCCGCATCATGAAGTCGCGGCTCTCCACCGAGACCAGAAACTCGAAGCGGTCGCCCCGGTTGATGTTCATGATGGTGCTGACGGGACCTAAGCCGTGGGTGGGGTAGAGGTTGCCGCGGCGGGCGGCGTATTGCCTCAGCCACCACATGTCCCAGTACATCGTCTTGGAGAAGTTGTTGCCCATCTTGCTGGTGTTGTAGGCGCAGTCGCCGTGCACCACTTCGCCGAAGAACCCCCGCCGGGCCAGGGCCAGGGTCAGGAGCTGGAACGGCAGGTAGCAGTAGTTCTCCATCATCATGCAATGGCGGCGGGTCCGCTCGGCCGTCTCCACCAGCCTCCAGCACTCCTCGATGGTCCCCGCCGCGGGGACCTCGGAGGCGACGTGCTTGCCGTGTTCCATGGCGTAGACCGCCATCATGGCGTGCATGTACCAGGGGGTGGTGAGGATCACCAGGTCGATGTCCGGCCGCTCGCAGACCCGCTTCCAGTCCTCCGGCCCGGTCAAGATGTCCGGGGCGTGCGCCGTTCCCTCGATCTGCTTGCGGGCGGCCGCGGCTTTCTCGGGCCGAATGTCGCAGAGGGCCTTGATCTCGGTCCCCTCGACATGGGTCATGGTGATCATGTGGGCCGGGCCGCGCTGGCCCAGGCCGATGATCCCGATGCGGACCTTGTCCAGCGGGGGGGCGGTGAAGCCGGACATGTTGAACCGCTGGATGTGATCCCTCTGCCGGCGCCTCATCATCGCCGGCAGCTCCGAAGGGGCGGCGTCGGTGTCGCCGGCCCAGCCTTGGAGCAGGCCTTGGCCGGCCAGGCCGAGGCCGCCGAGACCGGAAATCCGAAGGTAATCGCGCCGGGTGATGGTCATGCGAAGCTCCTGGGCGAAGCGGGTATAGAGAAGTCCGTCCTCTCGGGCGTCATGTTAGCACAACCGCTGGATCGGCAGGAAAAACGAAAGGGGGGCGGCCGAAGCCGCCCCCTTAGGGAATCTCATTCGCGGCCGCCTCAAGGCGACCGTATGGCCAAGCGGGCCATCCCGTTCAAGACGCCCGCCAAGGCTTTCGTACAGTCCTTACTTGGCCGGCTCCCCCGTCATCGGGTCGATCGGGGTGATCCGGTGCATGGGGCCGAGCTTATCCAGCGGGCCCGGCCACTTGTCGCCGCCCTTGTTGCAGGGCTCGAAGTCGCCGACGATCATGATCATGGCCTTGTCCGGCTGGAGGTGCTTACGGGCGACCTCCTGGACCCGGGCCTTGGTCACGGCCTGGAACTTGGCCCGGTAGGTCTTGTAGTAATCCATCGGCCGTCCGGTCATCTCCATGTTGGCGAACTGGGACATGACCATCTGCGGCATCTCGAACTGGCTGGAGAAGCTGTCGAGATAGTAGTTGACGGCCGTGTCCATCTCGGCGTCCGTGACGGGCGCCTCCCGGATGCGCTTCATCTCGGCCAGGATGAGCGAGATGGCGAAGCCGACGGTGGACGACTTGGTTTGGACATAGCCGGAGAACGTGCCGGGAAAGCCCCAGCGGGTCGAGAACCGGCTGCCCTGGTTGTAGGACAAGCCCTCATCCGAGCGGACCTTGGTCGTGATGCGCGAGGTGAAGGATCCGCCGCCCAGGATGAAGTTCATCACCTGGACCGCGAAGTAATCGGGGTTGGAGTCCTCGATGCCCAGGTGGCCGAGGTTGATGTAACCCTGGTTGATGGCCTTCTGGACGAAGTAGACGCCGGGCTCGGGCGAGGGGAACGACTTGGAGAAGGTCGGGGCCTTGACCGCGCCGCCCGTCCAGCCGGCGGCTCTCTTTTCGATCTTGGCTTTCAGGTCGGCCTTGGCGAAGTCGCCCGAGGCGGCCAGGATGATGTTCTTGGGGTAGAAATACTTGGCGTGGACGGCCTTCAGGTCGGCGGCCGTGACCCCCTCCAGGCTGGCCTTGCTGGCCTGCCAGGTCAGGGGGTGGTCGCCGTAAAGGACCTTCTCGAACTCGCGCGACAGGACCTGGCCGGGCTGGTCGTTGGCCTGGCGCAAACTTTGGATCTGGCGGGCCTTGGCCAGGGCCAGGGGCGCTTCGCGGAACTCGGGGTTGCGCAGGACGTCGAAGAACAGGTCCAGGCCCTCGTCGAGATCCTTGCTGAGGACGCTCAGGGTCAGGGTCGAGGTCCGCTCGCCGACATTGAATGCGAGCGAGCCGCCCAGGAAGTCCAGGCGCTCCTCGATGGCCGTGCCCTCGCGGGTCTTGGTGCCGCCCCGGATCAGGGCCTGGCTCAGGAGCGCGTCCAATCCCTGCTTGTCCTGGGGCAGGTAGAGCCCGCCGAAATGGATCAGGGCCGAGACGGTGACGATGGGCAGGCCGCGGTCCTCGGAGACATAGGCGCGCAGGCCGCCGGCGTAGACCGCGCGGAAGGCCAGCGGATCGGGCGGGTTGAAGGTCAGGGGGGCGAATTTGAGGTCGGACGGCTTCTGGGCTTGGCCGAAGCCGAATCCGGCCAGGACGAGGCCGAGGAGGACGACGCCGGTCAGTATCTTTTTCATGGGGATCCTCCTCACCGGCCCGACTTCCGCCGGTAGATAGCGGTCAGGCTGTTGTCCTTGACGAAGTACTTGGCGGCCACCCGCTTGATGTCCTCGTTGCCCACCTTCTTGAGGGCCTCCAGATCGGTCAGGATGGAGCGCCAGCCGCGGACCAACTCGGCCCGCCCGACGCTGGAAGCCAGACCGGAGGAGCTCTGCAGAGACCGGATGAAGGCGGCTTCGGAGCGGTTCTTGATCTTCTGGATCTCGTCGGCGGTGACGCCGTCCTTCTTGATCCGCTCGATCTCGGCCCAGATCTCCTTCTCCAGGTCCTCGGGCTGGACGTTCTTGTCCACCCGGGGCTGGGCGCTGAATTGGAAGGCTCCGACGTAGATCTGGGAGCGGCCGGAGGCCGAAGCGCTGACGGCCAGCTGCTTGTCCTGGACCAAAATCTTGTTCAGTCGGCCCGTGGCGCCGCCCCCGCCGCCGCGGGGACCGCCTCCGCCGCCGGCACCTAGGATGCCGCCCAGCACTTGCAGGGGCGCGGCGTCGGGATGCCCGGCCGGGACGGTATGGAACATCATCTGCAGGCTGGTCGGGGCCGGTCCTTCGCCATACATCCGCTTCTCGCTGTACTGGGGCGGCTCGGCTGTCCGGATGGGCTCCAGGTCGGGTCCCCTGGGGATGCGGCCGAAATACTTCTCGGCCAGGGGAACGAGGGTCTTGGGATCGAAGTCGCCGACGTAGATGGCGACCGCGTTGTTGGGCACGTAGTAGGTGTCGTGAAACTCGGCCAGGTCGGACCTGGTCATCTTTTTCAGGTCATCCATCCAGCCGATGACGTCCCAATGGTAGGGCGAGGCGGCGTAAAAGGCGGCGTTGACCTGCTCGCTGAAGAAATAGCCGGGGCTGTTCTCGGACAGCCTCCGCTCCTCCATGATGACGTCCTTCTCGGAGTAGAATTCGCGCCAGACGGCGTTCATCAGGCGGTCGGACTCGAGCAGCATCTGCAGCTCGATCTTGTTGGCCGGCAGGGTCACGTAATAGCCGGTCGTCTCCTGGCCGGTCGAGGCGTTCAGCCCCGTGCCGCCGTTCTTCATGTACTGGGTCCAGAGGTCGTCCTTGATGATGTACGGCTTCTGCTCGGCGATGAGCTTGTCGGCGGCCTTCTGCAGCTCGGCGATCAGGGCCGGGTCGCCGTTCGCCTTCCAGTACTTCTCCCGGTAGATTTTGCCCATGATGTCGTCGATCTGCCGGTCGATGGCGGCGTCCTTCCCGTAATCCGTGACACCCATGACCTTGGTGCCCTTGAACATCAGGTGCTCGTGGACGTGGGCCATGCCGGTGATGCCGGGTTTCTCGTTGATCGAGCCGACATTGAAGTAGATGTGGCAGACGACGCGGGGCACGCCGGGCTTGGGGATCATCAGGATCTTCATCCCGTTGGCCAGCACGTGCTCCTGGACGTTCAGGGTGATCTCCCCGGCCGCGGCGAGGGCGGCCAGGAAGGTCACCGCCAGGGCGAGAGCGGTTGTGCGCTTCATGCGGTGGTACCTCCTGGGGATATTAAGGCGGCGCGGAGCCCGCGTTCGGACGCGGCCGCCCGAGGATATCTTGTCGGGGGAAAGGCAAACCTCTCCACGCTCTTTCGACGCCCGGGACTGGGGAATCTTCCCGAATCCGTTCCTCCCATCCCGGTCCGACCGCGGGGGCCGCGCGGCGCCTTGACTTGCCCCCCTAGGCCGCCCTGTCCTCTGGGCGCGGCCGCCTTACCGCCAGGTGACGGCCGAGATGACCAGCTCCTTGTATCCTGACTCTTTCTCCGCGTAGTCGTAGAAGAGCCCGTTCTTGATCATGGTGTACCGGGATCCGTTGTTGAGACCCTGCCAGAGGGGAACTTCGAGGCTCTTGCGGCCGATGAAGACGCCGTCCGGATCGAAGATGTCCCAAAGGAATTCTCCCGGTCCGTTGCCCGCCTCATAGGACATGGCGAAAAGGCGCCCTTCATCGTCGGTGAAGATGGCTGCAAGGGGCGGCAAGGGATCGGGAAGAAAATGGGCCACGCCCGGCTGATCGACGGCGGATCCTAGAAATGCTTGCCGGATCTCCCTCGTCGGGCGGACGGGCGCGTATTCCTTGCGGATCTTGCGGCGCAAGTTCCCCTGGTAATCATAGTCGAGGATCTCGTAGCCGCGCTCCTGGTTGGCGACGTAGATATGGCCGGCCGAGACGCGCCAGGCGAAGAAGGGCAGGAGCTTCTCGTTGCCCCCGTCGGGCGGGTATTGATGGCGGTCTAGCTCCTTGATCTCCCCGAAATCCGCGCGGCAGAGGCTGAGGGAGACCGGATGGGCGTATGTGCCTCGTTGCCCGGCCCCATAGCGAGGGATGCTGACGATCAGGCGCCCGTCGTCGAGGGGATCGACATAACCGAATGAGAAGCCCGGCCGGAATTCCCGGACGGCGTTTCCGTCCCGGTCGTAGACGATGTACTTGTGCATCCGGTCCGTGATAGCGATCCGGCCGTTGTCGAAGACGCAGTCGAGGAAGGGCCACTCGATCTCCCCCGGCCCCTGCCCGTACCGCCCGAAAGAGCCGATCAGGCGTCCTCGGGGATCGAAGCGGTAGATGAAGTCCCTCTTGTTCCTGAAGGCGACGATGATGATGTTGCCCTGGTCGTCGACCCCGTATTCGCCCGCCGAGCCTAGGCCCGCCTGGGCCAGGGCCTCACTCTCGGTATCGATGGAATAGATCCGCTTCAGATCGAACGTTGATGGCCGTCCGGCCCTCTTATAGGGCTCCCGGTGGTTGAGGACCACTTCGACGCCGTTCTCCCGGATCCGGTCGATCTTGTCCTGTCGGGAGCAGGCCGTGGTTGACAGGGCGGCCAGGAACAGGAGTGGAACGGCCGCTTGCTTCATGAGCCTCCCCCGTAACAACCCTTCATCCATAATACGACCCGCTGCTCTCGGGCGTTTAGGATACCATGGTCACGCTATCAGACCTGCCTCCCATCGACGTGCCCGGGGCGTGTTGTTCAGATTTCTGATTGACAAATGATTGATATATGATTAACATTCCCAAAGAGAAACAGGAAGCCGGGAGGCCTCGATGCGATACGTCACAGTCCGGGAGCTGAACACCAAGCCCAAGGAAGTCTGGGAGAAGCTAAAGGAGTCCGACTTGGTCGTGACTTCCAACGGCAAGCCGATCGCCATTCTCTCCGGCGCCGATGAAGCCAGCCTGGACGAGCGCCTTCGGGCCCTGCGCCGCAGCCGGGCCTTGATGGCCATGGAAGAGATGCAAAAAGCGGCGGTCGCCAAGGGGCTCGATCGCTGGCCCGAGAAGTGGATCGCGGACGAGATCAAGGCTGTTCGCAAGGCCCGCCGGGCATGATCATCGTATTGGACACGAACGTCCTCGTGTCGGGACTTCTCAAGCCCTATGGCCCGTCCGCCGCGGTGTTGCGGCTCGTTCTCACGGGCGCCGCCCGCATCGCCCACGATTACCGTGTCCTGACGGAATACCGGGATGTTCTTTCCCGGCCGGCCTTCGGCTTCTCCCCGGAAGCCGTTGGCGCGCTCTTGGAAGCGATGGAAGAGGACGGAATCCCCGTAACGCCTCCTCCCGCGCCGGAGGCCTTGCCCGACCCGGATGATGCGCCCTTCTGGGAAGCTGCCCTGGCCGCCGGAGCCGATGCGATCGTCACGGGCAACAAGCGGCATTTCCCCCGACGGGTTAAGGGGCCGAGGATCCTCTCGCCATCGGAATTCCTCTCGGTCTTCGGATCGGGCTTTTAGCCAAACCGGCCCGTGATGTAGTCTTCCGTCCGCTTGTCGCGCGGCCGGGTGAAGATGTCGGTCGTCTTGCCGAACTCGACCAGCTCGCCCAGGAGCATGAAGCCCGTCTCGTCCGAGACCCGGGCCGCCTGCTGCATGTTGTGGGTGACGATGACGATGGTGTAATCGGACTTGAGCTGATGCATCAGGTCCTCGACCTTCATGGTGGCCATGGGGTCGAGGGTCGAGCAGGGCTCGTCCATCAGCAGGACCTCCGACCGGACTGCCACCAGGCGGGCGATGCACAGCCGCTGCTTCTGCTCCAGCGACAGGTCCAGGGCGCTCTTCCTCAGCCGGTCCTTGAGCTCGTCCCACAGCCCGACCGCGCCCAGGCTGCGCTCGACGATGCCCTCCAGCTCCGTGCCGCGGGCCAAATGGTGGACGCGCGGCCCGAAGGCGATGTTTTCATAGATGCTGATGGGGAAGGGGTTGGGCCGCTGGAAGACCATGCCGACCTTCTTGCGCAGGGCCGTCATCCCCGTGCCCGGGGCGTAGATGTCCTCGCCGTCGACAACGACCCGGCCCTCGATCCGGACCCCGTCAATCAGGTCGTTCATCCGGTTGAGGCAGCGCAGCAGGGTGGACTTGCCGCAGCCGGAGGAGCCGATGAGGGCCGTGATGGCTTTCTCCCGGAAGTCGGCGGCGACCCCGGTGAGGGCCTGGAACTTCCCGTACCACAGGTCGAGGCCCTGGACCCGGATCTTGGGCGAGATCATCCGAAGCGCCCCACGATGTAGTCCTCCGTCCGCTTGTCGCGGGGAGCGGTGAAGACGGAATCCGTCGGCCCGACCTCGACCAGGTCGCCCATCAGGAAGAACGCGGTCCGGGTCCCGACCCGGGCCGCCTGCTTGGTGTTGTTGGTGACCAGGACGATGGTCCGGGTCTTGCGCAGCTCCATCATCGACTCCTCGACCTTGGCCGTCGAGATGGGATCGAGCCCCGAGCAGGGCTCGTCGTAGAGGATGACCTCGGGATCGAGGGCCAGCGAGCGGGCGATGCACAACCGCTGCTGCTGCCCGCCCGAGAGCTTCTGCCCCGGCATGTCCAGGCGGTCCTTGACCTCGTCCCAGAGGGCCGCCCTGCGGCAGGAGTGCTCGACGATCCCGTCCAATTCCTTTTTCGTATGCTTGCGCCGGCGCACCTTTCCGTCCACCGTCTCCGCGATGCCGTGCAGGCGAGGACCGTAAGCCACGTTCTCGTAGATGCTCTTGGGGAACGGGTTGGGCTTCTGGAACACCATGCCGATACGTCTGCGGACGTCCACGACGTCTACGTCATCATCGTTGACATCCTCCCCGTCCACCATCACCTTCCCCTTCACGGTGCAACCGGGGATGAGGTCGTTCATGCGGTTGATGCATCGGAGGAACGTGGACTTGCCGCAGCCGGACGGCCCGATGATGGCGGTGACCTGGTTCATCTCGATGTCCATGCTCACGCCATTGAGGGCGTGGTTCTTGTCGAAGTATACGTGAAGATCGTCGATATGGATAGCTGTGTTCAATTTTACCACCTGTACTTGTCGCGGTATCTTTTCCTCAGGACTATGGCTATCAAGTTCATCCCAAGCACCAGAAGCAGAAGCACCAGTGCTGTCGCGTATTGGATCGGGCGGGTGGCCAGCAGGTCGGACGACTGGGTCGCCATGTAGAACACGTGATAGGGAAGGGCCATGAAGCTGTCGAAGAAGCTGTCCGGCAGACGCTGCAGGGACATCGCTACGCCAGTGAGCATCAGCGGAGCCGTTTCGCCGGCGGCCCGGGACACGGAGAGGATTATGCCGGTGAATATTCCCGGCAAGGCATACGGAAGAACGTGATGCCAGATGGTCTGCCATTTGGTGGCGCCTAGCGCATATGACGCTTCCCGCACCGTGCTCGGCACCGCGGCGATGGCCTCCCTGGCGGAGGATATCATCAGTGGAAGGGTCATTATGCTGAGCGTGAGGCCGGCGGAGATCAGGGAGAAGCCCAACCCCAGATAGGCCACGAATATTCCCAGGCCGAGCAGCCCGTAGACTATTGAAGGGACTCCCGCAAGATTGTAGACGGCCAGCTTGAACACCCGGCCCATCCAGGAGCTCTGCTCGTACTCCACCAGGTAAATGGCGGACATCACGCCGATGGGGACGGATATCGCCAGAACGATCAGCATCAGGTAGAACGTGCCCACGATCGCGGGAAGTATTCCGCCCTCGGTGTTGGCGCGGCGGGGCATCTCCGTAAGAAATTCGACGCTCAACCGTTCGAGACCTCCGGTGGCGATGTATCCCACCAGCACTATCAGGGCCAGGACGACCAACAGGGCGCAGCCCCGGAACATGCTGAAGACCGCTATTTCGGTCGCTTTCCGGTTGAGCATCATCAGTAGTCCTCCTTATAGCGATGGGTCACCCATTCGGCCAGGAAGTTGATGACGAAGGTTATCACGAACAGGACCAGCCCGACCAGGAACAGCACGTGGTAGTGTTCGGAACCGAACTCCACCTCGCCGAAGTCGATGGCGATGGCGGCGGTCATCGTCTGAACGGAACGCAGGAAGTCGAAATGCAGCTGGGTGGCGTTCCCGGTGGCCATGAGCACCGTCATCGTCTCTCCGACCGCCCTGCCGAAGGCGAGCACGATGGCCGCCACGACCCCGGATATGGAGGCGGGGACCACCACGTGGCGAATCGTTTCCCATCTGGTGGCGCCCAGCGCCAGGGACGCCTCGCGGAGGCTGCGGGGCACGGCGTTCATGGCGTCCTCGGCCACGGTGACCATTATAGGGATCATCATGACGGCCAGCATGATCGCCCCGTTCAGGGCGTTCAGCTTGGTGACCGGGTCGAACACGACCGCGATCCATTCGGATAGTATTACCAGAGCGAAGAAACCGAAGATGACGGACGGAATTCCGGCCAGTATCTCGATGGCCGGCTTGAATATGGCTTTCACCCGGGGACTCGCGAGCTCCGCCAGCCAGATGGAGCATCCCAGTCCGATCGGGATGGCAATGAGCGCCGCGCCGAAGGATACCATCATGGTGCCGACGAAGAGCGGTACGATACCGTACAGCGGGTACATCGGATGGGCGGGGTTCCACACCGTCCCGGTGAAGAAATCTATTATGTTGATGGACGTGAAGGCCGGCAGCGCTCCCAAAAGCAGTTCTCCGAACACCGCTGCCAATGCGACGACGGAGGACCAGGTGGCGACGGTTAACGCAAGCTGGATCGCCTTCTCCCGGGGAGGCAGATGTTTGTTCTTGCGGAGCCGCCGTCCTCCTTCCCTTCTCAACTTCAACGCCACTCTACCTACGCTCCTCTGGGGTTTTGAAAAAGGTTTGATGGGGTTTGGTTAAAGGGTTGAGGAAAAGGTTTCGATCAGCCCAGCTTGGCCATCTCCTGCTCGATCACAGCCTGGGGGAGGGGGTAGAAGCCGATCTCGGTCACCACGCTCTGCCCACCATCGCTGCTCAGGATCCAGGACATCCAGCGGCTTACCTGGTCCGTCGGGGTGCCATCGGTGTAGATGTACAGGTACCTCGACAGCATGTAGTCGCCGCTGAGCACGGCCTCCTCGTCCAGGGGGCTGAAGGTCGGGTCGGCCTCCGTCTCCCTCAGGTCGAGCACCTTGATCCCGCTCGCGCTGGCGTAGCCTATTCCGATGTAACCGATCCCGCCCGCGTCGCCCTGGACCGCGTTCACGATGGCCGAGTTGCCGGTCAGCATGTTCATGTCCTGGCTGTAGTTCTCGGTGCCCAGGACCTCCTCCTGGAAGTACACGTAGGTGCCGGAGGAGGACTGGCGCCCGTACAGGGTTATGTCCAGGTCGGCGCCGCCGACCTGGTTCCAGTTGGTGTACGTGCCGTTGTAGATGCCCTGCAGCTGCTCCTTGGTGAGGTTGGTTACGCCGTTGTCGTCGTTGGTGATGACGGCGATCCCGTCGATGGCCACCTTGAACTCCACCGGGTACACCCCGTTCGCGTTGGCCGCGGCGATCTCGCTGGCCTTTATGGACCGGGAGGCCTGGGCCAGGTCGACCTGCCCGTTGACGAGGGCGCTGATGCCTGTTCCGCTGCCGCCACCGGTTATCTCCACGGTGATCCACGGGAACTCCTCATGGAAGTCCTCGGAGAATATCTGGCACAGCTCGAGCATGGTGTCCGAGCCCTTCTGGGTCAGGGTGACCGAGGCGGGGGTGACCCCCATTTTGACCAGGTTGTCCTCGTAGGCGTTCTGGGACATCTCGTAGAAGCCGATCTCGCCGACCAGGCTCTGGCCGTCGTCGAAGTTGACGATCCAGCGCAGGTAGTCCTTCACGATGCCGGTCGGGGTGCCCTTGGTGTAAAGGTACAGGTAACGGGAAAGGTCGTACTTTCCGCTCTTGACCGCCGACTCGTCGGTCGGGGCGAAGGCCTCGGACTCCGCGTCCGCCTTGAGGTCCAGGACGTTTATCCCGGAGGCATCGGCGTAGCCTATTCCGACGTAGCCGACACCGCCCGCGTCGCCCTGCACTGCCGCCACTATGGCGGAGTTGCCGGAGAGCATGTTCATGTCCTGGCTGTAGTTCTCCTTCTGCAGGACGTGCTCCCAGAAGTACTCGTAGGTTCCGGACGTGGACTGGCGGCCGTAGAGGGTGATGTCCTCGTCGGCCCCGCCCACCTGGTTCCAGTTGGTGTACGTTCCGTTATAGATGCCGCGCAGCTGCTCGACCGTCAGGACGCCGACATCGTTCGAGGTGTGGACGATGATCGCTATGCCGTCGATGGCCACCTTGAACTCCACCGGGGTGAACCCGGCGGCCTGGGCGCTCTCGATCTCGCTGGCCTTTATCTGGCGGGACGCTTGGGCAACATCCACCTGTCCGTTTATCAGGGCGGTGATGCCGGTGCTGCTTCCGCCTCCGGAGACCTCGACCTCAACGGCCGGGTTCTCGGCCATGTATTCCTCTGCCCAGATCTGGCAGAGCTCAAGCAACGTATCGGACCCCTTCTGCACGATGACGCCACCTTCATCGTTGTCGTCATCATTGTCCTGGAAGAGGAACACACCGACCGCGGCCACTATGATTATGGCTACGACGCCGATGACCAGGTACTTCATCTTGTTCTCCATTCTTTTCACCATTGAGTTGTAAAGAAAGAACAAGGAGCTGCGGTCCAGTCACGCAGGACGAACAATGGAGGATCGAGTTGGCGTCTGACGCCTGAGTCCCTTCCTGTCCCGGCTAGCTCTTTGTGCATTTTCTTCGGGGCGTGCTACCAAGGGCGCCATTTATATACATATGCAAAATAGAATATATTCTTGTATTTTGTATATAGAGACAGTATCAATTAATATTTTTTATATTTCTAGTAAGTTTTGTATATACAATAATCACTTAAGTACGTTTGTGAAACGGGATACCACCATGAACACCGAGGTCCGCCGGGTGCAGAAGACCGGGGCGTCCACGTTGACCGTATCGCTGCCGAAGAACTGGGTGGACTCTTCCGGGCTCAAAGCTGGCGATCAGGTCTCCATGGCCGTCCAGCTTGATGGAACGATACTACTGGACACTAACATGGACCGTCGCAAGGAGACGTTCAAGAAGGAGATCTGGACGGACGGTGATGAAAGCGCAGAGCACCTTACCCGCAAATTGATCGGCGCCTATCTCGTCGGTTACAACGTCATAGAGGTCCGATCCAAGGACCGCATGGAGCCGGAGGCCAAGAGCGCCATACGGGAGTTCTCCCGTCTAGCTATCGGACCGGAGGTCGTGGAAGAAACAGCCAACAGCGTGATAATGCACGACCTGTCCGACCCTATCGAGCTGCCACAGGAGAAGTGCGTCCGCCGCATGCATCTCATCGCACGAAGCATGCACGCCGATGCTATCGAAGCGTTATGCGAGGAGGACAAAGGATTGGCGGAGGACGTCATAGACCGGGACACGGACGTGGACCGCCTTTACTGGATGGCGGTGAAGCAGAACACCCTCATAGCCAGGGACCGCCGGCTCGGGGACCGCATGGGCCTGGACATCTTCCAATCGAACGACCTGATGCTGGTGGCCCGTGGCATAGAGCGCATCGGGGATCACGCGGTGCGCATCGCCAGGAACGCCCTGCTGAGCGCGGAGGACGCGGACAAGATTCCCAACGCTGCCGAGATCAGGAAGCTGAGCGCGGAGTCCATGCGAGTGCTGGAGAAAGGAATGGACTCGCTCTTCCGCAAGGACATCCCGGAGGCGAACGATGTCATCGACGAGGGAAGGGACGTCGTCAAGCGCTGCGAGAAGCTCGGTCAGGGTAATCGGGCCAAGGACAGCCGGGAGGCCATCATCATCAACATGGTCATGGACTCCATCATACGGTCCACCATGTACGCCGTGGACATCGCGGAGATAGCCATCAACGGCGCCATGCGCCAATGATCTCTTCCCCCCGATCAGCTAACTGGAAGCGGCGACGCTCCCCCTGAAACAAAGGTGTCGCTCATTTGTTCTGAGAGCTCTTCCAGAGAAGGTATGCCAGTGCCGCCGTGCTCAGCCCAAGGATGAAACCCATGGTCAGCGCCCCCTCGGATTCGCTATCGCTTTTGTCTGGGACATCAACAATGTTCTGCCGTTGCAGCTCCTCCCAATCCAAAGCATCCGTGCCTTTTCGAACCAGGTAGGACTGGACCTCCTTCAGCTTGTTGTAATCCTCCTCCCTCAACCTGACCGTCTTGTATTTTTGCTCCGGGGGATCCATCATATCACCTGCTAATTGTATACAGTTGTAGTAACTTATATACTAACGTATTGTTAAGTGTACTACTAGAACTTGAATTTTACCGATAAGACCTGGAACACATTTGAATACATCACTTCTTACCTTGGAACAGGGATTTCTTTGAACGCCTGAATATACGGAAATCGCATCAGAAAGTTCAAGATTGCCTCGTCGGACGATCTCCATTCGACATGTCACTTCATGAAGGAGATACTTCTTGTGATAGTGGAAAGCATCTAGTAGATAATGAGTCATAATATCCCAAATAATAGGTTATTATGACATTGCCTACAGCCACCTCGATATGGAAAAGGCTCCTAATTGAAGGGTACAAGGTAGTCACGTCCGAGGATGTGATGAGGATAGCTAGTAAGTTCGGAAAGGATGAACGGAGGAGTCTGCGCTATTTGCAGGAGCACGGATATATCTTCAGGATCCTGAGGGGCATATTCTATGTCAAGAGCCCTGAGGAGGTAGAGGGGAACTTCTTCAAATATTCCATCTTCGAGATGATATCCGAAGCGTTGCGGATAAAGGGCGTCAAGAATTGGTACTTTGGACTGGAGACGGCTTTGAAGATGAACTTGATGACCCATGAATTCTACACGGTGGACAGCGCCATCACTGATTCTTTCAGAACCACGAAGGCCATCGGGATCCTTGATTCCAAGTTCGTTTTCAGAAAGTGGGCGATGACGGACCCACCGGCCGAATGGAAGATGAAGAGGATAACGGACCACGGTTGTGTTTTATACATTTCGGACAAGGAGAGAACGGTATTGGACCTGGCGTACAGGAACTACATCGATAAGGAGGACCTGAAACAGGTTCTCGCCCCGCTTATCGAGTTCGAGGAACAACTGGACCGAAAGAAGATCGTTGAATACCTTTCGTCCTATCCTCCGAAGTTCAGGGAGGCGATGATCGATGGATCGGTTCTTCAGGGACATCGGCAGGATCGGCGGAGCCAGAAGGACCGACGTCATTGAGAAGGATTATCATCTTCACGCATCACTGCTGGAGATCTCTAAGGACCAGTATCTCCGAGGTGATCTAGTGTTCAAAGGCGGCACCTGCTTGGTCAAGGCGTATTCCGGATACTATCGATCCTCGGAAGACATCGATCTCACCTGGGCTGATCAAGGTCAATGGTCATCGGTGACCCCGAGCAAGAGGAACGATCTTTGCGCCAGGGAAGTTGAGAACGTGATCGGCCATTTGAAAAAAATTACTGACCGGATCGGCATGTCATTTTCTGGTGAAAAGTGTGGAAAGGACGTTCATATCAGCAGCGGGGGCAAGATGGTGACCGTCCATCCTATATCTCTGCTTTGGACAGGATGAGGGCATCTGTAAAGATAGAGGTGAATTTCTACGATGCCAAGGTCCATCCTTACCAAGAAAAAGTACTGGGAACCTACCTAGGAGGCGCTGACCTCCATCAGCTCGAGCCATTGTATGAGGAACGATATCAAACCTATACGACACCGGTGGAGCTAACCTGTCATGATCGCCGGGAGATCTTTATAGAAAAATGCAGGGCCATGATGACCAGGAAGGTGTACAAACCCCGCGATCCCTTGGACCTGTACCACATGAGCTGGACGTTGGGTTATACGGTTCCAGAGCATAAGGACGGGATGCTCAGTAAGGTCAGGTTCGCACTGGACACATACGAACGTTGTTCGGAGAACATCGTTGACAACGATCTTTCCAAATTGGGTTACGATCACCGTGATGACAACCTGCCTCTCATGATCATGCCGGAGGATATCGAAGGGTCCATTGGCAGGACCCATAAGGAGCTGGAAAGCATCAGGAAGGAGATCGTCTCAACGGAAATCGAGGTCGATCGATAGGTGAAGGGATCTGTCGAGCTAAGAGCATGCCGGCGGAGATGTCGGTAATCGGGAACTCTTGAAAAACTACTTACCTTCTTCCCCCGTCCTCAGGACGTTCTCGACGAAATCGGTCATCCGCTGGTCCCCGACCCCGCTTATCTTCGTCGCCAGCGAGATCGCCTTGCGGAGGTCCTCCTCGCTGACGTCCAACGCTCTGGCCTTTCCGAGATGATGCACGAAGCACGGCTGGCAATGCCCGGCCACCGAGGCGGAGATGGCCACCAGCTCCAATGTCCTGTCGTCCATTGCATTACACCTTGATCGTTAATATTATACTGTGACCTTAATGATTCTCAGAGGTTTTTTTCAAGGACGTTTGGGCATCTGCGGATGATGAAAGGGAACCATAATTACACGGATGTGTCATATCCAGTAGCATGAAGGGGAAGCGGAAGTGCAGGTGCGATGGGGACCGGTTGCCGATGTATGTCGCCGAAGCCATCGAGGGGGTCGGCGGACTGGGGAACCTGCAACGTTCCATCCCTTCCGGGGAGGAGATCGCCTATCAGG